>NZ_LR590469.1:911681-1215575 GCF_901472495.1 Yersinia enterocolitica subsp. enterocolitica
TCCAAGCAATTGCTAGACCGTGTTATTTGGGCTTATGGCGCGAAAGAAAATCTGAAATTTACATTGTTCCGTCCATTCAATTGGATGGGGCCACGGTTGGATAACCTTGATGCCGCTCGTATTGGGAGTTCCCGCGCCATTACACAGCTCATTTTAAATCTGGTCGAAGGCTCGCCAATTAAACTTGTCGATGGTGGGGAGCAAAAGCGCTGCTTTACCGATATTCATGATGGCATCGAAGCACTGTTCCGTATTATTGAAAACCGTGATGGCGCTTGTGATGGGCAAATAATTAATATCGGTAACCCAACGAATGAAGCCAGTATTCGTGAGTTAGCTGAAATGCTATTAAGATGTTTTGAAAAGCATGAGTTACGCCATAATTTCCCGCCGTTCGCTGGTTTTAAGGATATTGAAAGTAGCGCATATTATGGAAAAGGTTATCAGGATGTGGAATACCGTACACCTAGTATCCGCAATGCGCGCCGTATTTTAGATTGGCAGCCAGAAATTGCTTTAGAGCAAACCGTCATGGAAACATTAGACTTCTTCCTACGTGGCGTCGTACTTGAACAAAATGTACTTGAACAAAATGTACTTGAGCAAAATGTCATTGAGCAAAGTAAAACCTCGAAGGATGAGCATCACGTATGAAGCAAGTTGGCCTAAGGATTGATGTAGATACCTACCGAGGAACCAAGGAAGGTGTGCCATCATTGCTTGCTGTTCTGGAAAAACATGATATTAGTGCCAGCTTTTTTTTCAGTGTTGGGCCGGACAATATGGGGCGCCATTTATGGCGTCTTTTCCGGCCTCGTTTTTTGTGGAAAATGCTGCGTTCTAATGCTGCCTCACTTTATGGTTGGGATATTTTGCTGGCAGGCACTGCGTGGCCGGGTAAGCAAATCGCCAAAGACTTTGGGCCACTGATGAAAGCGACATTACAAGCGGGTCATGAAGTGGGCTTACACGCCTGGGATCATCAGGGCTGGCAAGCTAAAGTGGCAACGTGGTCAGAACAGCAATTAACCGAGCAGGTGCAATTGGGCATTGATGCATTACAACATAGCATTCAGCAGCCGGTGACCTGTTCTGCGGCGGCTGGTTGGCGAGCTGATGAACGCGTTCTGGCGGTTAAACAGTTGTTCTCTTTCAGCTATAACAGTGATTGTCGTGGTACTCATCCTTTTCGTCCATTATTACCTGATGGTAGCATTGGAAGTGTACAAATCCCTGTCACTTTACCCACTTATGACGAAGTTGTTGGTAGCGAAGTTCGGACCGAAGATTTTAATAACTTCATCATAAATGCCATTTCGCACGACAACGGTGTGCCGGTTTACACCATTCATGCCGAGGTTGAGGGGATGTCACAGGCATTAATGTTCGATCAATTATTAGTCATGGCAAAAGAGCGCGGTATTCAATTTTGTGCTCTTGGTTCGTTACTGCCCAAGAATCTGGATTCACTGCCTGTCGGGAAAGTGGTTCGAGCTGCCTTCCCTGGTCGAGAGGGGTGGTTAGGGTGTCAGTCTGCGTTAGAGGATGCGTAATGAAGCTGTTAAAAGGAAGTGGCGCTGCGCTGCTGGCACTGTTTTTTGCACTGGTTTACCTATTACCCATTAATAGCCGTTTATTATGGCAACCAGATGAAACACGATACGCTGAGATAAGCCGGGAAATGTTACAGCGTGGTGACTGGGTAGTGCCACATTTGCTGGGGATTCGATATTTTGAAAAACCCATCGCGGGATATTGGTTTAATAATATTAGTCAGTGGATTTTTGGTGATACTAATTTCGCTGTAAGATTCGGTTCAATATTCAGTACTGCACTGAGTGCCGTATTCGTTTATTGGCTGGCAACGTTATTATGGCGTAATCGCTCCACCTCATTTTTAGCGGCATTAATTTATCTCTCCATGTTATTGGTATTTAGTATTGGTTCTTATGCCGTACTGGATCCGATGATTTCATTGTGGCTAACCGCTTCAATGGTCTGTTTTTATCTCACGCTACGAGCAGAAACGGCGAAACAAAAAATAGGAGCCTATCTTCTCCTCGGTTTAGCTTGCGGTATGGGGTTTATGACCAAGGGCTTTTTGGCCTTAGCGGTACCGGTTATTTCGGTATTGCCGATCGTCATTCAGCAAAAAAGGGTAAAAGAACTCATTATTTTTGGCCCAATAGCTATTGTAGGGGCTGTGATATTGAGTTTGCCTTGGGCATTAGCGATTGCTCAACGCGAGCCTGACTTTTGGCATTATTTTTTCTGGGTTGAACATATTCAGCGATTTGCCGAGAAGGACGCTCAACATAAAGCGCCTATTTGGTATTACTTGCCTATTTTATGCCTTGGAGTCCTGCCGTGGTTGGGGTTATTACCAGCGGCCCTACTTAAAGGATGGCGCGAACGGGTTGCCAGGCCGGAGCTATTCTTTTTGCTCAGTTGGGTGCTAATGCCGCTGATATTCTTCAGTGTCGCCAAAGGGAAGCTTCCGACATATATTCTACCTTGTATGGCACCGTTATCTTTATTGATGGCGGCCTATGCCACCGATTGTGCCAATAAAATGCATATGCGTGCATTAAAGGTTAATGGTGCGATAAACCTTATTTTTGGATTTATCTGCGCGCTGGCTATTTTAGTTATTGGTATGGGGTGGGTAGGGCATTTGGTGGCTTATGGGCCACAAGAGCATCAAAAAGTTATTCTTGCGACAATTGCTTTTGCTGGGTGGGGCATAGTCGGTTTTGCAACAATGCGAAATAACGCTCGTCATTGGCACTGGGCTGCGGCTTGCCCATTACTGTTTATATTGCTTGTCGGCTATCTTATCCCACAACAGGTTATTGACTCCAAACAGCCACAAAATTTCATTCAAAATAATTTTAATGAGCTTAGCAGCAGCCGTTATGTGGCGACAGACAGTGTCGGTGTCGCAGCTGGATTGGCGTGGGAGCTGAAACGTAGTGATATCTTGATGTTCAGCGAGAAGGGTGAGTTATCTTATGGGCTGAATTATGCCGACAGTGGAGATCACTACATAAGTGCACAAGATTTTAGCGACTGGCTGGTTCATGCGAGGCAGAAAGGTGATGTCTCGTTGGTGATTCAATTATCTCGTAATGAAAAAATACCGGATAGTCTACCAGCAGCAGATAAGGTTAGCCTGATGAATCGCCTGGCACTTTTGTGGTACAAGAAAACACCATGACAAGCTATTTGTTATTGATAACAGTCAGTTTATTGACTTGTGCTGGGCAGTTGTGCCAGAAGCAAGCTGCGCAATCTTGGGCTTTGCCACAACACTATCGGCTAGCTCCAACATTGCGCTGGCTTGCTAGCGCCGTGGTGTTACTCGGTTTAGGGATGTTGCTGTGGTTACGTTTATTGCAACATTTACCTCTGAGTGTTGCTTATCCGATCCTCAGCTTTAATTTTGTGCTGGTCACTTTGGCTGCCCAATTTTTTTACGGTGAGCAAGCAACTTCTCGTCATTGGTTAGGGATTGCTTCCATTATGTTTGGCATTCTTTTGATTAGTTGGCATCTATGAAAGGGTACGGGTGGGGAATTGGAAGTGTAGTGCTGGTGACCGTTGCCCAATTAATACTCAAGTGGGGCATGATGAATACGCCATTAATGTCATTGGCCGATATTAATGGGCAATTCGTTTTCAATCATTTGCCACAATTTATTGCAGTGATTTGTGGATTGGCGGGATATGCTTTATCAATGTTATGTTGGTTTTTTGCACTAAGATATTTGCCGCTTAATCGCGCTTATCCACTATTGAGCCTCAGTTATGCGTTGGTCTATTTAGGTGCAGTATCTTTGCCGTGGTTCAGTGAATCTGCAACTTTACTGAAAACATTAGGTGCGGGTTTTATTCTGTTGGGAATATGGCTGATTAATACAAAACCAATCGCAAAAGATTAGTCTGGTTGCTGAGAGATTCACATTAAGAGATAGTCCGTTGGCGTTGTCGCGGCATAATCCACAGGAATACTCTTAGGCACGATAAGCCCTTTACTCACAGAGTCATTAATAGCTATTATCCGTCTGAATCAAATCTATTATCTCATTCATATAACTTGTCTTTTCCTGACTCGATAGCTAAATTAGCTATCAGATGTCGTGCATTAGCGCATAGCTAATTGTTTGGTGAATTGGCAAAGCCTTATCTTTGGTGAATTATCGATGCGGATACGTTTCTGGATCTTTCTGGTCAGCATGATCCTCGCCGGCTGTAGCAGCCATGCCCCGACACCAAGTGGTCACTTGTCTGATTCTATTGTAGTGGTTGCCAAACTGAATGAACAACTGCGCCAATGGGAAGGCACACCCTATCGGAATGGGGGGCTGGATCAACGTGGCGTTGATTGTTCTGGTTTTGTATATCGCACATTCCGCGATCGTTTTGATATGCAATTACCCCGTACTACTGTCGCACAAACCACCTTAGGAACAAAAGTTTCCCGCGATGAACTCATGCCGGGTGATCTCGTATTCTTCAAAACCGGCAGTGGCCAGAATGGGTTGCACGTTGGTATTTACGATACTAATGATGAGTTTATTCATGCTTCAACGAGCAAAGGTGTCATTCGTTCATCGCTGGAGAATGTTTACTGGAAACGGGTGTATTGGCAAGCACGCCGAATGTAAAGCTACACTCTTCGTCCTTGAAGCCGCAGGGGTGTTAGCTGCGTTCACGCACCCGAATCACTGACTTGTGTCAGCTCACCGGGATTTGCTCACTTGCTGCCTACCTGCAACTCCAATGACTTTGAGTGAGGGGGATGTCCTTGAAGCCGCAGGGGTGTTAGCTGCGTTCACGCACCCGAATCACTGACTTGTGTCAGCTCACCGGGATTTGCTCACTTGCTGCCTACCTGCAACTCCAATGACTTTGAGTGAGGGGGATGTCCTTGAAGCCGCAGGGGTGTTAGCTGCGTTCACGCACCCGAATCACTGACTTGTGTCAGCTCACCGGGATTTGCTCACTGCTGCCTACCTGCAACTCCAATGACTTTGAGTGAGGGGGATGTCCTTGAAGCCGCAGGGGTGTTAGCTGCGTTCACGCACTCGAATCACTGACTGATGTCAGCTCATCGGGATTAATGAACCTCATGCTTGAGGTTCACCCTACGGGCTAGCATCAATGCTGTTCAAATCGATTCCCGACCGATTTGTTGCTCACTTGCTGCCTACCTGCAACTCCAATGACTGTGAGAAGTAGTATTACTCTTGAAACCGCAGAAAGTTAGCCATTCTAACTCTCATTCCCTCGATCTAAAGATATCTATGCAGGTTATGTTATCTTAGTGGCTGCTTAATTTGGTTCGGAGCCGCGTTTATGTCATCCCTTCGGTTACTCATTTCTGATTCTTACGATCCCTGGTTCAATCTGGCTGTAGAAGAGTGCATTTTCCGCCAAATGTCGCCAGATCAACGGGTTCTCTTTTTGTGGCGCAATGCCGATACCGTGGTGATAGGGCGTGCTCAAAACCCATGGAAAGAGTGTAATACTCGGCGTATGGAGCAAGACGGAGTGAAGTTGGCTCGGCGTAGTAGTGGCGGCGGGGCGGTATTCCATGATCTAGGCAATACCTGTTTCACCTTTATGGCCGGTAAACCTGAATATGATAAAACGATATCGACTCAAATTATTCTGAATGCTTTGGCATCGCTTGGTATTCAGGCGACAGCATCGGGTCGTAATGACTTGGTGGTGATTAAGGATGATGGTGAGCGCAAAGTTTCTGGCTCCGCTTATAAAGAAACCAAAGATCGTGGTTTTCATCATGGGACGTTATTGCTCAATGCCGACCTCAATCGTCTTGCTGATTACCTCAATCCCGACCCAAAAAAATTGCAAGCCAAAGGCATCACGTCAGTACGGTCGCGGGTGACTAACCTGGTTGAACTGTTGCCGGGAATTAACCACGAAAAAATCTGTGCCGCTATTGAGCAAGCATTCTTCAATTATTACGATGAAAAAGTTTTCGCAGAAATCATCTCGCCACAAGCATTGCCAGATCTGCCCGGTTTCGCCGAACAATTCGCTAAACAAAGTAGCTGGGAGTGGAACTTTGGTCAGGCACCCGCGTTTAGCCATCTTGTCGATACCCGCTTTGTCTGGGGCGGAATTGAACTCCATTTTGATGTTTTGCACGGTGCCATTGACCGCTGCCAAATATTTAGCGACAGCTTGAACCCAGCCCCGCTGGAGGCGCTGGCCGAACGATTACAAGGCGTGGAATATCGTCCTGCTGCTATTGATGCGGTTTGTTTGCAATTAAGCGATGATTTTCCTGAATCACAAGCTGAACTGCTACAAGTTCAATGCTGGCTAGCGGAGGTATTACGCTAATGTCATCCTTAAATATCACGGCTGCTAATGAGGGTTCTGGCGCTGAGCTTGATAACTCACCGCAATTTAGTAACAGCTATGGGCAGCAATTGAGTGGTTTTTATACTCATTTGCCGCCGACACCGTTAAAAGGGGCGCGCCTGCTCTATCATAGTGAGCCACTTGCCAGGGAACTAGAGCTTGATACCAGTTGGTTCAGTGACCCGAAAGCCGCAGTATGGGCAGGTGAAATGTTGTTGCCGGGTATGGAGCCTTTGGCACAAGTGTATAGCGGGCACCAGTTTGGTCAGTGGGCTGGGCAACTTGGCGATGGGCGTGGCATTTTACTCGGGGAACAAAAACTCAGTGATGGCCGCCATATGGACTGGCATTTGAAAGGTGCAGGTTTAACGCCTTATTCCCGTATGGGGGATGGGCGGGCGGTATTGCGCTCCGTCGTGCGCGAATTTTTGGCCTCTGAAGCACTACACCATTTAGGGGTTCCTACCAGCCGTGCGTTGACCATAGTGACCAGCGACCATCCGGTTTATCGCGAACAAGCGGAGAGAGGAGCAATGCTACTGCGCGTAGCTGAAAGCCATGTGCGTTTTGGTCATTTCGAGCATTTTTACTACCGGCAGCAACCGGCCCAAGTCAAACAACTTGCTGATTATGTTATCGCACGGCACTGGCCACAGTGGGTCGGGCTAGAGGAATGTTACTTGCTGTGGTTTACTGATGTGGTTAAGCGCACGGCGCGGCTAATGGCGCATTGGCAAACCATCGGTTTTGCTCATGGTGTGATGAATACCGACAATATGTCGATACTTGGCATTACCATGGATTATGGCCCATTCGGCTTTCTTGATGATTATGTACCCGATTATATCTGTAACCACTCCGATCATCAGGGGCGTTATGCTTTCGATAATCAGCCAGCGGTTGCGCTATGGAATTTGCACCGGCTGGGGCAAGCCCTGTCTGGTTTGCTCTCAACGGCGCAATTACAACAGGCGCTGGAAGCTTATGAGCCAGAATTAATGGCGGCTTACGGTCAGCAAATGCGCGCTAAATTAGGATTTTCCGACAGTGATAGTCAGGATAATGACTTATTGACCGGGTTATTAAGTTTGATGATCAAAGAAGGGCGCGATTATACCCGTACCTTCCGCTTGTTAAGTGAAGTGGAAACACATTCCGCGTTATCGCCGTTACGAGATGACTTTATCGACAGAGCCGCTTTCGACAGTTGGTATAGTCGTTATCGGGCACGTTTGCAGCAAGAGCAAATTGATGATGCGCAGCGTCAGCAAGCCATGAGAGCGGTGAATCCTAAATATATATTACGCAATTATTTGGCGCAGCTTGCCATCGATCAGGCAGAAAAAGATGATATTCAGCCCTTACAGCGTTTACATCAGGCTTTGCAGCAGCCTTTTGCTGAACAACCTGAACTCAATGACTTAGCCGCATTGCCACCGGACTGGGGGAAACATCTGGAAATTTCTTGCTCCAGTTAATCAGTATGAGGGGCGGGGATTGTGCCCCCGCCGCCATCACTCTTAAGGGCAGCTTCACATTAGTTTGATTCAGCCGCCGCACGCAGTTGCTTAAGAACATCAGGGGTCTGTAAACCAAACCCCAACAAGGCAATGTCATCAAGCACTAGCAGCCGTTTTTGTTTCCCCGCGGGGGTGAGATCAAGCCCCGGCAACCGCCAGACATTCTCTACCCCCTTGAGTGATGCCACACCATGTGTAGTCACGATGAGTAAATCAGGGGCACTGTCGATAATCCCTTCTTGTGATAGCGGACGATAACCGCTGAATTCCTTAATTGCATTTTTAAGCCCCGATGCCTTGAACATGCTATCGGCTGCGGTATCTAAACCCGCCGCCAACGGGGGAATTCCGGCATGAATCATGACAAACAATGCTTTCACCGGTAGCGGGCTTGATACCACAGTGTCCAACTGTTGCTGGTAATGTTGTATCAACTGCTGGCCTTTCTCTTCTTGACTGACAGTAGCGGCAATCAACCGTATCTTATCTATCACGCCTTGCGGCGATTTATCGGCGGGGACATAGATAAGCTTGACTCCGTACTCCATCACTTGTTTCAGCACCCTTGATGGCTCGGCGCGCTCACTGCTCAAAATCAAGGTAGGTTTTAAAGCAAGAATACCTTCAGCATTGAGCAGGCGCATATAACCCACATCGGGTAGCGCTTTCAATGCATCAGGAGTCAGGCTGGTGCTATCTCGGCCCACAATAAGGTCACCGGCACCGAGTGCATAAGTGATTTCAGAGACATCGCCGCCAATGGTCACAATACGTGGTGTGGCAATACCATTCATTGAAATAACAAATGACAGTGAAATGATAAATCTAAGTGCCGCGCGCCATTTATTCATGCGGCACGCCTATTGGGGTCAATTCAGCCAGTTGTTGATGCCATTGAGTTTGCTCTGGCTGGCCTTCGCTGCGTTGACCAAAAATTTGCAAGATATGCTTCCCATGCTCATCGAGCAACTCCAGGCTTGAGACAAAGCCATCTTTGGTCGGTTTACGTGTCACCCAACTTTCTGCAATAGCCTGTTGGTTTAGCTGTAAATCAAATCGAGAATTGCTTACGTTAACCCACTGATCACCCGCGGATTGATGCTCTTCCCGGGCTGAGAATTGTTCAATAGCACCGGTGAATATCTGCATGCATCCACTGTTACCGACGAACAGCATAATTTCATTCAGACCCGCTTGTGCCGCCTTAAGTATGTGTATTACAGCTTGATTATCGACTTGATACGCCAGATCATCGCCAACCGCGCGGAAGGCTTGTTGTCGGCTAATGTTATGGCGTTTCAGTAACATAAAAAATTGATGAATATCATTCATTTTGCGCCATTCAGTATCAATGATGGCGCTGTCGATAGCTGATTCTGCGTTGGGTTGCTCATCAAGATGTTTTAATTCCAATCGGGGATTATCGGTGATGCGATATTTTGCGATCAATGCCTGCCAGGCAGCCTGATTTGTCTCTTTGGTACAATAGATTTGATGAATGGCATTACCTTGGAAATCAAAACATTGAATGCTGAGTTGCTCACCCTGCGCTGTGGTTTCGTACATACTGAAAACAGCATTCCAGTGGCGGAAAAATAGTCTTAAATCCAGTGCGCGCGGGTTAAGGAGCAATCCCAGATGACCATGCAGCCGTAAGTTCTTATATTCACCCATCAACTGATGTCGCGCATATGGGTTGGAGGTCACCGAGCAAGTGACGCCAACAGTTTCCAACTCGGTAAGCAACGTAGTGGCACTGATATCCAGCCGCTCGGCATCTTCCCCCACACGGACATACGCCAATTCTGCCTCACTGATATTCAGTGTTTGTGCTAAATCTTTAGAGGAGAGTTCAGGATGAACTTGCTTCGTATTGAGGTACTGCTGAGACAGTGTCATTTCCATTTATTTATTCCTTTATCATGTAGTGCCATCGCAGGTGTGCAATGGCAGGGTTCTATAGAGCCATTTAATGGTGATTATTTTTTAACCTATTACCACCATCAGGCAGATGAAATATCACCACTGATAGCTGATCAGTAACTTGGCATTACGTCCGTCTTGTGGGATTGCTTGCGGTGAGTAATAGGCTTTATTAAAGGCATTGCCGAGTACCGCGGTGGTGGTGACGCTTTTGAACCCACCTTGCCCGCGATAGCTGAGATAAAAATCATGCACGGCATAACCAGCTTGCGGTTTATTAGGTTGGTTTGACGCATTTTGGGCATCATTATCTTTCATAAATTTAGTATTTTCTGCCATGGTGACTATCCAGCCGGTGCTCAACCCACTGTTAGCAATAGGTACATTCAGCCTGCTGGTGACAGTGTCTGGGTTGATACTGTTGATAAACTTGCGCGTATCAAGGTTGATGCCACGGGTGCGGTTATAGGCCAGATTCCAGTCAAACCAGGGATGTTGATAATCCAGGGAAACATCCCAACCCCAACTTTTACTGCGCGGGATATTGATGTAAGTCGAGATGAACGGCATCTTGACTTCACTGGTAATGCGGTCTTTGGCATCAATATGAAAATAACTGGCTTTCAGTTTCATTGAATCGCTATCTGTCAGCAGGTCATCGAAATGCAAACCGAAACCGGCTTCGCGAGTGACATTGCTTTCTGGCTTTAAGTTGGGATTGGGCTTCCATCGATTAACAACCGGGAACCATTTACTGGGAATAGAGAAATGGATCGAGTCATTATAAAGCTCCGCCAGTGTCGGGGTGCGGAATGCCTGATGGTAGGCACCAAATAACATCAACCAATCCGTGGGATTGACGGTAACTGCGCCACTTGATGACCAATTTTTAACCTCTCTATCAGCAAAATTCTCACGGCTGTTTTTATAGCGGTCAAAACGGGTACCGGCCAGCAAGGTGACTGGAAGGTCACGTAAGGTCAGCTCATCTTGCAGCCAACCGGAAGAAAAGTTGATTTCAGCGGGCGGAAAACTGCGAATAACGCCTTTGGGGATTTGCTGTTGCTGGTAGCTTTCAACACCGTAAGTTAATAGATGAGCCGCCGGGCTGTGGGTAAATAGTTGGCTACGATTTTCCAGTTTTATCCCACGGGTGGCTTGTTTGCGGCTGCCATAACCTTCACGGCGTACATCATCGCTGACATTGATTTCAGAGTAGTAAAGCTGGGTGGTGGCATCTAACCAATCAAGGTGTTGTGGTTGCAGCCGGTAGGTCAGCTCAGCATCACGTTGAATGGTGGAACGATTTATCATCGGGTTAATATTCATATTTGAATTCGGCGCACTCTGATTGGCCATACGAGGTTCCAGGGCGCGGTTATTAAAATAGCGCAGGGCGGTGGTCAACGATTGGCTGTCAGAAAGGTAGGCGGTGGTCTTAAGCATCAGGTTGTTGATAGCTTCATCGTTCGGTGCTTCAGAGCCATTGCCGTGATAAATATTGCCAACCTTTCGTTTACTGAAGGCAAAAATACCATCCAGATGCTCAGTGCGGCCAAACACCGACATCTCCAAGCCTGTGCTGTGATAACCGGTAGCACCGAAGCCACTGACACGAAATCCGAAATTTTGATCTTTTGCCAGTAAATCAGCAGCATCGACAGTCTGGTAGGCAATCACTCCCCCCAAGGCTTCGCCACCCATTAACGAGGTCGCTGGACTACGAATAACACTGACTTTTTTAATCAATGCGGGATCAAGGAAAGTGCCATTAAAATGCACTCCTTTGATTCCCTGACGGATGCCATCAATTAATATCAGTACGCCATATTGATCATAGCCTCTGATATTGATGTTCTGCCCATTGGTGCGACTCGCCCCGGTAACCGTGACTCCAGGTATGTGTTGTAGCATTTCACCGGCAGTGGTGGCGGTTTGCTTTTGTGGCATCGAAGCATCAATAACAGTGACCACACCGGGGTGTTTAAAACTGTCGATGGTTGTACGTGAACCAACTACTTTCAGCGTGTCAGAGTGGCTTTTGGATGTGGGATCGGCTATGGCTGCTGACGACAGCACTAAAGCAATAGCCAAACTGCATGAAGATAAACGAAAAAAACGAGGCATAAACAGCTCTCCATATATTGTTTAATATAATCAATGGATTGCTGGCTGCCTGAGTAGTGATAATTAGGTGGCTGGCGTCGGGGCAATAGTGTTAAGCAAGGAGACTGACTGAAGGTTATTTCGTCAGTATCAGTTTTCCTGCTTTGGTCTGGCGTAAGTAATAAAGCTGACCCTGGTGATTGATGGCGACAACTTCATGTTGTCCAAGTAATTGTTGGCTGTTAATACATGAAAGTGGCAAAGAGGAAACGGTTTGGCCGGTTGCGTTTTGCGTTATGGATGTCGCTTTGTGCATAAGATACTTTCTTTGAGTTGATATTATGAGCAAGTTGATAATGATTATCATCCCCATGCGCTATTGGTTTCAACCCTGGACTTAATTAGTTGTTATTCCAATGTCTTGCTTTTCATTAGTAATTTGTATGCTGAATGATTTAGGCAGACATAAGGTGAGGAGGTGTGAATGGAGTGGCCTGATATATTTAGCTCAGTGATGGAGTGGAGCCTTAGCTAAATGTCATTCCATCACTGATTTTAAATCGAGTTAATGCTAGTTGAACCGGCTACTGACAGCATCGGCCAGTAAACTGAGTAACTGTTCGGTGTCGGCCCAATTCAGGCAAGGGTCAGTAATGGATTGCCCGTAGGTTAGCGGCTGACCCGCAACAATTTTCTGTGTGCCTTCAACCAGGAAACTTTCTGCCATCACACCGACGATAGCGGTGGATCCCGCGCGAATTTGCTGACCAATATCTGCGGCAACTTCTAATTGGCGGCGATGCATCTTCTGGCAATTGCCGTGGCTGAAATCCACCACCAGATGTTCAGGTAAATCAAATTCACGCAAGCTATCACAAGCAGCGGCAATATCAGATGCACCGTAATTTGGCGTCTTTCCGCCGCGCATAATAATATGCCCATGTGGATTGCCACTGGTCTGATAAATCGTCATTTGGCCGGTTTTATCCGGTGATAAAAACATATGGCTGGCTTGTGCCGCGCGGATCGCATCAATAGCAATACGGGTATTACCGTCGGTGCCATTTTTGAAACCAACCGGGCAGGAGAGGGCTGAGGCCATCTCACGATGGATTTGGCTTTCAGTCGTCCGCGCCCCAATCGCACCCCAACTAATCAAGTCGGCAATATATTGGCCGGTCACCATATCAAGGAATTCGGTGGCAGTAGGCAGGCCCAACTCATTAACGGCTAATAGCAACCGGCGCGCCATTTCAATGCCTAAATTGACCTGACATGAGCCATCAAGCGCGGGATCTGAGATCAACCCTTTCCAGCCAACCACGGTTCTCGGCTTTTCGAAATAGGTGCGCATGACGATTTCAAGTCGGTCTTGGTAGCGAATCCGTAATACATTCAATCGCTTTGCATAATCGATTGCGGCATCCAGATCGTGAATCGAGCAAGGGCCGACGATAACCAGCAGGCGCGAATCTTCACCGGTGAGTATTTTTTCAATTCGTTTACGTGACGCTGTCACGTTATCAGCAACAGCTTCGGAAATCGGTAACTTTTCTGCCAATTGTTGTGGCGTCACCAAGCTATCGATGCGCGCGGTCCGCAGTTCATCAGTTTTGTGCATGAAAATTCCTCTAAATCTGTTCTTCGTTGCGGCAGGAATACCGGGAAGTGATGGCGATCACAATAAACCAAAAATAGACGAATTCAACTGCCAGCGTCATGATTCATAGAAATTTTGCTGAAATAAGCCTTAAATTATCACCATAATGAATACTTGTAGCCAAAGTAATTGGAGTCGCAGCCAGGTAGTAAGCAAACCCCCTGCAACTCAAGGACGAAAGGGATAATCAGAACATCCGCCGACTCATGCCCAAAATATCGAGAATTTTGGTTGAAATCTCTTCAACAGAGTAGTTGGTAGAATTCAGATAGCGAATCTGATTCTTACGAAACAGGGCTTCCACTTCGCCGACTTCCATGCGGCATTGGCGCAGTGAGGCGTAGCGGCTGTTTTCACGGCGTTCTTCTCGAATAGCGGCCAGTCGCTCAGGATTAATCGTTAAGCCAAACAACTTATGCTGAAAGGGCTTCAGCGCCGCAGGGAGCTGTAAATTATCCATGTCATCGGCGATAAAAGGATAATTGGCCGCACGAATACCAAATTGCATGGCCAGATACAGGCTGGTGGGGGTTTTGCCGCAGCGGGAAACGCCCAATAAAATCACCTGAGCCTGGTCGAGGTTACGCAGAGAAATACCGTCATCATGCGCTAATGCATAGTCGATAGCCGCAATACGTGCATCGTATTTTCCCAGGTTACTCTCGGTTAAACCGTGGGTGCGATTGAGTACCGGTTGTGGGGATACACCCAGTTCACCCTGAAGTGGAGCCACCAGCGCTTGCACGATATCCTGACAGAACCCTTCACTATGCTGAATGAGTTCCCGAACTTCAGGGCTGATTATCGAATAGAAAACCAAAGGCCTGACACCGGTCTCGCGGTATATTTCATTAATTTTTTCACACACTTCTTGAGCACGCGTGGCACTTTCAACAAAGGGCAGCGTGAAAGTCGTCGCTTTAACTGGAAATTGCGATAAAACGGCATGGCCGAGCACTTCGGCAGTGATGGCCGTCCCATCCGAAATATAAAATACACTTCTTTCCACGCTGACTCCTGAGTCATTTCTGGCCGATTTATACCACTGATTAACCCCATCAGTGTGCCTTATTCGGCTTATCCGTAAAGAGTTTGCTGTCAGAATAGCCTGAAAAACATTTTTCTTGTTGGGTTGATCGATTCACCTGTCTATGGGCTATAGATGATTGTGCTAGTCTGAAATGTCTCCTTCGTCATTGACGCCGCAGCTCACTCACCTGCAACGCCAATGATTTTGGGCAGATGTACCCTACTGATCGTCCGTAATTAATGACAATGTAAAAAGGATTGTTTCGATGTCCAACAATGGCCTAAATCTGTGTAATGTGCTTTGGTACAACCAGCTTGGCATGCACGATGTTGAAAGGGTTGGCGGCAAAAATGCCTCCCTGGGTGAAATGATAACCCATCTTTCTGAACTGGGTGTTTCGGTGCCCAATGGTTTTGCCACCACCGCTCAGGCGTTTAACGACTTTCTGGAGCAAAGCGGCGTTAATAACCGCATCTATCAATTGTTGGATCAAACCAATGTTGATGATATTGCGGCGTTAGCTAAAGCTGGTGCACAGATTCGTCAATGGGTGATTGAAACGCCATTCCATCCTGAGTTCGAACAATCAATTCACGATGCCTATCAGCAGCTAGCTGATGATCCACAAACATCATTTGCCGTGCGCTCTTCAGCGACAGCCGAAGATATGCCGGATGCTTCTTTTGCCGGGCAGCAGGAAACCTTCCTAAATGTTCAAGGCATTGATGCGGTGATGATTGCTATCAAGCATGTCTTCGCTTCACTGTTTAATGACCGGGCCATTTCTTATCGCGTACATCAGGGATACGACCATCGCGGCGTAGCACTGTCCGCGGGGGTGCAACGTATGGTGCGCTCAGATCTTGCCTCATCGGGTGTCATGTTTACCATTGATACCGAATCCGGTTTTGATCAAGTGGTCTTTATCACCGCGGCCCATGGTTTGGGGGAAATGGTGGTGCAGGGGGCGGTAAACCCTGACGAATTTTATGTACATAAGCCTACGCTGCGTAAGGGAAAACCCGCGATTGTACGCCGCAATATGGGGTCGAAAAAAATTCGTATGGTCTATGCCGAAAATCAAGACCACGGTAAACAAGTCCGCATTGAAGATGTGCCAGAGGCGCAACGCAATCGTTTCGCTCTCAGTGATGACGAAGTTGAAGCTCTGGCCCATCAGGCTTTATTGATTGAAGAACACTATGGCCGTCCGATGGATATCGAATGGGCCAAAGACGGCCATACCGGCCAGCTGTTTATTGTGCAGGCGCGTCCGGAAACCGTGCGTTCCAACGAGCAGGTTATGGAGCGCTATCAGCTTAATAATCAGAGTAATGTGCTGGTGGAAGGTCGTGCTATCGGGCATCGCATCGGTGCCGGGCCAGTTAAGGTTATTCATGATATTAGCGAGATGGATAGAATTCAGGCTGGTGATGTGCTGGTAACCGACATGACTGATCCTGATTGGGAACCTATCATGAAAAAGGCAGCGGCCATCGTCACTAACCGTGGCGGGCGAACCTGTCATGCCGCCATTATTGCGCGTGAGTTAGGTATTCCAGCGGTAGTGGGGTGCGGTAATGCCACTGATATTCTGAAAGAAGGGCAAAATGTGACGGTTTCCTGTGCTGAAGGGGATACCGGCTATGTTTACCATGAGTTGCTCGACTTCTCTATTCAAAGCTCTCAGGTGACAGAATTGCCTGATTTGCCTTTGAAAATCATGATGAATGTCGGCAATCCGGATCGGGCTTTTGATTTTGCCCGCTTGCCGAATGAAGGTGTTGGGTTGGCGCGGTTAGAATTTATCATCAACCGGATGATTGGTGTGCATCCTAAAGCACTGCTGGAGTTTGAGACTCAACCGCCTGCAATTCAAACCGAGATCAAGGCGTTAATGAATGGTTATGACGATCCGGTTGAGTTTTATGTCGGCCGTTTAACCGAAGGGATTTCGACTCTCGGCGCGGCATTTTGGCCAAAACGTGTGATCGTGCGCTTGTCAGATTTTAAATCTAATGAGTATGCCAATTTAGTTGGCGGAGAAGCCTATGAACCGCATGAAGAGAACCCGATGCTGGGCTTCCGTGGTGCAGGGCGTTATGTCGCAGACAGCTTCCGTGACTGCTTCGCACTGGAGTGTGAGGCGGTTAAGCGTGTCCGCAATGAGATGGATTTGACTAACGTTGAAGTGATGGTGCCTTTCGTGCGCACTGTCGCTCAGGCTGAGGCAGTGGTAGCTGAACTGGCCCGCCAAGGGCTTAAACGTGGCGAAAATGGCCTGAAAATCATTATGATGTGTGAAATTCCATCTAATGCTTTATTAGCCGATCAATTCCTTGAGCATTTCGACGGTTTCTCCATCGGTTCCAATGATATGACCCAATTAACATTAGGGTTAGACAGGGATTCTGGTGTGGTGTCTGAGTTGTTTGATGAGCGTAATGAAGCCGTTAAGGCATTGCTCTCAATGGCTATTCAGGCCGCTAAACGTCAGGGGAAATATGTCGGGATTTGCGGGCAGGGTCCTTCAGATCATGAAGATTTTGCGTTATGGCTGATGGATCAAGGGATTGACAGTTTATCTCTTAATCCGGATACCGTGGTGCAAACCTGGTTAAGTCTGGCTGAACATACCAAACACTGATAGATAGTACTTTGCGATAGATAGCACTTTGCGATAGATAGCACTTTGGCCAATATATTTATTATCCGCAGCTTAGGTTGCGGATTTTTTATCCTTTTTGGTCGTCATCCCCATCACTCAAGTGATTCAAGGGAATGGACGTAGCTAATACAGACGCTATTCTAATTACACAGAATATAATAAAAAAAAGCCCGTCTTAGGTGACAGGCAAAGACTACACACAGCAATACTTATATTCGATTACAGATATTTAAATAAGTCATTATGAGATAATTTATTTAAATATCCCGGGGGAAAGTACTACTCGATAATAATAAGTAAATTCCGTAACTTAGTCATTAAGAATCATCTGAATAAGATCGATTGAATATATATTTACAATAAAAGTGATTTCACCTTGTTATTAATAATGACTTGATTTAATAACTAATACGAACGGTTGTTTCGAATATAAAAGTGAATATTAAAAAGGCTATTATTTATTTCCAGTAGCGGATGTTGCTGAATAATAGGGGTTAGGCAGCATAACCCCTATTCTATTTCAAAGCTCTTCTAAATGTTTGGCGACTTCGGTAATGCTCTCTTCGGGTTCCGGTGCTTCATTGACCCAAGCGGAGGTCAATCGATAGGAGATAGCCAGCACCACTGGGCCGATAAACAAACCAATCATACCGAATGACAGCAAGCCACCAATAACGCCGGACAGAATTAATATCATCGGCATATCCGCTTCCATACGGATCAGGTAAGGCCGCAACACGTTATCCATTGTCCCGACGATACAACTCCACACCAGCAATATCGTGCCCCAGGTTGAATCACCCGTCCAGTAAAGCCAGATGACCGCAGGTATCAGTATTAGCAATGGCCCGAGTTGCGCGACACAACAAATAAACATTAAGACGGTAAACAATGTCGCATATTGAATTCCGGCAATAGCGAGGCCAATTCCGCCTAACACAGCTTGCACCAGTGCGGTAACTACCACCCCCAACGCCACTGCGCGAATGGCTTTTGCTGCCAGTACAACCACTGCATCACCACGTTTATCGGCAGCTCGCACCGCAAAATGGCGAATACCCAAACCCACTTGCTCGCCGTGGAAATAGAGCAAAATGCTAAATAGCACCATCAGCGCTAAATGAATCAAGAAGTAGCCGATATGAGCGGCTTGTGCGACCAACCAGGTTGCAGCAGCACCGACATACGGCTGAATTTTGGCGATTAGCAGATTACCGCCACCGGCAATTAGCGAATGCCAGCCGCTATAGAGTTTGTTACCCACCATGGGGATTGATTTTAGCCAGGTGACATCCGGCATTTTTAAATTGGATGGGCTGGATGCCCACTGGATAAGCGGGCCGCTATTCTCAACCAGGCTGCTGACCAGCAGAGCAATGGGAATAACGAACAGCAAAATCAGCAGAATGGTCATAATAATCGCGGCCAACCAGCGCTTGCCCCATAAGATCTTTTGTAGCCAGATCAACAAAGGCCAGGTAGCAATTACCACCATGCCAGCCCAGGCAAATCCCATAATAAACGGCTGTACCACCCAAAAACTGGCGATAATCATTATCATAATGAATATCACCCCAAACATCAGTTTGGGTAAATCGAAACGACGTAGCTGCGGGTAATTCATCAGTGGGTTCTCACTTCACAAATCATGGCAAGGTGGCCATCGCACTGTTTTATTTGTACTCATTAGAAAATGCACTAATGAGATATTTGCACCAATCTTATTCAGGGTCAGCTGTAATCATGGTGTATTTCAGCGGTTTTTAACAGATACACTTGAGTTTTACTGCTGTATTTTTATCAAAAAAAGGCAATGTCCTCGGGATAATATAAATCCGATTGCAGTAAAAGTGATGTAACAGCACGTTCTGATTGTGGTTTGATTATTATTTGCGCAATATAAAATTTTGATACTTAATAATTTATTACTGTATTTAACCTTGGTCGCCAGACATCTCTTTCCCATCGTTCTGAATTGGTATAAATCGTTCGACAAAGGTGATGGGTAACGGATAGTCTTTCAGTGGAATAGTCCTTAAAACAAACCCACATATAGATAGGGTCACACTAATGATCCCACAGATTTCTCAAGCGCCAGGTGTTATTCAGTTGGTGCTGGATTTTTTGGATGCTTTGAAGCAAAACGGATTCACCGGCGATACCGCTACCAATTATGCAGATCGCCTAACCATGGCGACGGACAACAGTATTTATCAACTGCTTCCTGATGCTGTTATCTTTCCGCGCTCGACGGCGGATGTCGCACTGATTGGTCGTCTGGCCGGGCAGGAAAATTTTAAATCGTTGGTCTTCACGCCACGTGGTGGCGGAACAGGAACCAATGGTCAGGCATTGAATACCGGTATTGTGGTGGATATGTCGCGCCATATGAACCGCATTCTGGATATCAATGTAGAGCAAGGCTGGGTGCGAGTTGAAGCGGGGGTGATTAAAGATCAACTTAATCAATACTTACGTCCATTTGGCTATTTCTTCTCGCCGGAATTATCCACCAGTAATCGCGCTACATTGGGCGGCATGATTAATACTGATGCCTCCGGTCAGGGCTCATTGGTCTATGGCAAAACCTCCGACCATGTTCTGGGGTTGCGCGCTATTTTGCTGGGTGGCGAGATGCTGGATACTCGCGCTATGCCGACGTCACTGGCGGAAACGATTGCGCAGGAAGATTCAGTCACCGGGCGTATTTACCATACCGTGCTTAACCGCTGTCGGGATCAGCGGGCGCTGATTCTGGAAAAATTCCCTAAATTAAACCGCTTCCTGACTGGCTATGATTTGCGCCATGTGTTCAGTGACGATCTACAAATATTTGATCTGACGCGTATTTTAACCGGTGCTGAAGGGACGCTAGCCTTTATTACCGAAGCCACACTGGACATTACGCCACTGCCAAAAGTTCGCCGTTTGGTGAATGTGAAGTATGACTCTTTCGATTCGGCACTGCGCAATGCGCCTTTTATGGTGGAAGCCAAAGCGCTGTCAGTGGAAACCGTGGACTCAACAGTCCTCAATCTGGCGAAAGAGGATATTGTCTGGCACTCGGTCAAAGAACTCATTACGGATGTTCCGGATAAAGAGATGCTGGGGCTGAATATTGTCGAGTTCGCCGGTGATGATAAGGCACTGATTGACAGCCAAATGGAATCACTTTGCCAACGTTTGGATGATTTGATGGCGGCGCGCGAAGGCGGGGTGATTGGTTATCAGATTTGCAGTGATTTAGCCGGAATTGAGCGCATTTATGGCATGCGCAAAAAAGCGGTTGGTTTGCTGGGTAACAGTAAAGGGCAGGCGAAACCTATCCCCTTTGCGGAAGATACTTGTGTGCCGCCGCACCATTTAGCTGATTATATTGTGGAATTCCGCCAGTTGCTGGATAGCCATAATCTGACCTATGGCATGTTTGGCCATGTGGATGCCGGTGTGTTGCATGTTCGTCCGGCGCTGGATATGTGCGATCCGCAACAAGAAATGCTGATGAAGCAGATCTCCGATCAAGTGGTGCAACTGACGGCGCGCTATGGCGGCTTATTGTGGGGAGAACACGGTAAAGGCTTTCGCGCGGAATATAGCCCCGAGTTCTTCGGTGAGGTGCTTTACCATGAGTTGCGCCAGATAAAATCGGCATTTGATCCCGATAATCGACTGAACCCCGGTAAAATTTGCTCTCCATTGGGGAGTGATGCCCCGATGATGAAAGTCGATACTTCTGACAAACGCGGTACTCTCGACAGACGTATCCCGCTCTTTGTCAGAACTTCATTCCGTGGGGCGATGGAGTGCAATGGCAACGGATTATGTTTTAACTTTGATGCTCGTAGCCCCATGTGCCCGTCGATGAAAATAACCGGTGACCGAATCCATTCGCCAAAAGGGCGGGCCACTTTGGTTCGGGAATGGCTACGGCTGTTATCCGAACAAGGGGTTGATCCGGTGGCACTGGAAAATGGGCTGGCGACTCAGCGCCCCAGCTTGCGCGGGTTGATTGAAAAGACGCGTAATACCTGGCATGCCAGTCAGGGAGATTATGATTTCTCACATGAAGTGAAAGAAGCGATGTCCGGTTGCCTGGCGTGTAAAGCTTGCTCGACGCAATGCCCGATAAAGATTGATGTGCCGGGTTTCCGCTCCCGTTTCCTACAGTTGTATCACACTCGCTATCATCGGCCACTGCGTGATTATGTGGTCGCTGGTGTAGAAGACTATGCCCCGTTGATGGCGAAAGCGCCTAAAGTGTTTAACTTCTTTCTCAAGCAACCGTGGGTTAGTGCGTTAAGCCGCAAAAGCATCGGCATGGTGGATCTTCCGTTACTTTCCAGCCCAACTTTGAAGCAGTCATTGTCCGGTCACTATGCCAGCACCATGACACTGGAACAGTTGGAGAAGTTGCCGGATTCAGAGCGCCGTCAGCATGTTTTGATAGTGCAAGACCCTTTCACCAGCTACTACGATGCTCAGGTTGTCGCCGATTTTGTCCGGCTGGTGGAGAAGCTCGGTTTCAATCCGGTGTTACTGCCGTTCTCGCCGAATGGTAAAGCACAGCATATCAAAGGGTTCCTGCAACGTTTTGCTAAAACGGCGCGGAAAACTGCTGATTTTCTGAACCGCATTGCTTTATTGGGGATACCAATGGTCGGGGTTGATCCGGCGCTGGTGCTCTGTTATCGCGATGAATATAAAGAGATTCTGGCGGATTCCCGTGGTGACTTTAATGTGCAACTGGTGCATGAGTGGTTACATGAGGCATTGGCTGAACAGCAAGAGCAACAAATGACCGGTGAATCCTGGTATCTGTTTGGCCATTGCACCGAAACTACCGCACTGCCCGCCAGTAGTCAGCATTGGGCTGCGATATTCTCCCGTTATGGAGCCAGGCTGGAAAACGTCAGTGTAGGATGTTGTGGCATGGCTGGAACTTATGGTCATGAAGCGAAGAACATCGATAACTCGTTAGGTATTTATGCATTATCCTGGCAACAGGCATTGCAAAAGCTGCCAGCAAAACGTTGTTTAGCTACCGGTTATTCTTGCCGCAGCCAGGTTAAGCGTATTGAAGGCAACGGTATACGACATCCATTGCAAGCGCTACTTGAATTGGTTTAAGATTTGCCCGCTATTAACATTTCTGCAACTTCAAGTAGGCAGGGGCCCCAAACTAATTGAAGTTGCAGGTAGGCAGCAAAAGAGCTAATCCCGATGAGCTGACACCCGTCAGTGATTTGGGTTAGTGAGAGCAGCTAACACCGCTGCAACGCCAGGTTAGGAAGGGAAAAGGATGCTTTGGAAACGCACTGCAACGCTGGAACAGCTAAATCAACAGAGCCAAGGCTGCATGGTCGGGCATCTGGGCATAGAATTTACTCGATTATCCGATGACGAACTGGAAGCTACGATGCCAGTAGATAATCGGACAACTCAACCCTTTGGTCTGCTGCATGGCGGGGCGTCAGTGGTGTTGGCGGAGTCACTGGGTTCGATGGCTGGGTATTTATGTACCACTGAGGGGCAGAACATCGTGGGGTTGGAAATCAATGCCAACCATCTAAAAGCGGTAAAGTCAGGAAAAGTGCGCGGCTGTTGTCGTGCTATTCATGTTGGCCGCAGTCATCAGGTTTGGCAGATTGAGATTTTTGATGAACAAAACCGCCTGTGCTGCACCTCTCGTTTGACCACTGCGGTATTATCATCGCCAAAATAACCTCTCTAAAAATAAATATATATTGCTCAGCGCCAATTGTGGGCCTTGAGCAATATCATTCATGACCACATCTTTCTATTGCTTACCTTCTGATCTTGTGTGGATACCCTAAATCATTCGAGTTGTGGGAAAGCGGCAATTGAGTGACAAATCGGTCGGCAACTGATTTGAACAGCATTTATGCTAGCCCGCAGGGTGAGCCTCAAGGATGAGCTTACTTACTTTAAGGTTAACGACAAATAAGTGATTCGGGGTACGAGAGCCGCCAACGCACATGCAGCTTGGAGTATGAAGGGTATATCTGATAAATGCGGCGAATCTCTCTGATAGGTTCCCCCTGAGGGGGTTTTCAGCTAAAGTTAATGGAGAAATAGGTATTTTTTATGAATGTTTAAAAATACAGAGATTAGCCGTAATTAACCTCTGATATAGCAAGGGATTCAGGCATCGCTGTCGTAATTACTGTTTTATTTCATGGCGATAAAAGTGTGTTTGTTTACCCAGACTTCTCCGGCCATCGCAGCATGCTTCTTTCGTTGCCGCCTCATTTGAGGTCTAAACGGCACTTTTCTTAATATCCCTGCAAAACAAACGGTTGAAGTGATAATTATTATCACTACCATTGTGAACAATCTGTGTTGATTTACCCATAATCAGCCAGCTAATTATTAAGAGATAAAAGGTGGGGCATATGCAACAGGAATCCGTCGGGACATTTTCGCTTGATGATAATGTTTGGCAAGGCGTTACGATCACCGACAGCGCCGCGGCGCAAATTACACGGCTCATGCAACAGGATCCTGAAATAAAAGGGTTGCAGCTGGGGGTCAAGCAATCCGGTTGTGCCGGTTTTGCTTACGTGATGGATATGGCTAAGGAGCCAGCCAGTGATGCTTTGGTTTTCGAGCATGGTAGTGCCAGACTTTACGTACCGCTAAAAGCAATGCCGTTTATTGATGGCACCGTAGTGGATTATGTCCGCGAAGGGCTAAATCAGATTTTTAAATTTAATAATCCTAAAGCTCAGCACGCCTGCGGGTGTGGCGAGAGCTTTGGCGTTTGAGCGATGTAAACGAAATGACACGAAGCAATGTAGAAGTTCCAGATGATGTGCAGGCTTGGGTCAGCGATGGTCGCTACAAAGAAGGCTTTTTTACACAACTTGCGACTGATGAGCTGGCGAAGGGCATCAATGAAGATGTGATTCGCGCCATTTCTGCCAAGCGTAATGAACCGGAATGGATGCTGGAGTTTCGCCTCGGGGCTTATCGCAGTTGGTTAGAAATGGAAGAACCGCATTGGCTGAAAGCGCATTATAAAAGTCTGGATTATCAGGATTACAGCTATTACTCAGCGCCATCTTGCGGTAGCTGTGATGATAACTGCGGTTCGCAATCCGGCGCACTGCAGCAGTCATCAGCTGAAGATTCAGCCGCGCACACCATGAATGAGTACCTCACCGCTGAGGTTGAATCTGCCTTTGCCCAGCTTGGGGTGCCAGTGCGGGAAGGGGCTGAAGTGGCGGTTGATGCCATTTTTGACTCGGTTTCTGTTGCGACCACCTATCGCGGTAAATTGGCTGAACAAGGTATTATTTTCTGCTCATTCGGTGAAGCCATTCAGGAATACCCGGATTTAGTGCGTAAGTATCTGGGATCAGTGGTTCCCGCCAAAGATAACTTTTTTGCCGCGCTGAATGCGGCAGTCGCTTCTGACGGTACTTTTGTCTATGTACCCAAAGGGGTGCGCTGCCCAATGGAGTTATCCACTTACTTTCGTATCAATGCCGCCAAAACCGGTCAGTTTGAGCGCACTATCCTGATTGCCGATGAAGACAGCTATGTGAGTTATATCGAAGGCTGTTCTGCGCCGGTTCGTGATAGCTATCAGTTGCATGCCGCAGTGGTTGAGGTCATTTTGCACAAAAATGCAGAAGTGAAATACTCGACAGTTCAGAACTGGTTTGCGGGGGCTGACAGTACTGGCGGTATTCTCAACTTTGTGACCAAACGGGCGCTGTGCGAAGGTGAGGGTTCCAAAATGTCATGGACCCAATCTGAAACCGGTTCAGCCATTACCTGGAAATACCCGAGTGTCATTTTGCAGGGCGATAACTCTATCGGCGAGTTCTTCTCGGTTGCATTAACCAACGGCCATCAGCAAGCCGATACCGGCACCAAGATGATCCATATTGGCAAAAACACCAAATCAACCATTATTGCCAAAGGGATCTCTGCGGGGCACAGCCAAAATACCTATCGTGGGCTGGTTAAAATTTTGCCCGGTGCGGATAACGCCCGTAACTTCACGCAATGCGACTCGATGCTGATTGGCCCGGATTCCGGCGCACATACTTTCCCTTATGTGGAAGTGCGTAATAACACCGCACAGCTAGAGCACGAGGCGACAACCTCAAAAATTGGTGATGACCAACTGTTTTATTGCTTGCAACGTGGCATCAGCGAAGATGATGCCATTTCAATGATTGTTAACGGCTTCTGTAAGGATGTGTTCTCCGAGTTGCCACTGGAATTCGCCGTGGAAGCCCAGAAATTGTTAGCCATCAGCCTGGAACACAGTGTTGGTTGAGTCTCAGTTGAATAAGCATTTGCAGAGTTTTGCGCGCCTGCGCACCAAGGAAACTTATGTTAAGCATTAAGAATTTAAAAGTCAGTGTTGAAGGTAATGAGATCCTCAAAGGTTTGGATTTGGAGATCAAACCTGGCGAAGTGCATGCCATCATGGGGCCAAATGGTTCAGGGAAAAGTACCTTGTCTGCGGCGCTGGCCGGAAGGGAAGAGTATGAAGTCACTGAGGGTAGTGTGACATTCAAGGGTAAAGACTTGCTGGAACTTGACCCTGAGGCTCGGGCTGGCGAGGGGGTATTTCTGGCTTTCCAATACCCGGTAGAAATTCCAGGCGTCAGCAACCATTTCTTCCTGCAAACTGCCGTCAATGCGGTACGTAAATATCGCCAACAGGAACCGCTGGATCGTTTTGATTTCGCTGATTTTATCGAAGAGAAAATTGAGTTACTCAAAATGCCAGCAGACTTACTGACCCGTTCAGTGAATGTGGGTTTCTCGGGCGGTGAGAAGAAGCGCAACGATATCTTGCAGATGGCCGCATTGGAGCCTTCTTTATGCATTTTGGATGAAACCGATTCTGGTTTGGACATTGATGCATTGAAAATTGTTGCCAACGGGGTGAACTCACTACGCAATCAAGATCGCGCCTTTATTATTGTGACTCACTATCAGCGCATCCTCGATTACGTCAAACCTGACTTTGTGCATGTGTTGTATCAGGGGCGAATCATTAAATCTGGTGATTTCACGCTGGTGAAACAGTTGGAGGAGCAAGGCTATGGCTGGCTTACCGACCAACAGTAATATGCTGGAACAGCAACGTATTCTTGAAAAACAGCGCGCTGATGCGTTGCTACATTTTGGTCAATTGTTTAAACAGAATCAAAAGCTTAAACAGCACCAAAGTGATCAGAGTGCTGAGGCGACTGCACATTGGCAACAAGTGCTGCAATTGGGCTTTCCCAGCAGCAAGCATGAAGACTGGAAATACACACCACTGGAGCGCTTACTCGCGCACAACTTCAGTTTTGCCCCCGCAGCGGAAGTCACGGCGGCTCAGTGCGATGATCTCTCATTGATCAAAGATGCGCATCGTGTGGTTTTCATTGATGGGTTATATGCCCCTGAGTTGAGCGACCGCGATTGTGGCCCGTATCAACTGACACCTGCGACAGAAAATACCCCATTTCCTGCGGCTATTCGGTCGGAAGTTTTGTTGCATCTGACAGAGAGTCTGGCTCAGCAACGTCTGCACATTCGGTTACCCGCTGGGAAACACAGCGACAAACCGCTTTATCTGCTGCATATCAGCTCAGGTAAGGGTTCTGAGGTGGTGAATACCAGCCATTATCGCCATCATCTGGCGATTGAGGCGAGTGCACAGGCTGAGGTCATTGAGCATTTTGTTAGCCTCAATGAACAGCCGCATTTTACTGGCGCGCGGCTGACTATCTCAGTGGGTGAAAATGCTGAGCTGAGTCATTGCAAACTGGCATTTGAAACACCGCAAAGCTACCACTTTGCCCATAACGATTTAGTGTTAAGCCGCGATGCACGGGCCAAGAGTTACAGTTTCTTGCTCGGGGCGGGGCTGACTCGCCACAATACCAGCGCCCAGTTAAATGGCGAGGGTGCAACGTTGTCCATTAATAGCCTGCTGCTGCCAATTGGGCGTGAAATCTGTGATACCCGCACTTATCTGGAGCATAACAAGGGCTATTGTGAAAGCCGTCAGCTGCATAAAACCATAGTGCGCGAACGGGGTAAAGCGGTCTTTAATGGCATGATTAAAGTGGCTCAGCACGCCTTAAAAACTGACGGGCAAATGACCAACAATAACTTGTTGCTCAGTAAGTTAGCTGAAGTTGATACCAAACCGCAGTTGGAAATTTACGCTGATGACGTGAAGTGTAGCCACGGGGCTACCGTTGGGCGCATTGATGCGGAACAGCTGTTTTATCTGCAATCACGCGGTATCAATCAGGCAGATGCACAGCAAATGATTATTTTTGCTTTTGCCGCAGAATTGACCGAAGCCATTCATCACGCATCCATCCGCAAAGTGGTGTTGGCGCGCATTGCACAGCGGCTGGCTGGGGAGTCGCTATGAGTTTCTCTATTGGACAAGCCAGTATCGAACAGATCAGAGCCGATTTTCCACTGCTTAGCCGTGAAGTTAACGCTCAGCCGTTGGCGTACCTGGACAGTGCTGCCAGTGCGCAGAAACCACAAATAGTTATTGATAGAGAGCTTAACTTCTATCGTGATGGCTATGCGGCGGTTCATCGTGGCATCCATACCTTGAGCGCCGAAGCGACTGCGCAGATGGAAGCGGTGCGCAGTCAGGTTGCGGGCTTTATTAACGCAGCCTCTGCCGAAGAGATTGTTTTTGTCAAAGGCACCACCGAAGCCATTAATCTGGTCGCTAACAGCTATGGCCGCCATGCTCTCAAAGCCGGTGATAGCATTATCATTACTGAAATGGAGCATCACGCCAATATTGTACCGTGGCAGATGCTGGCCAAAGATATTGGTATCGAAATTCGTGTCTGGCCGCTGACGGCAACCGGAGAGTTGGAACTTACAGCGTTGGCAGGGCTGATGGATAACACCACCAAGCTGTTGGCGATAACCCAGGTGTCCAATGTGCTGGGAACAGTGAACCCGATTAAAGAGATCGTGGCGCAAGCTAAAGCGGCGGGCCTGGTGGTGCTGGTGGATGGCGCTCAAGCCATTATGCATCAAGCCGTCGATGTGCAGGATCTGGGTTGTGATTTCTATGTCTTCTCCGGTCACAAACTGTATGGGCCATCGGGCATTGGTATCTTGTATGGCAAGAGTGAATTGCTACAGCAAATGCCGCCTTGGGAAGGGGGCGGTGCGATGATTAAAACCGTCAGCTTGACGCAAGGCACGACCTTTGCTGATGCGCCGTGGCGTTTTGAAGCGGGTTCGCCAAATACAGCGGGGATTATGGGGCTGGGTGCAGCAATCAGTTATGTGAATGGCTTGGGGTTAGAGCAGATCCAGCAATATGAACAATCACTAATGCAGTATGCATTGGAGCAACTAAGCCAGATCAAAAGTCTGACACTTTATGGCCCGACCAAACGGGCAGGCGTGATAGCGTTTAATCTGGGGCAACACCATGCCTATGATGTGGGCAGCTTCCTGGACCAATATGGTATTGCGATTCGTACCGGCCACCACTGTGCCATGCCGTTGATGGCGTTCTACCAAGTCCCGAGTATGTGTCGCGCGTCACTGGCACTGTATAATACCCGCGAGGAAGTGGATCGCTTGGTGGCTGGATTACTGCGCATCGAAAAATTATTGGGCTAGCGCAAACCGCTCGCGACAGAGTCCCCGAAAGCCGATTATCATTATAAATAGTCGGCTTTTATTTTTACTGTAAGAGGCATGTTATGGCTGGTTTGCCAGATAAAGATAAATTGATTCGTAACTTTTCCCGTTGTTTGAATTGGGAAGAAAAATACCTGTATGTCATTGAGTTGGGTGCACAGCTACCGCCGTTAACTGAGCAGCAGCGCCAGCCTGACAACCTTATTTCGGGCTGCCAAAGTCAGGTGTGGATTGCCATGAGCACCTCAACCGAAGGCCAGGTGGTTTTTGCCGGTGATAGCGATGCCGCCATCGTCAAAGGCCTGGTTGCCGTGGTGTTTATTCTGTATCAGGGTTTGACCCCGCAACAGATAATCGATCTTGATGTTCGGCCATTCTTTGCCGATTTAGCCCTTAGTCAGCATCTAACCCCTTCGCGTTCCCAAGGCCTTGAAGCCATGATCCGCGCCATTCGTGCTAAAGCAGCGGTACTAAAAGCGGGCTGATTCACGTCAACATTTTGTGCTTTATTCTCCCGTGACTGAGCATTTTTGCGTCATGGGTCACAGTCTTAAAATGGTGAAATTTCAGCAGCTTAAATCGCCCTCAAGGTTGGAAGAAGCATAATAAATTACATTGTAACACCTTGATTTCTAGAGATATAAATTGCCTTTATAATAATGACTGTTACTATATGGTGGCCTTATTATTGGCTGCTAAAATTAACGTAGATAGCCGAATCGAATTTTAAGAAGTGATGTAGGAACTAAGCATGAAACGTGCATTAACTTTGATTGGTATGTTATTCGCAACTTGTCTGGCGGGAAGTATTACCGCTGCCAATGCGACCGAGTATCCTCTGCCGCCCGCCAATAGTCGTCTGATTGGTGAAAATACTACCTATACTGTTCCAAATGATGGTCGTCCACTGGAGGCTATTGCTGCCGATTATAAAATCGGTTTGTTGGGAATGCTGGAAGCAAACCCAGACGCTGACCCATATTTGCCGTTACCCGGTTCAGTGTTAACTATCCCGACTCAGATGTTGCTGCCTGATACCCCACGTGAAGGTATCGTCATCAACCTGGCCGAACTGCGTCTTTATTATTACCCTAAAGGCCAGAACAAAGTCATTGTATACCCAATCGGTATCGGCCAGTTGGGGCGTAATACTCCAACGATGACAACTTCTGTTAGTCAGAAGATCCCGAACCCAACCTGGACACCAACGGCCAACATCCGTAAGCACTACGCAGCTGAAGGTGTGACTTTGCCAGCAGTCGTTCCAGCGGGCCCAGAAAACCCAATGGGTCTATTTGCCATGCGTTTGGCTGCCGGTGGTGGTGAATACCTGATCCACGGAACCAACGCTAACTTCGGTATTGGTATGCGTGTCAGCTCCGGCTGCATTCGTTTACGTCCAGATGATATTGAAGCGCTGTTCAAAGCGGTACCGAAAGGCACCCGCGTACAGATCATCAACGAACCGGTTAAATATTCCGTTGAACCAGATGGTAAGCGTTATGTGGAAGTCCATCAGCCGTTGTCTCGTGTAGACAGTGATGATCCGCAAACCATGCCAATTGCTATCAGTAGCAGCCTGCAGAAATTTATCAATGACAGCCAGACTGATGCACAAGTGGTTCAGGAAGCGATTGTACGCCGTGCTGGCATGCCAGTTATCGTTACTGTAGGTGAGACTGCCCCTGTACAAGCTCCGGCTGCTGTAGCCCCTCAGAGCGAGCAACAGGCACAACCGCAGAGCGAAGGTCAGCAACCCACTGAACAAGAAATTCCTAAGTTGGTTCAGCCTGGCCCGGTTTACTCAGCAGCGAACTAAGCCTTAACACATCCAGGTCTTAACACATCTAAGACTTAACGTATCTTAGCCACGGCAGTTATCATTTTGCCGTGGCTAATTTTTTGCGTATCGGCATGGTGAATGAATAAGTTGCTGATGAAGTAGGTGGTTAGGGAAGGGGATAACAGGGAGAGTTACCGTCAGAGACGAGTTTCTGCGAGGCAAAAAAATGGCGCACAATGTGCGCCATTTTTCATTCAGGAAGTAATATTACTTCTTGTAAGCGTGAGCTTGGTTGTCAAGACGTTGGTTAGCACGTGCTGCATCGTCTTTAGCTGCTTGAACGTCAGAACGGATTGCGTTCACGTCGTTGCTCAGTTGGTCAACTTTAGCGTTCAGAGTCTGAACGTCAGAAGACAGTTGATCGATTTTAGCATTGCTTGAACAACCAGCCAGCATAGTAGAAGCCAGAATTACCGCGCCCAGTACAAGTTTAGTACGATTCATTATTAACACCCTCTAGATTAAGTTAATCTCCATGTAGCGTTACAAGTATTACACAAAGTTTTTTCGAAAGAGAATAAATTTTTAGTATTAGAGGGGTTTATTTTGATCGTTCGCTCAAAGAAGCATCTTGTTTTAAAAAAAAGTTAAAAAAACGAGGTAAAACAGCCGGATTCTTTCGGATAAGTCCTATCCGGGAAAAAGGGTTTGGGGTGCCTAAGATAAAATGGTTTTTTCGGAAAGTTTATTTAGCGGTGCTCAAAAAGAAAAACGCCGCTATTGAAAGCGGCGTTTTTAATTAGCGTTTAGTCGTGCGTTAAGATTATAAAACGTGCACGGAAGAGGTATTGGTGGTGCCACTTGGCACTAACGCACCAGAAACCATCACGACAACGTCGCCTTTTTGTGCCAGGCCGCTCGCCAGAGCTGCTTCTTTACCGATGCGGTAGAAGTCATCTGTTGAAGCAATCTCGTTGACCAGTTGAGTTATCACGCCTTTGGTCAGGATTAACTGACGCGCGGTCACTTCATTGGTAGTCAGTGCTAAAATGGTCGCTGTTGGGAAGTATTTGCGTACTGACTTGGCAGATTTACCGCCACCCGTTGCTACCACGATCAATTTTGCTTCCAGTTTTTCTGCGGTTTCTACTGCACCACGGCAAACCGCTTCAGTGATACGCATTTTACGATTATCATTCAGCGTATCAATGCGGCTAGGCATAATACGGTCTGTACGCTCACAGATGGTCGCCATGATGGTGACAGACTCTAATGGGTACTTACCCTTAGCACTTTCACCAGACAGCATCACGGCGTCTGTACCGTCCAGAATGGCGTTAGCCACGTCGCCAGCTTCTGCACGGGTAGGGCGTGGGTTTTTGATCATGGAATCGAGCATCTGCGTTGCAGTGATAACAACTTTGCGAGCGCGGTTACATTTCTCAATCATCATCTTCTGCGCGAAGATAACTTCTTCAACCGGGATCTCAACACCTAGGTCACCACGAGCAACCATGATACCGTCGGAGGCTTCCAGGATTTCGTCGAAGTTATTCAGACCTTCCTGGTTTTCAATTTTGGAGATGATCTGAATGTGCTCACCACCGTGGGCTTTCAGGTGTTCGCGGATTTCCAGCACGTCTGAACGTTTACGGATAAAGGATGCCGCAACGAAGTCCACGCCTTGCTCACAACCAAAGATCAGGTCAGCTTTATCTTTTTCAGCTAGTGCTGGCAGTTGGATAGAAACACCTGGCAAGTTAACGCCTTTGTTTTCACCTAAATCACCATTGTTCAGCACCTTACATACCACAGTGCTTTCAGTGACTTCGGTGACTTCCATGCCGATCAAACCATCGTCAACCAGCACAGTGTTGCCAATTTTCAGATCAGCAGCAAAGCCAGGGTAGGTCACAGCAACGATGTTGTTGTTACCAATAACGCTTTGATCAGTGGTGAAAGTGAAAGTCTGACCTGCAACCAGAGCAGCATCTTTGCCGCCTTCCAGTTTCATGGTGCGAATTTCTGGGCCTTTGGTGTCCAACAAGATACCGGCTTTCAAGCCAGTTTTTGCCATGACAGCACGGATATTCTTGATACGTTGACCATGTTCTTCATAGTCACCGTGGGAGAAATTTAAACGCATGACGTTCATACCAGCTTTCAGCAGGTTCGTCAGCATTTCTTCGGATTCGGTTTTTGGACCGATAGTACAAACAATTTTAGTCTTTTTCATGACGGATTTTTTCTACAAGTTGTGATGGATTAAAAGCGAATATTCCGTTAAATACAGCAACGGAGTGGAATTTGATTAGTGTCTGGTGTAGCGAAACGTGACCAAGAAGCAAAACATTACTAAGAATAGATGACAGTTGCGGAAGTTGAGTGGAAAACTTTAGCACGAGGCTAAACGCATGATCGATATACGATGGCGTAAATGTGAGTTGTATTTTTTTAGCGTATCGGCAGATCAAGATGCTGAAACCATTCAACTGAAACGACGGTTCGTATTATAAGCGGTAAGTCGCGGGAAATGAAATAGAAAACAGAAACTCATTGCCGATTTTTATAAAAATGGGTCATTAGTCGCGCAAACCTTGCGAATAACGCTTAGTTTGTTGCGCAACAAAAAAGGTTTTTAACAATTTTAACAAAATGAAGCTGGAATAATTGTTGAGAACAACATCAACAGATTGCAGGGGATTAAGTCAGATTGATTAGCGCAGGGAGATAATCGGAAATAAGAGAGTGGTGCGTTCTAATGGACTCGAACCATCGACCCCCACCATGTCAAGGTGGTGCTCTAACCAACTGAGCTAAGAACGCATTGAAAAACTAGCAATTTACCATTTCAGGATAATGCGAGAGTGGTGCGTCCGAATGGACTCGAACCATCGACCCCCACCATGTCAAGGTGGTGCTCTAACCAACTGAGCTACGGACGCACATGATACTCTTGGCATTCTAATAACTTGGCATTCTAATAATAAGATTGGTGCGTCCGAATGGACTCGAACCATCGACCCCCACCATGTCAAGGTGGTGCTCTAACCAACTGAGCTACGGACGCACATTCTATCCTTCTTATCTTGAAGCCGTAGCGTTGTTAGCTGCTCTAACTCACCAGAATCACTGACTTGTGTCAGTTCAACGGGACTCGCTCGTTTGCTGCCTGGCTACAACTCCAATTACTTGGATATAATTATCTCTATCTTCACTCTTATTATTCGCCATCAATGCTGACAGCGGGGACGAATATTAACGAGCCGCCCGTCCTCTGGCAAGGAGAAAAACATAATATTCATCGCAAACTCACGTAATTGCTGCGCTTTTACTCATTGCGCTGTTTTTTTCTCCAGCTTTTCTTATTTGGCGGGGCATTAATCACTGAGATGAGCGTCAGCAATTAATGCCCATAATGACAAGCGCTTAGTGTGCCGCTTTTTGCAAAATAAAAGCAGATGGCTGCTTTTGTAACCAGCGGATGCGTAGCGCCATCAGTATAGCTGCCGAGGTCAGGCCGATAACGAACCCGATCCAGAAACCACTTGGCCCCATCGCGGGCACAATATAATTGGTCAAACCGAGTAAATAACCACTCGGTAGCCCCAACAACCAGTAGGCGGTGAAGGTAATAAAGAAGATAGAGCGGGTATCTTTATAACCGCGTAATACGCCGCTGCCGATCACCTGAATTGCATCAGACAATTGGTAAAGTGCTGCCAATAACATTAAGTGTGAGGCCATTACCACCACTTCAGGTGTCTTGTTATAAAGCAGCGCGATATGTTCGCGAAATACCACAGTAAATATCGCGGTGACACACGCCAACATTAGACCCACAGCAATACTGGTATAAGCAGCAACTCTGGCATCGTCAACCGAACCCTGACCAAGACGAAAACCGACACGAATGGTCGCGGCGACACTCAATGACATCGGTAACATAAACATCAATGAACTAAAGTTGAGGGCAATCTGGTGCCCAGCCACCGCGACAATGCCCAGCGGAGAAACCAGTAATGCGACAACCGCGAACAACGTTACTTCAAAAAACAGCGCCAGCGCAACCGGCAGCCCAAGACCCCCGAGGCGTTTCATGACTTGCCAGTCCGGTGCAGCAAATCCTTTTTCCAGTTTGATATCTTGCTGTGAGCGCGCGCGCGTCACATACCAACGCATCATTAAGAACATCACCCAATAAACCGTTCCGGTTGCCACCCCGCAACCGACACCGCCTAATGCCGGAGCACCAAATTTACCGTAGATGAAAATATAGTTAATGGGAATGTTAACCAGTAAACCAATAAATCCAATCACCATCCCAGGTTTGGTTTTGGATAGCCCTTCACACTGATTGCGTAGCACCTGAAAGAAGAGATAGCCCGGCGCGCCCCACATAATGGCATGCAGGAAACCAACGGCTTTATCTGCCAGTACCGGATCAATATTATGCATGCGCATAATGATGTGGTCGCTATTATAGATGACCACCATAATTAATACCGAGACACAGAATGCCAGCCAAAAGCCCTGTCTGACCTGATGAGCAATTTGGTTGCGCCGCCCGGAGCCATTAAGTTGAGCAACTGTCGGCGTTAACGCCAACAATAATCCGTGACCAAATAAGATAGCCGGTAACCAGATTGAGGTCCCCACCGCCACCGCAGCCATATCGGTTGCACTGACAGAACCGGCCATTATAGTGTCAACCACCCCCATGGCGGTTTGGGACAATTGCGCGATAACAACAGGAATAGCGAGAGCCAACAAGCTACGCGCTTCGACGATATACTTCTGCACGTATGCACCTTTATCTACCCATCGTTCTTCACGATGCATGGGTATAACCTAGTTATAATTTCAGTAGCGATAATTTATCGTTTTGTAACCGATAAATAAAATAGCGGGAAAACATAATACTCTCGGAACACGAAGAGTATAAAAGATTGTACCTCCTCGCAGTGCTTAAGCAATCCTTGTCATTCAGTTTCAATGAAATAACGCGAATACAGATTTTTAGTCTAAGTGGTTTGGTTTTCCTGATCTTCTGAGGCAAAATCAGGGCAGTGAAACTTTTTTTCTACAGATTTTTTTACAGATAAGAGGCATGGCGTATGTTTACCGGTATTGTTCAAGGCACCGCGCCAGTGGTTGCCATTGACGAGAAATCCAACTTCCGCACCCATGTGGTCGAAATGCCAACTGAGATGTTACCTGAATTAGCATTAGGTGCTTCAGTGGCCCACAATGGCTGCTGTTTGACAGTGACTGAGGTTAATGGAAATCGAGTCAGTTTTGATTTAATGAAGGAAACGCTGCGTATTACCAATTTGGGTGATATTAAAGTAGGCGATGTAGTTAATCTGGAGCGGGCCGCTAAATTTAGTGATGAAATTGGCGGCCATCTTATGTCCGGTCATATTATTTGTACCGCTGAAATAGCCAAAATATATACCTCAGAAAATAACCGTCAGATCTGGTTTCGACTGCCCAGCGACGATTTAATGAAATATGTATTACACAAAGGCTTTATCGGTATTGATGGCATCAGTCTGACCATTGGCGAGGTGGTGGGTAACCGTTTTTGCGTTCATTTGATTCCGGAAACACTGGCGCGAACCACATTAGGTAAAAAGCGACTGGGGCATCGGGTGAATATTGAAATAGACCCCCAAACACAGGCTGTAGTGGATACCGTTGAGCGGGTATTGGCGCAACGCGAAATTGCTCCGGTAGCAGCAGCTGAAAAAGTCGCTCGCGTATAAAATAATAAAAGGCAGGGCTGATGTGCTCCTGCCTTTTTAAGTCTGTCTTTTTAAAAGAGTATCACGTTAGATATTAACGAGCGACCCGAATACCGCCTTCTACCCCATTGGGGCTGAATAATACCTGCCACAATTGAATATCTCTGGCGCGGAATGCACCGGCACAGGCATTCAGATAATAGCTAAACATCCGCTCAAATCGAGGCGAGTAATTCTCAGCTAATTTTGGCCATGCGGCTTGGAAACGTTCATACCAGGCCATCAATGTTCGGTCGTAATCGGCCCCGAAATTATGCCAATCTTCCATGATGAAATAAGGCTCGCTGGCCTTGGCAATATGTTGTACCGACGGCAAACACCCATTGGGGAAAATATACTTATTAATCCACGGGTCAACACTCAGGTCAGTACGATTAGCGCCGATGGTATGTAGCAGAAATAAACCGTCAGGTTTTAAATTACGTTTAACTATCTCAAAATAGGTGCTGTAATTTTTAGGCCCAACATGTTCGAACATTCCCACCGAGACAATACGATCGAATTGTTCATCCAGGTCGCGATAATCTTGCAGCAAAATAGTGACATCCAAACCTTCACAGCGTTTTTGTGCCAATTTTTGCTGTTCAGCTGAAATAGTGACACCTGAAACCGACACCCCGAAATGGCGCGCGGCGTAAGCGGCTAGCCCACCCCAGCCACAACCGATATCGAGCAGCTTCATACCCGGTGCTAATTGCAGCTTCTCACAGATCATCTGCAATTTATTTTCCTGCGCTTGTTCAAGGGTGGCCGCATCTTTCCAATAGGCGCAAGAATATTGCATATTGGGGTCGAGCATTAGGCTAAACAGATCATTACCGAGATCGTAATGTTCTTTGCCGACAATCCAAGCTCGTTTCTTCGATTGCAAATTGATAATACGTGCGGCAGCAATGCGTAAAGTATCTTTGAAATGGTGTGGAAGTTGATGCTCCAGACCAGCTCTGAGAACGCGCTGGAAGAAAATATCCAGCCGATCGCATTCCCACCAGCCATCCATATAACTCTCACCTAATGCCAAAGATCCTTCTTGTAATACCCGCTTAAAGAAGTCTGGATTATTAACTCTAATATCGAAGGGACGTGAGCCATTGATTTCAATATCAGCGCGGCTCAGCATTTCTTGTACAATGCGAAACCACGGATTTTCTTGAATACTCTGGTCTTCTATACAGGATGAACTCATAGCTTCTCCATCACTTTCTTCTGACTTATGACCCGCGATAAAAACTATATGCGCAGATACATACCAATAAAGTTGGTGTTTGGTATCCATTACGGACAGAGGAAGATTAAGAAGAAACCCTAATTTAGGGCTGCTCATCCATAAGAGTAAATGTGACGCAATCCACGCGTCCAGCAAGTGCTTAAGATAATGCTTTTTTTAAATGATATTATAATCGGTTAAACCGAGTATAGGCTTGCCGGGAAGCTTTCTCAATACTAAATCTTTCCCGGCCAAAATTTCACTTAGTGACTATTTTTACAAGGAATTATGACTCCACGCAATTATAGTCATTATTATTAGTATGGACTTTTTCTTTCCTCAACGCATAACAATGAATGCCATATCCCAATGCGGCTAAAGCTACCGTTGACAGCATCACAGTGACGGTTGCCAGCAAAGGTTGGCTGATATAGGCCGACACCATCATGCTGGCAATAAAACACAAGCCCAGTTGTAGTGTGTTTTGCAACGCTGCTGCTTTACCCGTACTGGCAGGAAAGGGCATTAATGCATTTGCTACGGTAATAGGGTAGCAGGCACCATTCACAAGCGCCATTAAGCAGAACGGAATAAGTAAGGTCACCAGTGTTGGCGTCGTCAGCGTTGCTATCAGATAAAGTGCAATCATACTGATAGCATAACCGGCCAACAGCCACGGCAGTAGGGTGTTACCCTTGATTCGACTCAATGCACTACGGCAACCAAATCCCCCCAGTAGAAAGGCTACTGTTTGTGGAACATAACTCAAACCAATGACATTCGGGCTATATCCCATATCACCTAAAATAAAAGGTGAACCCGTTAGCCAGGCAAAAAAAACCGGCACTGCATGCAGCAAACATCATCACGTTGCCGCTGAATACCGGAGACTTCAGTAACTGCCAGAAACTAATGGCGTTTTTGCTTCTATCTACGTTATCCGGCGCTGTTTTTTTCCGTTCCTTAAGCAAGGCGGTCGGAATCAGTAGCAGCAGGGTAATCGCCAATAGCACGACAAAAATTGAGCGCCAGCTGAAATGGTTTAATAACCAGGCACCCAGTAATGGCGCGAGCGCAGGGGATAACGCCACTAATGGCATAATGGTCGCAAATACTCGGTTGGCCTTGCCGTCGCGATAGCGATCGACCACTAAGGCTTGCCAGCTCACCGCAGCGGAACAGACCCCCACCGCCTGAATAAAGCGCAAAACCAATAACTGCGCCGCAGTTTCAACCCATAAAATCCCCAGGCAGCCGATAGCAAATAACCCTAACCCTGCTAACAGCACCGGTTTGCGGCCTATTTTGTCCGAAACGGGTCCCCAGATAAGTTGGGCGATCGCGAAACCCGCGAGAAAGATACTAAGGCTGGCGCTGATGGAGCCGGCGGAGGTTTGGAGTTCTTGTTGCATGGCACCAAAGGCGGGCAAATACATGTCAGTGGCCAGATACCCCAACATGCTCAAACCGGCCAGGTAGAACATGAAGCTCGATGTTGTTTTCATTGTTGTTTCTCATTATATCCTTCGTCCTTGAAACCGCAGGGGTGTTAGCTGCTCTTACTTACCCGCATCACTTATTGATATAAGCTCATCGGGATGTGTTCGTTTGCTGCCTGCCTGTGGTTCCAATGACTTTGGCTAAATTATAGTTTTTGCAGGTAAAACTTTTGTTATCGAAAATTAATTGCGGGGGCATTCTAACGACGCGATATTCTGTTGTGAAACGGTAATATTTGCGCCATGCTATCAAAAAAATTGATGTCAAAAATTCCGTTTAAAGGAAGCGCAAAACCATGTGGTCAGAATACTCATTAGATGTGGTGGATGCTGTTGCGCGCACCGGGAGTTTCAGCGCTGCTGCGCAAGAATTGCACCGCGTACCGTCTGCGATAAGTTATACCGTGCGTCAATTGGAGGAGTGGTTGGCTGTGCCGCTATTTGCGCGCCGCCATCGGGATGTAGAATTGACCGAAGCAGGCAAAGTTTTTATTAAAGAATCGCGTGATGTTATCAAAAAAATGAATGACACACGTCGTCAATGTCAACAAGTGGCGAATGGCTGGCGCGGGCAATTAAATATCGTGGTCGATAAAATTGTCAAACCTCAGCGAAGCCGCCGTTTAGTGCTGGATTTTTATCGCCATTTTCCCGATATCGAATTGCGGGTGCGTTATGAAGTCTTTAACGGCGTTTGGGATGCGCTGGCGGATGGGCAAGCGGATATGGCCATTGGTGCGACGCGTGCCATCCCGGTTGGCGGGCGGTTCGTCTTCCGTGACATGGGTTTTCTGACCTGGCATTGCGTAGTAAGTATCAATCACCCTTTAGCGCAGCTAACCGGGCCACTTAACGACGATCAGTTGCGGCCTTATCCCTCCCTCTGTTTAGAGGATACTGCGCGAAATTTGCCGAAACGAGATACCTGGACGTTGGATAACCAACAGCGATTAGTGGCACCGGATTGGGCGACGGGCATAGACTGTCTGTGTGAGGGGTTATGTATTGGCATGGTGCCCGCTCATATGGTATCGCCCCTGATTGCACAAGGGAAACTGGCAGCCTTAACACTCGCTGACCCCTTACCTGCTAGCCCGTGTTGCTTGACGTGGGAGCAGAATAACCATTCCCCGGCCTTAGCCTGGATGTTGGAATATTTGGGTGACAGTGTCACGTTAAATGATGAGTGGCTAAGAGATGCTAATGGCACGGATAATGAGCTTCGGCAGAATTAGCCGCCGGTAACAGGGCGCTACCGGCAGACTAAATGTTTAGCGATGATAACTGTGCTTAGCGACGATAATCGCGGAATGGGCCATCAGCAACAGAACGACGTTCGACTAGTTTTGGATGTACTTCAATGGTTTGAGGGTCTTCGCGTTTGCTGACAATTCTGTCGAGCAACATAGCAAAAGCCGTTTCACCCAATCGCTCTTTCGGCTGATGAATGGTGGTCAACGCCGGCGAGAAATAGCGCGCATTACGCACATTGTCATACCCGATCACCGAAATATCTTGTGGTACACGCAAACCTAATTCATCTGCGGCGCATATCGCGCCCATTGCCATAATATCGCCACCACAGAATACAGCAGTCGGACGATGCTTTTGTGTCAGAATTTGATGCATGGCTTTATAGCCGGATTCTGGCTCAAAATCACCTTGAACCACCCATTCTTCTCGCAGGGTGATGTTGGCCTCCTCTAATGCTTTTAGGAAGCCCTGATGGCGACCGCCACCGGTATTACGCGATAGCTGGCCGGGGATAGCCCCGATATCGCGGTGACCACGCTCAATAAGATAACGGCCAGCTAAATAACCGCCTTCGAATGCATTATCAATAATCGAATCGGTAAAATCGCCACGGGCGGTTCCCCAATCCATCACTACCATTGGAATATTGCGATAATCCTCTAACATTCCCAGTAGCTGTTCCGGATATTCAGAACACATCACCAATAAGCCATCAACACGCTTTTGTGCCAGCATCGCCAAATAGGCTTTTTGCTTGTCCAGATTATTATGAGAGTTACATAAAATCAGAGTGTAGCCTTTGCTATAACAGCTATTTTCAACCGCTTCGATCACTTCAGCAAAATAGGGGGCTTCGCTGGATGTCGCCAACAAGCCAATTGATTTAGTGTGATTAACTTTCAAACTGCGCGCCACAGCACTCGGTGAATAATGCAGTTCTTTAATGGCTGCCCACACAGCGGCCTTGGTGTTTTCGGCGACGAAACGAGTTTTGTTGATAACGTGCGAAACGGTGGTAGTAGACACACCCGCGTGTTTGGCCACATCTTTAATCGTTGCCATAAAAAGAATGACTCCTAAGCTCACCTGTTACAGCAGGTAAGTATTATGTTAATCGTTTGCCTGCATGACTCGAACACCGCTCAGACAGAAACAAGATAGTAGGCTGGAGAGCTAAGTCAGATGGTCGTCTGAGAGTATTTATTAGACGTTATTAGTCGGCATACAGTTATGAACTGCGAATTTTGGCTGATCTGGAGGAAAAGTGGAAGAGGTAATCAATGTTATAAAGTGCGTAATGGGCACAAGATTTTTTTTCTTAACTGTGGGAAAATAATTTAACGCACTAACTATGTGCCTTTACCCTACTAAAATAAACCGGCTGAGGAGTTCTTATGGATACCAATCTGAAAATGTCGCTGATTACGACTGTTGGTGCACTGGCGATGATTATTGCCTTTAGCTTCGTGGCGGTCATGAATTAATTAAGCCGCGTGCCGGTGTGAAGTGATAAGTAGGGCGGTTAACCCGCCCTTAATTATTTCTGTTGGTAATATGATTACCCGGCGTCTTTTGCTTCTTGTCTTATCAGGCTAAGTTTTTCTCAACGAAAGACCAATTCACCAGCGCCCAGAAATTCTCCAGATATTTTGGTCGCGCATTACGATAATCAATATAGTAAGCGTGCTCCCATACATCCACAGTTAACAATGGCTTATCAGCGGTCGTCAGCGGTGTCGCCGCATTTGATGTGCTGACAATAGCTAACGTGCCATCCGTTTTTTTGACCAGCCAGGTCCAGCCCGCGCCAAAGTTTTTTACCGCCGCATCAGTAAATTGCGCTTTAAATTCAGCAAAAGATCCAAAGGATTGATTAATGGCATCGGCGACTTTTCCTGTCGGCTCGCCGCCGCCATTAGGTGATAAACAGTGCCAGTAAAAGGTGTGGTTCCAAACTTGAGCTGCATTGTTAAAAATACCGCCACTGGAGGTTTTGACAATCTCCTCCAAGGATTTACCTGCAAACTCAGTATCCTTGATCAGGTTATTGAGGTTTACCACATAGGTGTTGTGGTGCTTGCCGTAATGGTATTCCAGCGTTTCAGCAGAAATGTGCGGTTCCAGTGCATTTTGTGCATAAGGTAATGCCGGTAATTCAAAAGACATAGCTCTCTCCTTTCGGGGTTGCTCAGGGTGTTTGCTCCTCAAATCCGAACGTTAGCTCACTAAGATGTGGTGAGGAGCGGTTAAAATCGTAATTGTTGTATTTTTATTGTGGGCATTAATTTTAACAACTTTTAACAGGAATGACAGGCATAACCATATTATTTGATGGGATATTGGCTGGTTGAAGTTTGACAGGTATGTTTGACAGGTATACAAGCACCCGATAGGGCTACCGGGTGCGGTGCTTGGTTTAGCGGATAGTTTTCGGTGTCACAACACGACGAGCGCCGACATAATGATCTTGCCAGTAGTCGTTGTCTAGCATGCTGATACGAATTTCTTCACCGGTGCGTGGTGACTGAATAAATTTGCCGTTGCCTAAATAAACGCCGACATGATCAGCAACACCGCGATTAGCAATATTGAAGAACACTAAATCACCACTTTCTAATTCAGCGCGTTTAACCGGTGCTGCATCGCGCAAATGATACATTTCATTAGCAGTACGTGGCATTTTTATTCTGATGACATCTTTATAGGCGTAGTAAATAAGCCCGCTGCAATCAAAACCGGTATTAGGGGAGGTGCCACCCCAGCGATAAGGTTTCCCTACTTGCTTCATCAGTTTGCTCATTGCGGTCTGTTTAGCATGCTGATAGCGCTTTTTATGCGCAGGGCTGAGTTTTATTTTACTATTTGCTACTAATTCGGTCGCGGCTTTACCTTGGGTTTTATTGCGATGGCGACCGTAAGCCACTTTTTCGGTTTTTTTAACTGCCGCTTTTTTATTGCTAGCAGTTTTAATATTCGTTTTTTTGCTACTAGTGACTTTTGGGCTGGTAGGTTTGCTGACTTCCTGTGCCTTTTTCTTAATGGTTTTGCTGGCGGTAGCTGCCGTTTTCTTTTTATCGTTGTTGGTCGCTATTTTATTTGTCACATTTTTACTATTGGTTTTGTTGTTATCAATTTTGGCTTTTTTAGTATTTTTATCAGCTTTACGCTTTTTACGGTCATCAGGACTGGCCTGACTGACTTGGCCTTTTTTTTGCTCAGCCGAGACGTGAGCCTGCGGCGACGCATGTGCGAGGTTTAGAAATAGCTGGGTAAACAGCAGCACAAACAGCGTAAGTATTAAACGCATAATAACGCTACCAACCTTGGCCCTGAAATGAAGATGAAGAGTCACAGTATTGCCGAAACTCCGGATATAAAAAAGCGGAGAGCTACAGGATTTTAGTCGATATTGTGAGAAAACGTTAATGGCGTCGCAATTGTCGTTTTTTCACACGGCTAATGAACTTAAATCAACCATACGTCAACGAGTTAGTCGACCCGAATTTCTGGTATCCCTCAGTGAAGATAATAATGAAGAGAAGGGATCAAAAATGTTATTCTAAATGCACATATTTGTAGCTGATAATATAATCCACAACTAACCGAGTAAAACCCCTGCAAAAGATGGCGTTTTATTCCAGTGGTGACAGTCGCTACAATAGGCTGGACGCAATAATAAAATAGCCCTAATGGATAGGTTCTAAGTATTGTAGCCACTAAATGGCTTGAGGAAGCAAGAAATGACGACGATTGATAAAATTCAGCGCCAGATAGCAGAAAACCCCATCCTGCTTTACATGAAGGGCTCACCAAAACTGCCAAACTGCGGTTTCTCTGCTCAGGCTGTACAGGCGCTATCTGCTTGTGGCGAACGCTTTGCTTACGTTGATATTTTGCAGAATCCAGATATCCGTGCTGAGCTGCCAAAATACGCTAACTGGCCAACTTTCCCACAACTGTGGGTTGACGGCGAATTGGTGGGCGGTTGCGACATCCTGATGGAAATGTATCAGCGTGGTGAACTGCAACAACTGTTGAAAGAGACGGCAGATAAATACCGTACTGAAGAAGAAAAACCTGCAGCAGAGTAATGAGCTGCCAGCTTAGGTAATAAATAAAAAGGCAGCTACTTAAGCTGCCTGAGGTTATTGACAAAGTGCCCGCAGCGGTGAAAACAGGTAGATCATAAAGACGCCGTAAAATCGTCCCTGATGGCTCGAGCCGCGCCGTCCGTGGCGCGGACGCTTTACTCTTCTACCTGTCCTCACCTTGCAAGATCGAGTCGTTGGGGTTTGTCAGCAGTCTGAGGTGGCTCGCAGGCCACCTTTTTTAATAGTGAATTTGCAATTATTGACTTGAGTTAGGTTACTCAGATTCACCCGCCGGTACCGGCCAGCCACCCAATTTCTTCCAACGATTGACCAACTCACAGAATAATTTCGCCGTTTGCATTGTATCGTACAAAGCAGAGTGAGCCTGGCTGCTATCAAACGGAATACCTGCCGTCAGGCAAGCTTTTGCCAATACGGTTTGCCCCAGAACCAGCCCACTAAGTGCTGCGGTGTCGAAAGTGGCAAATGGGTGGAACGGGTTACGCTTCAAGCTGGCGCGTTCAGCCGCGGCCATCACAAAGCTGTGATCAAAATGAGCATTATGCGCGACGATAATGGCGCGGTTACAGCCTTGTTCTTTCAACCCTTTGCGCACAGCTTTGAAAATAGCATGTAACGCATCATGTTCACTCACTGCACCACGTAATGGATTGGTGGGGTCTATTCCATTAAATGCCAGCGCTTCGGGTTCCAGATTGGCACCTTCGAACGGATCTACATGAAAATGTAGCGTTTCATCAGGCAGCAGCCAACCGTCCTTGTTCATTTGCAAAGTGACGGCAGCAATCTCTAATAATGCGTCAGTTTGAGCATTAAAACCGGCGGTTTCTACATCAATTACTACGGGATAATACCCACGAAAACGGCCACTCAGGGCGTTAAGGTCACTTTTATCTGCCATCAGTTTCTTATCTTCATCGAATTCAGCACGCATTATGTCAAATTTTGGCGTGGGATGCAGGGGGATATCGCGATGAGAAAAAAGGCACCTTGCAGGTGCCTTCTTGCTAATCAGTTTCCGAGGCCGTGTCCGGCACTTTTATTCTCGATTAGCTCTATTTTGTAACCGTCTGGATCTTCGACAAAAGCAATAACCGTGTTACCGCCCTTGACCGGGCCTGCTTCACGGGTCACTTTGCCACCAGCATTGCGAATTTGGTCGCAGGTGGCGGCAACATCATCCACCCCCAAAGCCAAATGACCGAATGCCGTTCCCATCTCGTAACTGTCTACGCCCCAGTTATAGGTCAACTCGATCACTGAGCCTTCGCTCTCATCGCTGTAGCCGACGAATGCCAGTGAGTATTTATATTCGGTATTTTCACTGGTACGCAGCAAACGCATCCCTAATACCTTGGTGTAGAAATCGATGGAACGTTGCAGGTCACCGACGCGGATCATGGTATGGAGTAGGCGCATAATACCCTCTGTTGATATGTTGCCTGAATTGTGGGCAAGAGTGAATGAAACCAAGTTTAAGTATAGCCTTGGTAATTAAATCAGTTCAATGGGTTACAGAAAATGAATAGACTGCAAATGATAACGGCCAGGCATATTGCCTGACCGTGAGCAGAGAAATTGATTCACAACTAAGCAAGATTTACAGCTTTGGATAGTCGGTATAGCCCTTAGCGCCACCCCCGTAGAAGGTTTCACCGTCAGGCTCATTCAGTGGCGCATTTTGCTGCAAACGCTCAACCAGATCCGGGTTGGAAATATAGCTGCGGCCAAAGGCAACGGCATCAATAAATCCTTTCTCAATCAGGTTTTCGGCTTTTTCTGCGGTATAAGCACCTGCGCCGATAATCACCCCTTTGAAGCGGGCACGCACAGCATCGCGGAATGCATCCGAATAAGGTTTACCGCCAGCCCAGTCTGGCTCGGAAATGTGCAGATAAGCAATATGGCGTTTGTTTAATTCTTCAATCAGATACAGCGCCGCTTCTTCCTGATCTTCACCATTATCCAAACCATTGAATGGGCCTAAAGGTGAAATACGGATACCAATATGCTCAGCGCCCCATTCAGCCGCTGTGGCATCAACCACTTCTAAGGTCAGGCGAGTTCGGTTTTCAATGCTGCCACCGTATTGGTCAGTACGCTGGTTTGATGCCGGAGACATAAATTGATGTAATAAATAGCCGTGGGCCGCATGCAATTCAATATAATCAAACCCAGCCTCACGGGCATTGGCTGTTGCCTGGCGGAAATCATTAATGATGCCAGGGATCTCTTCTGTTTCCAGTGCGCGCGGCGTAGAGCAGGGAACACGAACCCAGGCACCCGTGTCATCACGAACAGTGGTGCGGGTATCTGCGGCAATGGCAGATGGCGCAACAGGTGCTTGTTGGCCTGGCTGTAAACTGTTGTGTGAAATACGGCCCACATGCCACAGTTGCACGGCAATATGTCCACCTTCATCATGCACAGCTTGCGTGATTTTTTTCCAGGCGTTTAACTGCTCTTGAGTGTGCAACCCCGGAGCGCCAGCGTAGCCTTTCGCCTGGAAAGAAATCTGAGTCGCTTCAGTGATAATCAAACCTGCACTGGCGCGTTGACGATAATATTCAGCCATTAAAGGAGTAGGAATATCACCTGGCTCAATACTACGTAAACGCGTCAGTGGAGCCATAAATACACGGTTTGGCAAAGTGAGCGCGCCAACCTTCAAAGGGGAGAACAGTTTAGCAGTCTTCATGGTGCGTCCTATATTAATAGACCAGTCGACTAGTGACTGGGTAAACCCTGAAAATAAAAAACATAACATTCAGGATCATTGAGCGGGTTGTAAAATCAGTTCGATACTTTCTAGCGCACAGGTCAGCGGCGCAACTGATCGTTTCACCTTCGCTCGCAACGAAGCGCCCAGCCACAAGGCATAGAGCGTTTCTGCGGTTGCCGCAGGGGAAAGCGTAATACGCAAAGAGCCTTCTTCAATGCCGGCTTCGATGGCATCTTGCAAACGACCAATGACGCGAGCAGTGCCGATATCTAACGCATGACGCATAGGTTCAGATAAATCACTCACTTCAGCTGATAGTTTAACCGCCAGACAAGCATTGTGGCATTCACTGCCACAATAGTTAGCAATCGCTTGAGCAAAATAGTGCAGCAGATGGTGGCGCTTATCACCTTGTGAACCGGTTAACAGGGTTGCCATCTGTGCATCATAGCGATCAAAATAGCGCTGTAGCATCGCCTCACCAAATACTTCCTTTGAGCGGAAATAGTGATAAAACGAACCCTTAGGGATACCCGCAGTCGTGAGTAACTGGCTGAGACCCATGCCATTAAAACCGAGGCGTAGGCTGAGGCTCTCACCGGTTGCTAATAGATGTTCACGAGTGTCTACATGTGCGTGCTGTGTTTTGTTCATGCTCGAAAGATTAATAGACCGATCGGTCTAGGTCAAGAAAAAAAATGCCAGCGGAGAGTACGCTGGCATCAATATAGATATCTATCGGCTATTTATTTATGACTACTTTTTTATCGGTTTGCCTTAACTTCGACATTTTTGTAGCAAATCCATTCCAGATTGATATTCAGTAGTTTGAACATTCATCATTCCTAAAATGGTGTGGAAGAGATTATCTTGTGAAATCTCATCATGTTGCGCGCTATCGGACAAACACTGGCGATCAATGCCATAGTTTTTGGTGTATTCAGGCGACAACCACATCAAAAAAGGAATATGTGTCTGCTGGCTGGGGGCAAACATATAGGGTGTGCCATGTAAATACATGCCATTTTCACCTAACGATTCTCCGTGGTCAGAGAGATAAACCAGTGCGGTGTTAAATCTATCATTATGCTGTTGCAGTAATTTGATGGTGTTATCGAGCATCGCATCAGTATAAAGAATGGAATTGTCATAGGTATTGACCAGTTCCTGTGGCGTGCAATCCTGAATTTGGTTGCTATCACAGGTAGGAGCAAACTGACGTATTTCTGACGTGGATCGGCGATAGTAAGCTGGGCCGTGACTGCCCATCTGATGTAACACAATAACGCCATCGCTTTGTAGCCCCTTGATATAATTATCTAACTTGTAGAGCAATGCATTATCCATGCAAACACCATTCTCACAATCAGTGGTTAATTGCAGCTGTGTGACGTCCTGATGAGGAATGCGATCGCAGGCACCTTTACAGCCACCATCATTTTCGCGCCACAACACATTTAACCCGGCATGGGCAAGAATATCCATCAAGCCTTCCTGATGGCTGGCAAGTGTTGCATCATAATTTTGCCGCGGCATATTTGAGAACATACAAGGCACGGATACCGCTGTTTCAGTGCCGCAGGATGATGCATTCTTGAAATAGGTCACATCCTGTTTTTTCAGTCGTGGATTGGTTTCCCGCTCATAGCCACCTAAGGAGAAATTCTCTGCGCGAGCGGTTTCGCCCACCACTAATATCACTAGCGTTTTCTTTTGTTGCCCGCTAATCAAGGGGCCTTTATGGGCATCTTCCCCGATTGTCACTAATGACATATTACTGGCGAAATATTTATGTTTGGCGAATTGAAAACTCCCACTGACAAAATTGGACGGTGTTAGCATTTTAACAATGCTTTTATTATTCCGGATAAGCGAAGCGTAATCTTTATAAAATAATGCCGCGATCAGCAGAATAATGACGACTGACGCCAGAATATTGGCGGCTCTTAGCCCCAGCATATACCACCAAGGGCGCGTCGCTCGGATACGCACGAAACAGATAATAATGGCGGGGAAAATACCTAATATCAGCAACCATAAAGCCATGCGCGGCGTGAAAAGGGCGGTTGCTTCCTGTGCGTTGGTCTCAAACGCATTTTGCATCATATTGGCGTCGATAACGGCACCATAGCTGAACATAAAATAGTTGGCCGCTGCACTCCCCAGCAAAAACAAAATAATGATTGGCTTACGCAGTACAGGTACGGCTAAAAGACTAAAAATAATATTAAGGGCGCAGAAAATCACCAGCGGAATAGTTGCTGCAAAGAAATAACTATCACTGCTGTCAAAGTGAATTAACGACCAGGCTTTATAAATAAACAGCGCATTCTGAAAGAGAGTAAAAAATAGTGCAGTGATTAAAATAAACACCAATCCGTTACACTGTAACTTGTATCGAACATTCATTGTAAACATCAGACCCTAGTATTAACCAATTAACGAAATGCTACTGAATAAAACTTAAGATAACCTTAGCGGTCAGGGCATAGTGTGTAACGTGATTAGCAATAGGAACTTGCCAGTCGCGCTGAAGCAGGCTTCAATTAAAGTACTACCTCTGGTACTTGGGGCCACAGGGGGGTTAGTTGTATTCACTTACCCGAATCACTTACTTGAGTAAGCTCATCGGGGTTCATTCATTTGCTGCCTACCTGCAACCTCAAGTTCTTCAGGTATGTCAGCAGCAGGAGAGGCGATTTGGCTCAGCAACTTGAGTTTTTTGACATCCCCAGCCCATGCCGTGGTATCTGTCAAACAGATGACCGTGGCTTTTGCCGTGGGTGTATGCGTAGCCGGGATGAGCGCTTTAATTGGATGAAAATGAGTGATCCGCAAAAGCGGGATGTCCTGCGGCTGTGTCACCAGCGCTTGTTACGTTTGCAGCGCGCTAACAAACAGCTGGATGACCCGCTACCAGAACAACCTTCATTATTCTGATTCGCCATTGTTTTACCTTAGTGTTTAGCGATTATGGCGATTTCACTGCTCAGCCCCAATTCATTACTCAGGGAGGATTTAACCTTTCTGCCGGTTGTGTATGCTTAAGAGAGATAAACAAATGAGGTAGCAAATAATGGATACACGTAGCCAACTGGCTCCACTTGGGCCTGAGTTTTCTCGCATGATTTGCGGCTATTGGCGGCTGATGGAATGGGAGATGACACCGCAACAGTTGTTGGCCTTTATTGAGCAACATGTTGAGTTGGGCATCACTACTGCTGATCACGCTGATATTTATGGCGGCTATCAATGCGAACAGGCATTTGGCCAGGCATTGCGCCTTAAGCCTTCCTTACGTAGCCAACTGGAATTAGTCAGTAAATGTGGTATTGCCACCACGGCTAAGCCAGAGCATGCGTTGGGGCATTATATTACGGATCGTTCCCATATCATTGAAAGTGCAGAACAATCCTTAACGCATCTGCATACAGATTATCTTGATTTATTGCTAATCCATCGCCCAGACCCATTGATGGATGCAGATGAAGTTGCTGAAGCATTCACTCAATTACATAAAAGCGGCAAGGTGAAACATTTTGGTGTTTCAAACTTTTCGCCTACGCAATTTAGTTTGTTGCAGTCACGCTTGCCATTCTCATTGGTCACTAATCAGGTTGAGATTTCACCGTTGCACCAACCTGCCATTGTGGATGGGACACTGGATGCTTGCCAGCAGTTGCGTATTAAGCCAATGGCATGGTCTTGTTTAGGGGGCGGGCGTTTGTTTAGCGACCCTGAATTCCAAACATTACGTCATGAGTTACAGACAATAGCTGATGAGATTGGCGCTGAAAGTATCGAGCAAGTGGTGTATGCCTGGGTTCTGCGTTTGCCATCGGCACCCTTACCGATTATTGGTTCCGGCAAGATAGAGCGCGTTAAAACTGCCTGGGCATCGCTCTCCCTAACCCTGACTCGCCAGCAGTGGTTCCGTATTCGTCGTGCTGCACTGGGCTATGACGTGCCTTAATTTTATCCTTTGCGCCAGCGAGCCTCAGGCTGGCGCAACTTTGCTTTCTTCGCCCGGCACCGCCATTTGCAATTGTGTTAGCGAACAATACAGCCGCCAGATAAGCCCAGCCAGTTCTCGGCCTGTAGCATCCGGATATTGTCCTAAAATAGCACTCATACGCTGCAATTCTTGCAACGTAGCTTGTAGTGAACTTGGCTGAATACCTTTCTCGGTCATACAACCTTTCAGGCAATGAATACACACGTCCCGCACGGCAGACAAAGGTGCAGAAGTGGTTTGCCAATCGCGTAACTGCCAGACCACATGGCTGCAATTGAGCAGCACCATTCCCCACCGCAGTAGCCACAAGCGCGCGGGTTGATCTTTGCTAAGATTGAGTTGATTGACGCGGTGATATATCAGTGATTCAAATTGATTCTGACTTTGTTGCGGGTGTGCGCTGAGTTGATCGATAAAGTCACGCCGTAGCATGCGAACAATGCGCCGACTCTTGCGTTTATCTGAGCTGGGACGCAGTATCTGAAATGCCACACCTGCCAACATCACGCCAACTAATTTACCAATATTATCATTGAGGAACTCTTGATAATCATAGCTCGGGGGATTGGTCACGCTTAAAAATGAACCCATAAAAACAATCAATTGCCCCCATAGGGAAGCATAAGCCGGATGCTGAAGCTTCATCATTTGCATGGTGATTAAAATGGGAAACAACACCGCGGCAAATTGCCAAAAATCATCAATTTGTACCATCACGCCAAATTTCAGAATAAAACAGCCAATCGAAAGCAAAATAATGGCTTTCACTAGCGTGGCAATGCTGTCAGTTGGCGAAGGGGTGGCAGAGTAAAGCACGCAACTGACCGCCGCCAATGACAGAGCAGCAGCGCCGGAACTCCACTGCGTATTTATCCAGAAGGCACAACCGATAACAATGCACACAAAGGTTCTCAGGCCGTTATAGGCGGCCTCATAGGTGTCGGTGTGGCGAGCCAGGGAGGTCACGGCCGGGGGCAACAACATGCCGCTTTCCGGTTCCTTATCCAGTTGGGCCAGCCAGCGATTAACTTGCAAATATAACCAACAAAAATGTCGCAAGCGCAACCAGAAGGCCCGATGGCGATAATCAAACTCATCATGGGGAGCAATTTGTTGCAGGATCCTGGCTATCTGATACTTATCACAGTCAGGTTGTTGTAAGGCGTTTAGCAATTGATTGAGAACGGCGGGCAGATTCTCCGGTGGCGATGGCCAGTTAACCAACATACGGCGCAGACTGGTAATTACGCTGGTGATGCGTAACTGGCGATGCAAAATGAAATTCAATACATTATTGTGTCGCCGTAAACGGTAATGGCTCCAAAATGCCTGAATACGCAGCAGATTCATCGTAAGAATCTGGCCAATCAGCCCCTCATGGGAGGTGCGAATCTGCGGTGTTTGCTCGGTTTGCCATAATAATTCTGCATGTTCTAACAACCGTGATTGCATACGGCGCAGGGATGTCAGCAGTGCTTCGCCGTCCGAAGTGCTGGGGAGCAGCATCATCATCAGACCACCGCAAAGAATGCCGGTAATAACCTCACAAACCCGGGCTTGGGCAATATCAAAGATTTGTTGTGTATCAGTAGTATTGACAGTAGAAAAGGCAATGATCGCGGTGGTATAGCCAGCCAAAGCGAAAGCATAAGAAACGTTATTTTGATAGTGATTGGAGACAAAAGTACACAGACCAATCCAGGCAGCAATGACAAAGGTGAACAACCAAGGGTCATTTAGACAATGACCTGCAATCATCAATGATGCGGCGGCACCAATCAGGCTACCAATAACCCGGCCAATACTTTTACTGATAACACCGCCAACCGTTGGAAAACTGACTACCGCCGCAGAGGTCATCGCCCAATAGGGCTCATCCAAATTCAGTGCAAACGCAATCCATAGCGATAAACACATTGCCAGCGAATTGCGCAATGTATAACGCCACTGACCCGCATTGGCTTTGCCCCAGGGAGTTTGCTGCCATGAGGGGAAAGAGAGGCGCATTTTTAATTTGCCAGCGAAATGGTGCAGGTGGTGCCAGCGATCAAGGTGACATTGGGCGGAACATCCAGCAATTTAATCCTGACGGGTACCCGCTGTGCCAGACGAACCCAAGGGACATTAGGTTTCACATCAATCAACAAACTCCCGCTGCTATCGACGCTTTGATCATAAATGGCTCGCCCAATACTTTCGACCACACCGCGTAAAGGAATATTGCCATTATACAAAACAATCTTGGCTTCATTACCTTCTCTAATGTGTCTGAGCTTGGTTTCTTCGAAATACCCCATCACATAAAATGAGTCGGTATCGATAAGTGCAACTAATGGAGTGCCAACGGTTGCATAGTCGCCAACCCGGGTTTGCAAGTTGGTGATATAGCCATTGGCGGGGGCATAAACCCGCGTTTTGCTCAGATTCCATTTCGCCTGTTCGAGGTTTGCCTGCGCGCCTTGATACGCGGCCTTCATGCTGTCAGCTGTTAGGTTGGCAATGTCGAGATCTTCGCCTGAAATGATATTTTTAGGTAAATTCCGCCGACGTTCGGCTTCATGATTGGCTTTGGCCAGTTCTGCCTGCGCCCGTACCACGGCAGCTTGGGCATTATCCAATGCTAATTGATAGGGCTGTGGGTCAATGACAAATAATAAGCTTCCAGTGCTTACCAACTGGTTATCATGAACTAATATTTTAACCAATCGGCCAGAGACTTCTGGTGTGATACTGACTAATTCTGCCCGGACTTTGCCATCACGAGTCCAGGGGGATTGCATATAATAATTCCACATCCACCAACCGGCACAAAGTGCAAAGGCGAATACGATGACAGAAGAGAAATATTTAAGAGACTGATGATTCATATCAATTTACCAACCGGCTAATATCCATAAAGAAACGCTGACCGCAATGACAAAAATGGACAGATCCATTAATATTGGATGCCAGATATCACCCGAGTAGATCCAATTCCGCAGCATATGATGGATCAGTAGCCATAACACTAAACCTAGCATAACCGCCTTAAAAATTGGCGGGAAATAGATAGAGGCACCTAAAACCAAGTCTGACAGGGGTGCACTTGTGGATAATATAGATACATACATAAGGTTAATCCTTAAGAGGTAATTTTAGTAAATACATAATTTTTGCTAAAGGATTCCCCGTATTTATTGCTATTGTCCTAGCATCGACGGTATATATACATTTGTGTTTTTAATGTTAATTACCCAAAATAGACTGGACTCTGGTAGTTATGCTAGCACGCTAAATAAAAGGAGGGGCAATTGGAATCGACATTAGGATCTGATTTAGCACGATTAGTTCGCGTTTGGCGCGCGCTAATAGACCACCGGTTGAAGCCGTTGGAGCTGACCCAAACGCATTGGGTTACCTTGCATAACATTAATCGTTTACCACCTGAGCAATCCCAGATTCAACTGGCGAAAGCGATTGGTATCGAACAACCATCATTGGTTAGAACCTTAGATCAACTGGAGGAGAAAGGTCTAATCACACGCCATACCTGTGCAAATGATCGGCGTGCAAAGAGGATAAAACTGACGGAACAGTCTTCACCGATAATAGAGCAGGTTGATGGAGTCATCTGTTCCACCCGTAAAGAAATTCTTGGGGGAATTTCACCAGATGAAATTGAATTGTTATCTGGTTTGATTGACAAGCTTGAGAGAAACATTATTCAACTACAAAGTAAGTAAAATAAAGTTTTAAGACTCAATTCACAGCAGAAAGAAAATTTTTAGCAGTAAAAATAAGCCAGAGATCGCAATGATCTCTGGCTTTACGGATGACATCATAAAATATATTACACAGAGGTGATTAGCGCGGGCTAACAGTCACTGTACTGCCACTGCTGGCGAGCATCACGCGCTGGCCTACGCTAAAGCGGGTTGGGCCTTGTTTCTGAACAACCAGAATAGTGGTGCCATCATCTTTACGCACTTCAAGTTGCACGCCGTCAGTACGGTTCATTGCACCTTGAACACCTTGTCCTGCCATACCACCAGCAACTGCACCAGCTGCTGTCGCCAGGCTACGGCCTGTGCCGCCACCGACAGTATTCCCGAGGAAACCACCCAGTACAGCACCACCGATTGCGCCCATAACATTGTTGTCATCGCCGCCTTGAATCGTCACCGGACGCACGGAAAGCAGAGTACCGTAAGTCACCGTTTGTACTTGCTTGGCTTGTGAAGCGCTGAAAACGTCACCAGATAAGGTGTTGTTGTTGGCACAACCGGTCAGAGTAACCGCAGCAATAGCAACGGCGATTAATGGCTTGATCATAAAAACTCCTATTAAAATGCATAACCGTATTACGGTTCAGTATGCTTGGTATATCCAAATCCAGTCCAATGACGGCCTAGTATTTGCATAAAGTATGGCTTACCCCAATATTTATTTCACTACTTACCGTATTTTTGACGGTGTGCTTTATTTTTTGATAACACTAATAAGACCGCAGCTTAGCGGTTTATACTTCAACCAATATTAAACGGCAGTTTAACTTTCATAAAGTTAGAAATGTCACTGTCATAACTCATACTGTAAGAAGTAATGACTTTTATGTGACCCTTCTTGCAAATAAAAATCATTCTTTAAGACATGCCCCTATGGCGGTATACACTTAAAAAAGTATATCTTTTCATGGTGTTAATTTTATTATTCTGACGTGATTTGGGTAAAGTCTCGTTGCTATTTTGTCCCACAATGGGAAATAAGGTCATTGCTATGAAATCAGGCCGTTTTATTGGGGTGATGTCGGGAACCAGTCTGGATGGCATCGATGTTGTTCTGGCCGCCATTGATGAGCGCATGGTGGCCCAGCAGGCCAGTTATTGTCACCCGATGCCGCTCCAGTTAAAAAAAGATATTCTCGGCATGTGCCAAGGGCAGTCAACCACGTTATCTGCCGTGGGTAAGCTCGATGCGCAATTAGGAATACTATTTGCTGAAGCGGTGCTGGCACTGCTGGCCAAAGCGGGGCTGACAGCACAGGACATCACGGCAATTGGCTGTCACGGGCAGACAGTTTGGCATGAGCCACTGGGTGAACCGGCCTTTACTATGCAATTAGGTGACAATAATCGTATTGCTGCCATGACAAAAATTGCCACTGTTGGGGATTTTCGCCGCCGGGATATGGCTTATGGTGGGCAGGGCGCACCGCTGGTTCCGGCCTTCCACCATGCTTTATTAGCCCATTCCACGGAACGGCGTATGGTGTTGAATATCGGCGGTATCGCGAACTTATCTATGCTCTTACCTGATTTGCCGGTGCGCGGTTTTGATACTGGGCCGGGGAATATGCTGATGGATGCCTGGATCTGGCGTAATCGTTCGCTACCTTATGATAAGGATGCTGCTTGGGCACTATCGGGCCAGGTAAATCAGCCATTGTTGGAACTGATGTACAGTGACCCCTATTTTGCGAAACCGGCACCGAAAAGCACCGGTCGTGAGTATTTCAATGCCGGGTGGCTGGATAAACAATTGAATAAAATTCCGGGTATTAAACCTGAAGATGTCCAGGCGACATTAGCAGAGCTAACCGCGCTCTCCGTGGCTGAGCAAGTTCAGTTGGCTGGTGGTTGTGAGCGGCTGCTGGTTTGTGGTGGCGGGGCGCGCAATCCATTAGTGATGTCACGGATGTCAACATTATTGCCGGGTACCGAAGTGTGTGTTACTGATGATTTTGGTGTCAGTGGCGATGATATGGAAGCGCTGGCATTCGCCTGGTTGGCTTTTCGAACCTTGTCCGGTAAATCGGGTAATTTACCCTCAGTGACCGGAGCCAGTTGCGAGACCATTTTAGGAGCAGTCTATCCTGTATCGTCACGATGAGGGTGCTAAGCTGCCATAAACTAGGGTGGCTTATCCACGCAATAAGGACGGCAAAATGAAACATCTATTTGGCACGACGGCAGTATTGGGTACCGCGGCAGTATTGATGCTAACAGGATGCAGTTTGGTGCAGCCCAAAAACGAAACTTTGCATTACCAATGTGGTGGTACCAAGCTAACGGTAATGCAAGATAATAAGCAGGATAAAGTCAGTTTAGTGCTAGACGGCAAACAGCTTACCTTGCCGCAAGTTCGTGCCGCTTCCGGGGCCAAATACAGTGATAATCACTATACTTTCTGGTCGAAGGGCAATACGGCTTTTGTTGAGCGAGACGAAAAAGTCATTATCAATGACTGCAGACTGCTGACGACCCCCAACGACGCGATCTTGCAAGGTGAGGACAGGTAGAAGAGTAAAGCGTCCGCGCCAAGGACGGCGCGGCTCGAGCCTCCAAGGAGGGGTTTACGGCGTCTTTACGATCTGCCTGTTTTCACCGTTACGGGCACTTTGTCATTAACCTCAAGTCATTATCAATGACTGTATGTTGATAAAATAAATACTTTGATCAAGTAATCAGGCTGTTGTCGGCTCAGGGTGATTGTGATTCTGCCGCTGTGAGGGCAAAATGACAATCACTGCTTTCCTGCGCGATACCGAGCTTATATGACTGACAATAATGAATTTGATGTTGCAGATTTGCGCCGTGAATATATTCGTGGCGGTCTACGCCGCAGCGACTTAACCGAAAATCCATTGGAATTGTTTGAGCGCTGGTTAAAACAGGCTTGTGATGCGCGTTTACCCGATCCAACAGCCATGTGTGTGGCGACAGTGGACGCCAACGGCCAGCCCTATCAGCGGATTGTGCTGCTAAAACATTATGACGACCAGGGTTTGGTGTTCTATACCAACTTAGGCAGTCGCAAAGCGCAGCAGTTGGCGCAAAACCCGCATATCAGCTTATTATTCCCTTGGCATATGCTTGACCGGCAAGTCATCTTCCTTGGCACAACGGAACGGCTTTCCACCCTCGAAGTGCTGAAATATTTCAGTTCTCGCCCCAAAGATAGTCAGATTGGTGCCTGGGTATCCCAGCAATCCTCACGGATTTCCGCTCGTGGCGTATTGGAAAGTAAATTTCTCGAGCTTAAGCAAAAATTCCAACAAGGTGAGGTGCCGCTACCCAGTTTTTGGGGGGGATTCCGGGTTAAATTCGACTCTGTCGAGTTCTGGCAAGGAGGTGAGCACCGCCTGCATGACCGATTTATCTATCAACGGAATGCAGATACCTGGAAAATTGACCGTTTAGCGCCGTGAGAATGATGAAATAATTGTGGTTAAGCCTAGCGCTCATCGGGCGGGCGCTTTATTCTATACCCGCCATACTTCAAGCTGCATGCGCGTTGACTGCTTTCGTTCACCCCAGTCACTTACTTGAGTAAGCTCCTGGGGATTTGCTCAATTGTCGCCTTCCTGCAACTCGAATTATTTAGGGTGTAAATCCGCGTTACCTCGTAAAAGACAAATTTTTTGTAAAAATAATTTTGTAAAACAATGGAGTCGTTGATGACCAGCAGCAACCTGATTAAACAATTGCAAGAGCGGGGCCTCGTTGCCCAGGTTACGGATGAAGACGCGTTAGCAGAGAGACTGGCGCAAGGGCCAATTTCACTGTATTGCGGTTTCGATCCTACCGCAGACAGCTTGCATTTGGGTCATCTGGTTCCATTGTTATGCCTAAAGCGCTTCCAACTGGCAGGGCATCGCCCGGTTGCTTTAGTGGGGGGGGCGACTGGTATGATTGGTGACCCAAGCTTCAAAGCCAGCGAACGTAAGTTGAATACCGAAGATACGGTGAATGAGTGGGTGGAGAAAATCCGTCGGCAGGTTTCGCCATTCCTGGACTTTGATTGCGGTGACAATAGTGCTATTGCGGCTAACAACTACGATTGGTTCGGTGGCATGAATGTGTTGACGTTCCTGCGTGATATCGGCAAACACTTCTCTGTTAATCAGATGATCAACAAAGAAGCCGTCAAACAGCGTTTAAATCGCGATGATAGCGGTATTTCATTTACCGAGTTCTCCTACAATTTGTTGCAGGCTTATGATTTTGCTTGCCTGAATAAAGCGCACGGCGTTGCATTACAAATTGGGGGATCTGACCAATGGGGTAATATTACCTCTGGTATCGACTTAACCCGTCGTCTTCACCAGCAGCAGGTTTATGGCCTGACTGTGCCATTAATTACCAAAGCAGATGGTACCAAGTTCGGTAAAACCGAAGGTGGCGCGGTGTGGCTTGATCCGAAGAAAACCAGCCCTTACAAATTCTACCAATTCTGGATCAATACCGCAGACGCTGACGTTTATCGCTTCCTGAAATTCTTTACTTTCATGAGTTTGGAAGAGATTAACGCACTGGAAGAAGAAGATAAAAACAGTGGCAAAGCGCCACGCGCTCAATACGTGTTGGCGGAAAATGTTACCGGTATGGTGCATGGCGAAGAAGGTCTGGCTGCGGCAAAACGTATCTCTGCCAGCTTGTTCTCCGGTGATTTAAACGACATGACAGAGGCTGACTTTGCTCAACTGGCGCAAGATGGTATGCCGACCATTGAACTGACTCGTGACGCCGATTTGCAGCAAGCGTTGGTCAATGCGGAGTTGGTGCCTTCCCGTGGTCAAGCTCGCACCATGATTAGCTCGAATGCGGTGGCGATTAATGGTGAGAAGCAATCTGATCCGGAATACGCTTTCACGGATGCCGATCGTCTATTTGGCCGCTATACCTTATTGCGCCGCGGTAAAAAACATTATTGCCTGATTAGCTGGCTGTAAGAGTAAAAGAAAATAAGGGGCAAGATATGTCCCTTATTTTTTTGCTGATGGTTTATTCACTTTAGGCCGTACCAATGAAAAATATACTTTCGATTCAGTCACATGTTGTTTTTGGCCATGCAGGTAATAGCGCGGCTGAATTTCCTATGCGCCGGATGGGTGTTAATGTCTGGCCGCTAAATACCGTACAGTTTTCGAACCATACGCAATATGGTCACTGGACGGGATGTGTTATGCCGGCCAGCCATCTGACTGAAATTGTACAAGGTATTGCTGATATTGACCGACTGAAAGATTGTGATGCTGTATTGAGTGGCTATATTGGTTCACCAGAGCAAGGTGGTCATATATTGGCGGCTGTCGCGCGGGTGAAGCAGGCCAATCCTAACGCCTGGTATTTTTGTGATCCGGTTATGGGGCATCCTGAGAAAGGCTGTATCGTGGCACCCGGTGTGGCAGAGTTTTTCTGCCAGGAAGCATTACCTGCCAGTGATATTATTGCGCCAAATCTGCTCGAACTGGAACAACTCAGCGGCGTACACGTAGACAATGTTGAGCAAGCGGTAAAAGTCGCCCGTGACCTCTGTGCGAAAGGGCCGAAAGTCGTTTTGGTCAAACATTTGAGCCGTGCCGGTTATCACCTTGACTGTTTTGAAATGTTATTAGTGACCATGGATGATGCCTGGCATATCAGTCGTCCATTGGTAGATTTTGGCGCACGCCAGCCAGTGGGTGTGGGTGATTTGACCAGTGGATTATTGCTGGTAAATCTACTTAAAGGCGAGCCCTTGGATAAAGCGCTGGAGCATGTAACGGCTGCGGTATATGAAGTGATGTTGAAAACGCAGCAGATGGGGGAGTATGAACTTCAGGTGGTTGCGGCACAGGACGCTATTGTTAACCCTTCCTGTCATTTTACTGCGACAAAATTATAATCTTGGTATGCAGTGCCCCTTATTTAGGGGCACTTCAAATAAGTGACTTTCTTATTTCTTCCCGTCTTCTGCTGCCAGCGCGGCTTTAACTGCCGGACGCTCTGCTACCCGCGCCATATATTTATCTAAATGGCTGCGCTGTTTAATTTCAAGTTTCAGTGCAGTTGCCCAGCGGGTTACGGTAAATAGATAAGCATCGGCTACGCTGAATTTTGAGCCTAACAGATAATCATGCTTTGCTAATACGCCATCGACATAGCTAAATTGCTTATCCAGCCGTTCACGGGCAATAGCTTTATATTCGTCTGGTGTTTTCGGGTTAAACAGCGGGCTGAAACCTTTATGTAATTCAGTCGCAATGAAGTTTAACCACTCAATGGCGTGGTAGCGGGAAAGGGTGCCTGATGGTGCAATCAGGTGGCGATCAGGCACTTTATCTGCCAGATATTGCACGATAGCCACACCTTCAGTGAGTAGGCTTCCGTCATCCAGTAGCAGAGCAGGCACTTGTCCTTTCGGGTTGATGCGCAAATAGTCTTCACCCGTTTCAGTTTTTTTAGTCGCCAAATCGACACTTTCAATACTGAAGTCTAGCCCCGCTTCACGTAATACAATGTGGGGAGACAAAGAGCAGGCACCGGGTTTATAGAACAATTTCATCACAAACTCCTTAATAGCATACTGAAAGAGAAAAACTTCCATTAATCCTAAGACAGGCAGACAAAAAATGCAGCTAGTGCAATGTAATATAATTATGCAGGAAGTGATAAGTTGACCTACAGCAGTATATTTCCCCCACTGTAGGCCACTTGTGACAGTTATTTTCTGTCAGTGGAGATTGTTACCGTGGTGGACGTGTGCTGATCGAGGCAGACCAGCTAAAAGTGGTGGTGCTTGGTGCTGTTTTTTTGGTTTTTCTTTCTACGCGGGTTAATTTTGCGATTTGTTCGCGGGCGTTCATGATCTTTTCTATGGCTTCGTCTTTTACTTTATTTTGTTCTGAGTTGGTTAATGCCCTTCCTAAATTTATCCTGGCTTTATCGAGTTGCGTTTTGACGTCACGTTGCTCACTTTCAGTCATTTCTTTTAATGTCAGCTTTTTCATTTTTTTTGCCTTGTTTGCCTCAGTCCTACTTAGTGTACAACTTTATCCTAAGTGGAGATGTAAGAGATTGCGATCTGGGCGACATTAATCACGATAAAAGCCTGTTAGTGACTTCAAATAGGGAATTAGCACCCGCTCTCAGCAAAATAATGCCAAGAGCGGAGCACCGCAGTTATTTTAAGTAATTATAGCAATCGCGAACCGTAACCCCACAGTAAAACGGTCAGGCCAAGAAGTAACTCTAAAACCAGCACTCCGATGGCAAAGGTAGAACCAGAGAAGATAAAACCTTCTTGTCGGTCAATATTGAGGAAGGTGGGGATGCCCAGATACATCAAGTAACCGGCATAGCAAAGTGCAATTACCCCGACCAATAAGCACAACCAGATAATTGGGTAGAGGGCGACCACTCCGGCCAGCAACATCGGCGTCGCAGCATAACCGGCAAACAAGGTGCAGCGCTGCCAACTTGGGCGGCTTTCATAGCGGCGCGCCATCCAGTAAATCACCCGGCCCATCAGTGCTACGGCAGCCAGAATCAAAACGTAAAAAATGACAGCGAAATAGAGCGCGGTTAGGGAGGCCAGTTTTATGCTCTGCCCATCACCAAAATGCCAACCGACTTGTGTGGTGCCGATAAAGGCGCAAATCACAGGGATAGCAGCCATCAGGAGAATGTGATGAGCATACATGTGGCGTACACTTTCGCCTTCACGTTTGATTTGTTGAAACTCCTGACCGGGATGGGTCATAAGCCCCCAAACATGGTTGATCATAAATCACCTCCTGATCGGTTATCGACCGCAGATAACAGACATGTATCAGCCTGAGATAGGGAGTAAAATTCTGCGATATAAATTGAGTATAGTTTATTTTTTGTACACCAAGAGTGTGACGTTATTCACATTGGTGTTGAGCGGTGGTGCAGACATAATTGGAGGGAATGAATAAGATAAATCAGCAATACTATTTGATGAGTTAATCATAGGAGTAGATCATGGGTATTCAGGGAAATGATAGTCGTATCGACAATATAGAGTTTACTGTCAGTGATATTACCCGTTCAAAAGATTTTTACGGGACGGTTTTTGATTGGCGCTTTACTGATTATGGGCCGAGCTATTGTGAGTTTACCGATGGTCGATTGACGGGAGGATTCACTTTAGGCGAAGTTAAGCCTAATGGTGGGCCACTTGTCATTCTGTATGCTGATAATTTAGAACAGATGCAAAAACGTTTGGAACAGACGGGTGCCAAGATTGTCATCCCGATATTTGCTTTCCCAGGTGGGCGGCGTTTCCACTTCACCGATCCGGATGGATATCAGTTGGCCGTATGGTCAAATAACTGACAGCCCGCAGATGCCAAAAAAGAAAGCGCTCCCGAAGGAGCGCACCAGACTGCTGACAAACCCCAACGACTCGATCTTGCAAGGTGAAGGCAGGTAGAAGAGTAAAGCGTCCGCGCCAGGGACGGCGCGGCTCGAGCCCCCAGGGAGGGGTTTACGGCGTCTTTACGATCTGCCTGTTTTCACCGCTGCGGGCACTTTGTCATTAACCTCAAGCGCTCCCGAAGGAGCGCTCTTAACCAGCCAGCAGATTAAACAACTGCGGCAGGAGAGGGTTTGTTACTGTCACTTGGTGCCAATGTCATGCGATACAGTTTTGGTGCGGTGAGCATCATCAGAACCGCGATGATAGCGGTAACAATACCAATCTGCATAAACACATGACTATAGATAGCAAGTGACGCATGGGCGTCGGTGATATCACTTGGTACCGCGGTCAATGCGGCAACTTTACCGGCGATCAAGGCAGCAGCAGCAGTGGTCAGGAACCATGACCCCATGATGAAGCCCATTAAACGCTGAGGCACCAACTGTGCGACCATCGCCAGACCCAGACCTGAAATCATCAGTTCACCGATGCTTTGCAGCGCATAGCTGAGGATCAACCAATTGACGGAAACAATGCCGTGTTCGTTGGCAAAGCTTGCACCCCACGGCAGCACCAGGAAGGCTGCGGAACAGAGCACCATACCGAAAGCAAACTTATGCGGCATTGGCAGGCGGTCGCCCATTTTGTTATAGACGGCAGCCAGTATTGGGCTGGCAACCATAATCCAGAATGGGTTCAATGCCTGATATTGTTCCGGCTCAAAGGCAATACCAAAGATAGAATGTTCAACGTTATGAATCGCGAAGAAGTTCAGTGATGTTGGCATTTGGCTGTACAAGACAAAGAACACCACCGCTTCCAGCATCAGCAGGAATGCGACGATCATTCTACGACGTGCGGTACCGTGCAGTGAGAATGTCTCTTTGGCAAAGATAAAAATAATGCCGACAGAAACCAGTGCTAATGCCCAGCGTGCCACTATTTGGTTGTGTAGTAGCCAGCTTGACAATGCAACCAGAGCGACGACACCCACCAAAACCATCAGCAGCTTTTTAAATTGTAATGGAGCAAAGTCAGGTTTAGAACCTTGGTTTTTCACCCATTTACGGCAGAACCAGAAGTTCACCAGCGTGATCAGCATCCCGACAACACTCAGTGAGAATGCTACGCTCCAGCCATACTTTGCTGCTAACCACGGGGTCGCCAGCATAGAGAAGAACGAACCGATATTGACGGACATATAGTACATAGTAAATGCACCGTCCAACCGCGGATCGTCTTTGTTATAGCAGGTTGACAGCAGGGAAGATGGGTTGGCTTTGAACAAACCATTACCAACTGCAATAGTTGCCATACCCAGATAGACCCAAAAAATGTCATGACCGGAGTAGGCTATCATGGCATAACCCACTGCCAGCGTCAGCGCACCCAACACAATGACGCGCTTTGCACCGAGGACTTTATCTCCTAACCAGCCACCAATGGCAACAAAACCATAAACCAAGGCGCTGAAGGATGAGAACAAGGTGATAGAGTCGGCTTCGCTCATCCCGAGCATTTTCACCAAATAAACGGCCATGATCCCTTGCAGGCCGTAATAACCAAAACGCTCCCAAAGCTCGATAGAGAAGATCAGGTAAAACGCCTTCGGTTGCTTGAAAGCATTCATGCTGATTTCAGGCTGGCTGTTGTTTGGTGGCTGTGTTGATTGTTGATTGTTGTTTGCTGTTGACACGGAAACCTCTGTTTTCACTACCCGCCATAAATGACAGGAAAGACAAAAGTGAATGCGCGAGATGGCATCCTTTTGCGTTGTTATAAGATGTTTAGCGGCGGTTAATGTTCACTATCTTTGTCAACGAGACAAGGCTTTTGTAATATTCCGTTACATATATCTTACTCAACGCGATAAAGCTATGTTGCAAATGTTATGCAGTATTAACGTTTATGTTTTCGCTGTTTGGCGAATTTTTGTTTTGATTAAATGCTGAACTGATTTTGTTCAGGCATATATTCTGCTATTTGGCTATTTTATGGTTCATATCGTTATATGTATGTGAATAACCAAATCATTATTGTGCTTATAGTGATATATCTGAAACTATCCAAAATTAGATTAAATGTTAACCAGGCAAATGCCTGAGTTGAGCAGTGAAGTGAGATCTGGATCAGAGAGTTGTGTAAATTTTAGCGGGTAAAAACAGCAATACGGCAAAACACGGATACAGGCACAATGATATACTGCATGGAATCATGAAAATCTGAGAATGTGTATGGATATCAAACAGCTTATCTATCTCTGTAATTTGGAGCGCGAGCGGCATTTTGGCCGAGCGGCTGAAGCCAGTTTTGTGAGTCAGCCAACATTGTCGATGCGTTTGAAAAATCTGGAGCGGGAGCTGGGCGTTGCACTCATAAACCGTGGCAATAACTTTGAAGGATTTACCGCAGAAGGCGAACGCGTATTATCGTGGGCGAGAGAAATTGTCTCTGTTTATCAGGGGCTAAAATTGGAAGTCGAGTCACTTAAAAATGGGTTGAATGGCACATTACGTATTGGCGTGGTGCCACAATGCAGTATCTCATTGGCACGATTACTGAAGAGCGCCGGCGAACGCTATCCTCATCTGGACTATCGGGTCTCGGTGTTAAGCGCGGATCAATTGTTGGAAGCGTTAACCGGTCATTCGGTTGATGTAGGCATAGGTTTTTTTGAACTGACCATACTCAATGAGCTGCATTTTCAAGCTCAACCGCTAGTCGATAGCGGGGTTGATGTGGTGTTTCATCCCGAGCATTTTCCTGAGTTGATAGGCACCGAGCCACTGACACTTTCTCAGGTAGCAGCATTGCCACTGTGTTTGGCGGAGCCTGGCCGTTACTTCCGGCGTTATCTGGATAATAGTTTCCACGATGCAGGGTTATCACTGCACGCTCGGCTGGAAAGCGCATCGATATTTCAGTTGCTACAAGGGATCTTTGTTGGGTTGGGCTGTGGTTTATTCCCTCAAGGCAGTTTACTGGCAGAGATGTCTCCGGCATTACTGCGAAGGCCGGTGGATATTCCTAAAATGAGCCGGCATGCTGCGGTGGTGGTGGCTGAGCCAGGGCGGGTAACACCGCTGGCCCAGCACTTCTTTGACGTTGCCCAAGAGTGGCTGACTTCCCACGAGGCGTCATAACTGAGGTGACCGCTGAATTTAAACCGTTTGCCCCAGAGTGTGGCGTAACCGGTTAGTCCATCCCGCAGAGGCGGCGCTGAAGATAATCCCCAGTAACTGTTTATCACCGAGGCCCATCGCCCGCAACGGGCTAATATGCTGCTGGCTAAAGCGCTCTGGTGCGCGGGTCAGTTCGGCCGTAACAGCGATAAGCTGGTGAGATATTTGCTCAGTAGCTTGTGCTGCCAGAGCTTGATCGACTCCGGCCTGTAACGCGGCTAGTAATGCGCTATCTTTAGTTAATTGTTGCAAATTATGCTGATGATGAGCCTGGCAGTAGAGGCTGCCGTTGATTCGGGCACTGACCAATGATACCCATTCCTGCCAGTCCGCGGGGACTCGATCAGGGTTATCTAATTGAGCGGTAATCGCGCTATAGGCGGACAAACTCTCTTGATGGTGCGAGAGCAACTCGTTGAGTGTCACCTCGCTAGCTACTGAGGTATCCTCGGCTGTAACGGAGTCGCTTTGCGCCAGCGAAGGCAGCCAACCTTGCCATTGTGGCTCACTTTCTAATAACAGGGCTGACGGGGCATCTTCCATTCGTGGGAAGCCGGGTAGCATGACGGTTGGATAGCCCGCCTGAGCAGAAAAACCGGCGACGACTCTGGCCTGGAATCCAACAAAACCAATTATCTGCGATAAAACAATAATATCTGCATCGGTTAGTCCTACCTCAGCCAACTGTTGCAATGCATGTCGGTCAATCAGTGTCGGTTGGCTGGCGAGTTGGCGCGCATATTGGGTAATTTGTGTCAATCGCATATTACTTTCCCGCGAGGCATCTGGGCTGGAAAGTGGTGTGAGGAGGGCGGCATAGTGACTGCATAAACGCTGAATTCCGGTAACTTGTGCGACAGTTAAGGCGCTACTTAATCGGTCATAGAGGGAAAATGTATTCTCGTGATTTAGCGCGACAACCGCAGGGAAAAGTGCCAGGTACATGGCATCTGAGGCAGATAAAATAGCAGCGTAATGCTGTAGGGAATGAGTTAATGCCAGCGGAATATCGTTGGCTAAACCGAGCAGGAAAATGCCTTGCTCAAGGGGGGCACCAATCTGATATGTATTGCCGATGTTGCCACTATTGGCCGTGTCACTTTCGTCGACAATTTGTGTTGCAAGAGCACCACCACTGCGCTGAGTTTCATGATACCAATGCGCATTATCTTGTCGTCTAAATTGCACCATAATGACCTCCGTTAGGGGCAGCAACGCGCCAAAGTGAAAGGTGAAAGAAGCACCTCTTCAGGCGACAGGTACAGATGAATACTGAACAAGATAGGTATTGCGGTATCTGGCTGGGCGTTATGCAAAGTGCGAGGGTTCAACATCGGCAAGATATCCTGTTGTTTTATGGAATGAACACAGTGGATATCATTGCTGATTGAGTTGGCGAGATAAAATAATGTTAAACCATAATCCATAACTAAAAGTAATAACATATTATTATATATAACAAAAATGTTGTTACGTTAGTTAATAATTGGCTAACGGGGGGATAGCATCATAAAATTTCCGCGATCAGACGATCGCGGAGGCAGGTTTGTGTGCGGATGACGTGACAATGTCACATTAACCCTGTGGCGGTTAGAAGTTTGCGCTATCCCGACGCCAGGCATCTGCGGTCAGCGCTTCACCAAAATGACTGGAAATCAATCGCTTAGTCAGGTCATGCAAGGGTGCTGCCAGCACTTCTGCGGTACTGCCCCGTTCCACAACTTCCCCTTCATGCATCACAATCACCTGATCACTGATATGCTTCATCATGCCTAAGTGTTGGGTCACATAAATATAGGATATGCCGTGCTTTTCCTGTAACTCCAGCATCAGATTAATAATCTGTGAACGCATGGACATATCCAGTGACGCCAAAGCTTCATCGGCAACAATCACTTTTGGTTGCAGGATCAATGCTCGCGCCAGCGCAATACGCTGTTTCTGACCGGAGGCCAACATATGTGGATAGTAATTCGCGTGATCCGGTAACAACCCCACCTGGCGTAAAGTCTGGTAGATGCGCTGTTCGCGCGCGGCAGCATCTAAATCGGTATTCAGCTTTAACGGTGCATCCAGTAGTTGACCAATACGTTGACGCGGGTTAAGCGAGGTACTCGGGTCTTGGAAAATCATCCGAATACGCTGGCTGCGATAAGCATAATCACCATACACCAGGCGGTGATCGTCGATGAGCAATTCACCGTCGGTCGGTTCAATCATGCCCGACAGCATTTTAGCTAAGGTAGATTTACCCGAACCATTTTCACCAATAACTGCCAGTGTTTGTCCTTCGCGTAAGGTGAAACTGACCGCTTTAACCGCCTCCACATGCTGGCGACGAAACAGCCCAGTGCGATAGCGAAAGGTTTTGCTCAGGTTACGGACTTCGAGCAGTGTCTCGGCCATTATTGCTCCTCCAGATTTAAGGGGAAGTGGCAGGCAAAGGCGTGGTTTTTCACCAATCGCAAGCGCGGTGTTTCGATACAGGTTTTCTGGGCATAAGGGCAACGCGGCCCCAGACGACAACCAATCGGCAAGTGCTCCAATGAAGGAATCGCACCCGGTAAAGTATTCAGCCGACTTTTGTGGGGCAGAGAGCGGCCAAAGTCAGGCATGGCGCGGATCAGCGCTTGAGTATAAGGGTGGTGTGGGGACGCCAGCAGGTCTTCACAAACCGCACTTTCCACCGTCTGACCGCAATACAACACATTAATCCGGGTGGCCCATTTACTCATCATTTGTAAGTCATGGCTGATGAGCAAAATTGTGGTGTTATTGTTTTGATTCAGCCGCGCCAGTAAACGGAAAATTTGTGCCTGAGTGGTGGGCTCCATCGCATTGGTGGGCTCATCGGCAATCAGTAAGCGGGGCTGATTGGCCAGCGCAATAGCAATCATCACCTTCTGGCATTCGCCTTCGGTCAGTTCGTAAGGGTAGCTGCCCATAATGTCTTTATGGTCTTTAATCCCCACCCGATGCAGCAGCTCAATGGCCCGACGTTTACGCCAATGGAATCGCTGCCACCAGCGGCCTTTGTAAGTCCAACCGGGTATAGCTTGCACCAGTTGCCGACCAATACTTTCTGACGGATCCAAACAGGATTGCGGCTCCTGGAAAATCATCGAAATATTATGGCCGATCACCTTACGTCGCTCACGGGGCGTCAACTGCAACAGGTCAATATCATTAAAGCGAAAACGGTCAGCGGTAATACGCCAGTTATCTTTGCTTACGCCACAGATAGCCTTGGCAATCAAACTCTTGCCCGAGCCTGATTCGCCGACTATTCCACGGACTTCCCCCTCCGTGAGGGTGATACTGATGCGGTCAACCGCCTTCACCATCCCTTCGGCGGTCATAAATTCAATGGTGAGGTTGCGAATATCCAGTAATGGCATTATTCCACCCCCGCATTAATAGCTCGGCGCATACCATCACCTAACAGATTAACCAGCAGTACACTGACCAAAATGGCCCCGCCGGGTAACATCACGGTCCACGGCGCGACATAGACTAAATCCAGTGAATCTCCGAGCATCGCCCCCCATTCAGGTGAGGGTAATTGCGCGCCTAAATCAAGAAAACCCAAGGCCGCAATATCCAAAATCGCCATTGAGAGCGCGCGAGTAAATTCAGTGACTAACACTGCCGCGATATTCGGCAAAATGGCATAGGCCAAAATATGGGGAGTAGATGCACCATCCAGACGGGCGGCAATCACATATTCTTTATCCAATTCATCATGCACGGCACTGTAAATAGTGCGCACCATGCGGGGCAGTAGTGCTAGCCAGACGGCGAACATGGCGTGTTCTAAGCTCGGGCCGACAAAAGCCACCACAATAATGGCTAGCAGCAGGGAAGGGATTGAGAGCAGGGTATCCAGTACGTGATTAAGAATGGCTGAACGAAAACCGTGGGTGATACCTGCAAACACCCCGAGGATCACGCCACACAGTGCTGCTGCCACTGTCACCAACAGCGCCGACCCATAAGTGGATGCAGTGCCCGCTAATAAACGGCTTAAAATATCGCGCCCTAAGTCATCAGTGCCGAGGAAGAAAGAGACATTGCCGTAACGTGACCATGAGGGGGGCAGTAACTGGTAGCCCAAAAACTGTTGATCGAGCGCGTAAGGGGCTAGCGTGCTGCCCAACACACAGAGTAATAATAAACCCAGCACGCCATAAAACCCCACCATTGCCAGACCATCGGCATAGAAAAGCCGCCAGGTATACAGCAGCGGGCTGGGCATTTTCTTCTCGCGGTAGACATTATCGAAGGGCATACCATTCCTTATGCTTTAACGGCGTCATCATCGCGCCCAGAATATCCGACAGGACGTTAATGACGATAACCAACGAACCAACCACCATCACACCGGCTGAAATGGCGGCGTAATCTTGTTGGCGAATCGCATTGATTAGCCAACGACCTAACCCCGGCCAGTTAAACACCACTTCGGTTATCATCGCCAGAGTCAGCATGGTCGAGAACTGTAACCCTAATTTTGGAATGATGGGCGGGAGTGCATTGTGCAGAACATGGCGGCGAATAATAGTGAATCTGGATAAGCCGCGGGTGGCCGCTGCTTTAATATAATTCTGCCCGATAACATCGTCGGTACTGGTGCGCATCAGGCGGATAACTTCAGTGGTGGGGGCCACGGCCAGTGCCGTGATGGGTAAAATCATATGTTGCAACGCACTGAGCATCATCTCTTTACGATAGGGCGAAGGTGACAACCATGCATCCACCAATGCCAGCCCGGTGACGGGTTTCACTTGATATAACAGGTCAAACCGCCCAGAAACCGGCAGCCAACCCAAATGCAGTGAAAAGAACAACATCAATAGCAGAGCCAGCCAAAACACCGGGATTGAGAAGCCGAGCAGCGCTATTGAACTGATGGCAATATCAGCAAATTTGCCGCGCATCACTCCGGCAATAATCCCCAGCGGAATACCGACAAACAGTGCCAGGGTAAAGGCCAGAACACACAGCTCCATAGTGGCAGGGAAAGCTTCGCGCAATTGCTCACTGATCGGCTGCCCATTAATACTGGAAACGCCAAAGTCCCACTGAAGTAAGCTGCTGAAATAGAAACGGTAGGCATCAAGCAGAGATGCGCCATTCAAGGGGGCATGAGGAGTAAAATAGCTCAGGCTAAAACTGACCAATGACAACATAAATAGGGTTATCACCAACAGTAATAAGCGCCGTAACGTAAAGATTATCATGGTTTTTTCCCCTCATCGGCAGGACTTTCGCGAAATACACCAGCAAAAGAAGAATTACCAAACGGGCTTAACACTAAACCTTTAATATCATAACGGTATGCTTGCAACCGCAAGGATGACGCCAGGGGTAACAGCGGCAATTGCTGTTCCAGAATGCGTTGGGCTTGCTGATAATATTCAATACGTGCCGATAATTGCTGGGAACGTAAGGCTTTTTGCAGCAACTCATCAAACTCAGGGTCACACCAGTGAGCATAGTTTGTTTGCGATCGAATTGCCGCACAGCTTAACAATGGGCGGAAGAAACTGTCGGGGTCATTACTGTCGGTTGACCAGCCAGAGAGTGTCAAGTCGTGGCTCATTTCCATCAGGCGCGCTTCCTGGAACCGGCCTTCGACCGGCACGATACTCACCGTAATCCCGACCTGCGCTAAATCAGCTTGTATCAACTCCGCGGTTTTTAACGGGCTAGGGTTATAGGACTGCGATGCGGTCGGTACCCATAAGTTGAGTTGCAGCTTGGTGATACCCAGCTCTTTGAGGATCGCTTTGGCTTTTTCCGGATTATATTCAGTCACCTGGGCCTGGTTATCATAAGCCCATGATGCACGGGGTAAAATGGACGCCGCTGTTTCCGCCGTGCCGTAATAAATTGATTGCATCAATCGTTGGTTGTTAATAGATAAGGCGATGGCCTGGCGGACGCGTTGATCATTCAGTGGCGGCTTGCGGGTATTAAAGGCCAAATAGGCCACGTTCATTCCTGGGCGCAGGGTCAAGCGCAGGCGGGGGTCATCGCGTAAAATAGATAACTGGCTAGCGGCGGGATAGGCCAACACATCACATTCGCCAGTCAATAACTTGGATAAACGGCCCGTCCCACCCGCGCCGAGGTCAATGACGACCTGCGGCATACGCGGCAAACCTTTCCAATAATCACTGTTACGGAACAAACGGATATATTGCCCAGACCGATATTCGTTTAGCAAGAAGGGGCCAGTGCCTACCGGTTCGCGGTCGATCTGCTCTTGTCGGCCTTTTTGGCTTAATACATCGGCATATTCGGCCGAAAGGATCGGCGCATAGTGGGTTGCTAAATGCCAAAGAAATGAGGCATCGGGGGCTTTCAGTTTAAATTCAACGGTATAGTCGTCAATTTTTTTGACGCTTTGCACCGCATCTGCAAATTGTAGGCTATCAAAGTAAGGGTATTCACCGCCGTTGACATCATGATAGGGATGCTGCGCATCAAACACTCGTTGGAAACTGAACACCACGTCATCAGCATTCATCTTGCGGGTGGGAGTAAACCAATCAGTCGTCTGGAACGGGACATCTTTACGCAAATGAAAACGGTAGGTGGCGCCGTTATCCAGCACTTGCCAACTTTCCGCCAATTCAGGACTTAACCGGTAGGTGTAGGGGTCAACATCCAATAAGCGGTCATAAAGCTGTGCCGCCAGAGTGTCGATAGTCAATCCGCTACTGGCCATCTGTGGGTTGAAGGTATTCAGTATCCCACTGACACAATAGACAAAACCGCGCTGACGGATATCCGGCAGAGGTTGAGTCGGTTCGGCAACTGGGGCCGGTTGCGCCAGCGCTGGGGGCGCAAGGCAAGCCAGCGACAGCATCCAAATCGATAGCATCAAAATTAGTAACGCACGCATAAACGCTTCGCAATCAGTAAGCAATACTCTTAGTGTACCGTAATCTGGCACGCCTCCCAATCCATTGAGCAAAACAACTGCGCTGTCTGCTGTTTGTTGCAGCAATTGAGAGCAATAAACAGCAAATTATTGTTTATTCACCGAGAAATCGTGAATGCATCATTGGCAGGAAAGGTTTTTCATTCTGAAATTGGCCATAATTCCATCAGAATTAGCATGGGAATGAGAAAAATTCTCAACAAAGTGTTTGCAACTGCTATTGATAACTATTATCATCTGTTTGCTCTTCGAGACAAAGCTAGTTGTTTCAGGCTTTTGACAGAAAAGCACGACATTGCTCACATTGCTTCCAGTGTTTTTTAAGCCAGCTCGGGTGCTGGCTTTTTTTTTGCCTGCCTACAGCCACCATTTCCCTTTTATATATTATGTGTACTGCTATCTGTTCACCATTTAACTTTAAATGATAATGATATTTATCATGTATGTGTCCAGATATTTTGAATTATGGCGTCAATATATCTATTGCTATATTTATCTCTGAGGTAAATGAGTGATGGAGCTATATTTATATATTATTGGAGGTGTCATGAGGCAATATCAGTTAATGATTTCATTGCTTGTTTTCAGCCTGGTGAGTTTTATTAGTAGTGCCAAACCACCGGATATCGTCTGGCGTGTTGATACGCGCGACCATAATGAAATATTCGGTGCGGGTTTTTTTTCTTCTGGTGATAATGATTTTGTACTTGAGCATTTGAGTGGTCGGAGTTGCCGTAGTTACGACAGCCACTCGGCAGATAGCGCATTTATCTCTACTACGGCTGATAGAGGATTTGCTTATGATTATTTAGAACGAGTATTAAAAAGTATACAAAAAACCATAACCAGCAGTACAAAAGCTTATATTTATCAGATACGAGCCGATGCTAATATGTATAGCGCAGAGCACTCCTTGGATTCTTTATTACGACTCGGTGCGAGTGAGATTCAACAGGAGATTCATCGTATTTTTCGCTATGCACCTTTCTTATCGGAATGGATGGCGCACCGCAGAGTTTTAGCGGAACAGGTTATGTCAGCAACCTCATATATATTTGAAGGGGGCCGCGTTATATTTAATGGATATCTCCCTAACCCGTTCTATCGGCAAACACGTTCGAGTGCCAGTATGAATCCTTATCACAATGCTTTAACACTACCGTCGACTCTGAATATGATGCGAGTCTGGATGTTAAGAATGGGGATAAGACCGATGGTCAGGGCGTGTTTTGGCATTATGGATTCAATGAATTCCAAGCGTAGTATAGATTCAATCAATGACAGTGATAGCAAAATGTTTAAGCTGGTGGCTATCTTATAAAGGTAAATCTCATATATCACTAAATGGGGATGGTATATTATGAAATTAATTATCTATGGGGCTATTATATTGGTGTGTGGGCCAGCACTGGCGATTAAATCTGGTGATTTAAAATCACAATGTGATGTTGATAATGGGGTGATGATTTATAAACAGATAATTAAAAGTTATAATGCGAGTGTTATGTGGCGGCCGGATGATATATCGCTTGATGCAATAAATATTAAGATAGATGATCAATGGTATGGAGCCATCGCTGATGATAGAACCAATGGTAATGTAGCAAAAGGGATGTCCAGTTTTGCGCAAGCGGCGTATTTAATTAGTCTTCCTGTTAATGTTTGCGTAAAAGAGGGTTATTTACGTGGGGTTGAGGGGGCTGGCTGATATTCCAGTCAGCGCCCTCTGTTTATCTATTTAGTAGATATGTTTATTGTTCACCAGCCAATATTTGATGTTTTTTCAGCATGCCACGTAATTGGTGGTAGGTTAGCCCCAGTAAGCTGGCTGCCTTGCGTTGATTAAAGCGTGCTTGTGCCAACGCCTGTTTGAGTATCTGATATTCACTATTATGCAGCCAATCCTTAAGATTGAGCGGTAAGGTGGGTAACTCGCCGGTTTGGCTGCCCGACTCATTGAGTTCAATACCCTCGTTTTCTCGGTTCTGTTGGCGTGCAAAAGGGTCGATAATAATATTATCTAACGCCTCGTTGTTGTCGCCGTGGCGATATACTGAGCGCTCGACTACATTTTTCAGCTCTCGCACATTTCCTGGCCAGTGATATCCCAGCAACTGCTGTTTGGCTTGCGGGGTAAAACCGGGGAATAGCGGTAAACCCAATTCGCGGCACATCTGAATGGCAAAATGTTCTGCCAGTAACATGATATCTTGTTGGCGCTCACGTAGAGGCGGCAGTTGCACCACATCAAAGGCCAGACGGTCGAGCAGGTCAGCGCGGAATTTCCCGGCGGCTGCCAGTGCGGGCAAATTATCATTGGTGGCACAGACTAAACGCACATCCACTTGCAAGGGTTGGCTCCCACCAACCCGCTCCAGATGACCATACTCAATCACCCGTAATAGCTTTTCCTGTACCAGCATGGGGGCGGTTGCCAGTTCATCTAAAAATAGCGTGCCGCCATCTGCACGTTCAAAACGCCCAAGATGACGCTTCTGCGCGCCAGTAAAGGCCCCCGCCTCATGGCCGAACAGCTCTGAATCGAGTAAATTTTCATTAAGAGCCGCACAATTGAGCGAAATAAACGGCCCTTGCCAACGGTTGGATAAATAATGCAGGCGATGGGCTATCAGCTCCTTGCCGGTACCCCGTTCACCAATCACCAACACCGGCTTATTCAGTTTTGCCAGCCCTGAAACTTGCTCCAGCACTTCAACAAAAGAGTTGGCTTGGCCTAACAGATTTTCTAATTGCTCACTCATGATGAAATTCGCCAATAGTTGGTTAAAGTAATCAATCTACATTTTATCTTAAAACAGTAAAAAATATTTTTATGTTATTTTTCAATTCATTATATTTTATGAAAAGTTGGCACGACTCTTGATATATCACTACTGAAATTATGTTAATCGGCGCAACCAAACGCCAATCAGTTAAAGAGGATATAAATTATGGGTATTTTTTCTCGTTTTGCCGATATCGTGAACGCCAACATCAATACATTACTGGATAAAGCTGAAGATCCACAGAAGTTAGTGCGGCTGATGATTCAGGAAATGGAAGATACATTGGTTGAGATCCGCTCCACATCGGCCCGCGCACTGGCGGAGAAAAAACAGCTGCTACGCCGCATTGACCATTGTGAAAGCCAGCAACAAGAGTGGCAAGATAAAGCCGAATTAGCTTTGCGCAAAGATAAAGAAGATTTGGCGCGTGCCGCACTGATTGAAAAGCAAAAAGTGGTAGCACTAATTGAGACGCTGACTCGGGAAGTCGCAACAGTTGATGAAACTCTCACCCGCATGAAACACGAAATCACTGAGCTTGAGAGTAAACTGACTGAAACCCGTGCCCGCCAGCAAGCTTTGACGCTGCGTCATCAGGCGGCTGCATCATCTCGCGATGTTCGCCGTCAGTTAGACAGTGGCAAACTGGATGAAGCAATGGCACGTTTTGAACAGTTTGAGCGCCGCATTGATCATATGGAAGCTGAGGCTGAAACCGTGGGTATTGGTAAACAAAAGTCGCTGGAAAGCCAGTTTGCCGAATTGAAAGCCGATGATGAAATCAGCAACCAACTGGCAGCACTGAAAGCAAAAATGAATTCAGCGCAATAAGTTAGCGCTAAACGTCAGAAAAATACCTCGCCAGGCCGCCGGCATAAAGGCGGCCCGTTATGATGAAAATGCGGATATCCGCGAGCATATATACACCAATAATTCGAGTTGCAGGAAGGCGGCCAACGCATATACAGCTTGAATATACTTAAGGAGAATGAATGAGTATTCTATTTCTTGCCATACCGTTGACCATTTTTGTGTTGTTTGTCGCACCGATTTGGTTATGGCTGCATTACAGCAATCGCCAACAAAGCGGCGCTCAACTTAGCCATCAGGATATGCAACGTTTATCGCAGTTAACTGACGATGCACGCCGGATGCGTGAGCGCATTCAGGCATTGGAAGAAATTCTTGATGCTGAGCATCCAAATTGGAGGCAGTCATAATGGGCGATATGTTTAAAAACAATTCTTTTAAGAACGATTCTTTTAAAAACGATTATTTTAAAAACAATGTGTTAAGTAAGAAGAAACTCTATCGCGTGCCAGAAGAAGGCATGATCAAGGGCGTTTGTGCCGGGTTAGCACACTATTTTGATATTCCGGTGCGGCTGATTCGTGTGATGGTGGTGTTATCGCTGTTCTTTGGTCTGTTCGTTTTCACTATTGCGGCTTATATCGTACTGACTTTCGTGTTGGAACCCGCGCCTGCATCCAGTTTTAGTGAGCATCGCGAGGCGACGCCGCGCCAGCTTCTTGATCAGTTAGAATATGAACTGGGGGCAGGAGAGCAACGCTTGCGCCAGGTCGAGCGCTATGTCACTTCCGAAACCTTTGGGGTGCAGAGCCGTTTTCGTCAGTTGTGATATGACTCATTCAATTAACGCTAAAGCCTGCCGGAGGGCATAAAGATGAACAATAATCCCGCCCGAAGCCGTGCAGGTGTAGTATTAACCACACTAATTAAAATTATTTTTAGTGTCGCATTGACCTATGGCCCGGCAGGTGCAGCAGGTTTTATCGTCAGAAATGTCAGCCGTAAACCGCTGCGCTGGTTGTTGCTGATGATGTTGGAACCAATGCTAAAACGTGCAATGGGGGCGGCGGCAGGTCAATTTGCCAAGGAGAAGCATGAAACGACTGCAAAATGAGATTACGTCATTGGTCAATCGCGGGATGGATAGGCATCTGCGGTTGGCAGTAACCGGCTTGAGCCGCAGCGGGAAAACCGCCTTTATCACTTCTCTGGTGAATCAATTACTTCATGTCCACAGCGGTGCGCGTTTGCCGCTGTTTTCTGCTGTGCGCGAAGATCGTCTGCTTGGTGTTAAGCGTGTGCCGCAGCGTGATTTGGGCATTCAGCGCTTTACTTACGATGAAGGTCTGGCCTCTTTATATGGCACGCCGCCTAATTGGCCAACCCCAACTCGTGGTGTTAGCGAAATTCGTTTAGCTTTGCGTTTTCGCTCCAGCGACTCTCTGTTGCGCCATTTTAAAGAGACATCAACGCTGTATTTGGAAATTGTCGATTATCCGGGTGAATGGTTGTTGGATTTACCCATGCTGGAACAAGATTATTTGAGCTGGTCGCGGCAGATGGCTGGCTTGTTACAAGGGGATCGCGCTGAGTGGGCCAAACCTTGGCTGACGCTGTGTCAGCAGTGCGATCCATTGGCCCCGGCCGATGAAAATCAACTGGCGGCGATTGCTCAGGCTTATACTGATTATCTGATTCGTTGTAAAAATGAAGGCCTGCATTTCATTCAACCGGGCCGATTTGTGTTGCCGGGTGATATGGCGGGGGCGCCTGCATTGCAGTTCTTCCCGTGGCCGGATGTCACTGATCTTGGCGAATCGCGGCTGGCTCAAGCCGATAAACATTCCAATTTGGGCATGCTGCGCACTCGTTTTAACTATTACTGCAACTCGGTGGTGAAAGGTTTTTACAAAGAACACTTTGTGCGCTTTGACCGGCAAATCGTGCTGGTAGATTGCCTGCAACCCCTGAATAGCGGGCCGCAGGCGTTTAACGATATGCGCCTGGCGTTGACACAATTGATGCAGAGCTTCCATTACGGAAAGCGCACGTTATTCCGTCGCTTATTTTCTCCGTGTATCGATAAGCTGATGTTTGCGGCAACCAAAGCCGACCATGTGACGGCCGATCAACACGCCAACCTGGTCTCCTTGCTGCAACAATTGGTGCAGGAAGCCTGGCAAAATGCCGCATTTGAAGGGATTAGTATGGATTGTGTCGGGCTGGCGTCGGTACAGGCAACACAAAGCGGCATCGTTGAACATCAGGGACAGAAAATTCCTGCATTACGCGGCAATCGGCTAACTGATGGTGCGCCGCTAACGGTTTTCCCCGGTGATGTTCCAGCGCGTTTACCCGGCCCGGCATTTTGGCAGCAGCAAGGGTTTCATTTTGATGAGTTCCGTCCGCAAGCGGTACATGTCGATAGCCCATTGCCCCATATTCGCCTTGATGCCGTCATGGAATTTTTATTGGGAGATAAATTGCGATGAGCGAGCCTTTAAAACCCCGGATCGATTTCGAACAGCCTCTGCAACCCATAGACGAACCGGTATTAAAAGCGGCGCAAGCTTTTGACCAACATGCTGCCGAGAATTTCTATCCTGCGGACCCCGAACTGGACGCAGAAAATGAAGAAGGGCGGGTAGAAGGGCTGGTTAATGCGGCATTGAAACCCAAGCGCAGCCTGTGGCGTAAAATGGTGACGGTGGGGATAGCCCTATTTGGTGTCAGTGTGATTGCTCAGTCAGTGCAATGGGTTAATCAGGCGTGGCAACAGCAGGATTGGATTGCACTGGGGGCCACCACTGCGGGCGGGCTTATCGTGCTGGCGGGGGTCGGTTCAGTGGTGACGGAGTGGCGGCGTTTGTATCGTCTGCGCCAACGGGCTGAAGAGCGGGATATTGCACGCGAACTACTGGTAAGCCATGGTATTGGCCAAGGGCGGGCGTTTTGTGAAAAGCTGGCACGCCAGGCTGGACTTGATCAAGGGCATCCGGCCCTACAGCGTTGGCAAGCCTCGCTACATGAAACCCATAATGATCGTGAAGTGGTTGAACTGTATGCCAAACTGGTTCAGCCTTCGCTGGATAATTTAGCGCGGGCAGAAATCAGCCGCTATGCCGCCGAGTCAGCATTAATGATTGCCGTCAGTCCGCTGGCGCTGGTGGATATGGCGTTTATAGCCTGGCGAAATATTCGTCTGATTAATCGTATTGCTGCTTTGTATGGTATTGAGTTGGGGTATTTCAGCCGCATCCGCCTGTTCCGTTTGGTACTGCTCAATATTGCTTTTGCCGGAGCATCTGAATTGGTGCGCGAAGTGGGTATGGACTGGTTATCGCAGGATTTAGCCGCACGTTTATCTGCCCGCGCCGCCCAAGGCATCGGGGCTGGCTTGCTGACGGCTCGACTGGGTATCAAAGCAATGGAGTTGTGTCGCCCATTGCCGTGGTTGGGAGATGATAAACCTAAATTGGGTGATTTCCGGCGGCAATTAATTGGTCAATTGAAAAATACCTTGCCAAAAAAAGATAAACCGGCACAGCAGTAGCGCTATTTCAGCCGTGGGTCAAAGGCAAAAGAGAGTGGTTGAACACTGCTTAAGCAGGTTTGAAAGCTTTTGTGCCGAGGATTGAGCAGTAGATTGTTTTCTGTCGGCACCAGAGTGGATGGAACCAGTAATCCAAGTGATGATTCTGACTCCAGCCATTCAGTGCCGATATCCATTGTGGTCGCAGGTGCGGGGTCGCTGCGCCAGTTCGTGGGCCAATCTTGCGGCTGAAGCAGCATAATGTTGCTATCTTCGATTTCAATTTGGAATAACTCGAACTCACTCAGTGTTGAGCTGTCCTGAATATGTACCAACGTCTCCAACATCGCCAGTGATACACTGCTGGCTAAGTAGATGGCGGCGTGCCCCTTATGGTTCCAGCGCCCACCATAGGTTTCGGCACCATAGCCGGTCCAGGTTGAGGCAAGATAGCGGCGCATCACAATGCGGTAGAGCATCATAAATATAGGCCTACCGGATTTATCTTCATAAGCACCTGATCCTTATAGCGCACAGTTATGAAAATACGCCGTGCTCCAGGCGTCCAATCAAATCACAGACTTCCAATGCACCGGTTTCGGTCTCCAGCAAGGAATCTGGACTACGGTGGCCCAGGCCTTTAATCGGGGTCGACATCCAAGTGATAGCTTTGCCTTTATCTCCGCCAAATAGATCAACTGCGGCGTCCATAACCCGAACGAAACGCGCAATGCGCTCACTCTCTTCGGGAGTGAAACGGCCATCATGGGTGCGTCTGCGAGTCAAGCTGCGGCTGGGAATACCGGTCGCACGCAAGATTTCAGCTTTTGGGATAGATGCCCATAGATGGATGCTGTCAATGACATCAACAGAAAAACCCATTTTGATGCTATCGACCAATACCGTACCGCGGCTGGCGGGCAAACCAATCTCTCGCCATAGCGCCCTTGTTTTGGTCGCTGGAGTGGGGTGATACGCTCTCATGTAACCTCCTCGGTCAATTGGCTATGTCTACTATAGCCAGTTGGCCGATATAAAGCAAAGTGTCACTGGTTCTTGACGAGAATGCTGACGGCATGCGTCATTATATAATTCTAAATTATTAGTATAAAAACTAATAACTCGCTATATACGGTGCTGATAGGGGTTGATGATCTTATCTTTGTGAGTTCAATTGGATAGAAAACACAGCAAAAAGCCGATTCCTGTCAACTTTTGCTGACAGACTGCTTCATCAGTAAGGGGGGACAGGGTATTATCATAGACAGATATTCCGCACCTGCCCTACATAAGGTCGATACTGATGCGCTTGGAAGTTTTTTGCGAAGACCGAATCGGTCTCACCAGAGAGTTACTTGATCTCTTGGTTTTACGCGGCATTGATTTACGTGGGATCGAAATTGATCCGATTGGCCGTATTTATTTGAATTTCTCACAGCTGGATTTCAGTGTATTTAGTGCGTTGATGATGGATATTCGACGCATTGATGGAGTGACTGACGTCCGCACCGTCTCCTTTATGCCATCTGAGCGAGAACATCGTTCGCTGCGGGCGCTACTTGAATCCATGCCAGAGCCGGTATTTTCTATCGATTTAAAAGGTAACCTTGAGTTAGCTAATCCGGCTGCCCGTGAGCTTTTCTCCCTTAATGAGGAGAAGGTTCGTCACAAAACCGCGGGTAGTTTGCTGGGCGGATATAATTTTGCTCGTTGGTTCGATGGGGGGGAAACTGCACCTCATACCGAACGTGTATTGATCGATAATCAGGATTACCTGATGGAGATCACCCCGATTCAGCTTGAAGACGAAAATCAGCAGAGTCAGACGGTAGGCGCTGTCGTGATGTTAAAATCGACCGCTCGCATGGGGAAACAGCTGCAAATCTTATCGGTAAATGATGATACCGAATTTAAACAGATTGTTGCCACCAGCGTTAAAATGCGTCAAGTACTTGACCAAGCACGTAAATTAGCCATGTTGGATGCGCCGCTACTGTTGGTGGGTGATACCGGCACCGGCAAAGACCTGTTGGCACGCGCTTGCCATCTACGCAGCCCGCGCGGGAAAATGCCTTTCCTCGGCCTGAATTGCGCTTCTTTACCCGATGATGTAGTAGAAAGTGAGCTATTTGGCTATGCCGCAGGAGCATACCCCAATGCTGTTGAGGGTAAAAAAGGCTTCTTTGAGCAGGCTAATGGTGGCTCAGTACTGTTAGATGAAATCGGCGAAATGTCGCCTCGCATGCAGATCAAACTGTTACGTTTCCTTAATGACGGAACTTTCCGCCGTGTCGGAGAGGAGCATGAGGTGCATGTGGATGTGCGGGTTATTTGTGCCACCCAAAAGAATTTGGTGGAATTAGTACAGCGTGGCGAATTCCGCGAGGATCTCTATTACCGCCTTAATGTATTGACTATCACTTTACCGCCTCTGCGTGAGCGCCAAGCCGATATCATGCCACTGACAGCACTGTTTGTTGCGCGATTCTCTGACGAACAGGGTGTGCCTCGGCCGAAACTAGCGCCTGAACTGAGTGGTTTTCTGACCAATTATGGTTGGCCAGGTAATGTCCGCCAACTGAAAAATGCGATTTATCGTGCTTTGACCCAATTGGAAGGGGCGGAGTTACGGCCACAAGATATCGTCTTGCCGGAGTTTGAGGTTGAAGCGGCTCTGGGGGATGAAGTGCTTGATGGTTCGCTCGACGATATTAGCAAACGTTTTGAACGCTCTGTTTTAACACGACTTTATCGTAACTATCCCAGCACACGTAAACTTGCCAAGCGCCTTGGTGTTTCTCACACCGCAATTGCCAATAAACTACGTGAATATGGCCTGAGTAGTAAGCGCTCCGCCAGTGATGAAAGTGAAGAAGAATAAGGTGTATAACCCACCTGTAGTTTGACGTATGGCGGGTATAAAAGATAAAACCATAAAAAACGGCTGTTCCTGAGAGGGGCAGCCGTTTGTATTAAACTCTATTTAAACCAAAGTAGTTCGAATTACTTCAGTGCTGCCAGTGCAGCATCATAGTCTGGTTCAGTGGTGATTTCGTTAACCAACTCACTGTAGATAACATTGTCCTGACCATCCAGAATCACGACAGCACGAGCGGTCAAGCCTGCCAATGGGCCTTCAGTAATTGCCACACCGTAAGCTTGTTTGAAATCTGCGCCACGCAAGGTTGACAGCGTCGTCACGTTGCTCAGGCCTTCAGCACCGCAAAAACGTGATTGAGCAAATGGCAGGTCAGAGGAGATACAAAGAACAACGGTGTTCTCAAGTTCGCCAGCCAATTGATTGAATTTGCGTACAGATGCGGCACAAACACCGGTATCAATACTCGGGAAAATATTCAGAACCTTACGTTTGCCCACGAAGCTGCTCAGAGCAACATCAGATAAATCTTTCGCAACCAAAGTAAAATCTTTAGCTTTATCGCCGGGTTGCGGTAGTTGACCTGCAACGGTCACTGGATTGCCTTGGAAATGTACTGTCTGTGTCATTATTTGATCCCTTTTACAGATGTGTAACACGAAGCTCAGTTTAAGGTAACAATAGCGGCTTGGATATGAGAAATTTGCTAAATAATTTAGATTTTACTGACATTAGGTTCTAATACCGACCGTCAACCCCTGAATTCTTCTGAGGAACTATAATGAGAACCCTGCGTTGCTATCCCGAGTCCTGGCCTCTACATTCCGCATTTGTGATTTCCCGCGGAAGCCGTACCGAAGCAAAAGTTGTGGTTGTCGAGATTGAGGAAGCGGGCATTCATGCTTTTGGTGAATGTACTCCATATCCACATTATGGAGAAAGTGAATCTTCTGTGATGGCACAGTTAGCCCTGGTGGCCAGCGCCGTTGAGCAGGGTGTTTCGCGTGAGGGTTTACAACAGTTATTGCCTGCTGGGGCGGCGAGGAATGCGGTCGATTGTGCGTTATGGCAGTTGGAGAGTTGGCAAAAACAACAGAGTTTATGGCAGTTGACTCAGACTGCACCGGTCGCCCATATCTCTATGGCCCAGACTGTCAGTATCGGGACTCCGGAAGCGATGGCGTACAGTGCGAGCGCATTGGTACATCAAGGCGCTAACTTATTGAAAATAAAACTGGATGACCACCTGATTGCTGAGCGTTTGGTGGCAATCCGCAGCGCGGCACCAGAAGTGACATTAATTGTAGATGCCAATGAATCCTGGCAGCCTGAGGGTTTAGCCGCGCGTTGCCAGTTACTGGCAGATTTAGGGGTGGCTATGTTGGAGCAGCCATTACCCGCTGGAAATGATGATTCCTTGCAGAACTTTATTCACCCACTGCCTATTTGTGCCGATGAGAGTTGCCATACTCGCGCTGATTTGGCAGGATTGGTTGGCCGTTATGACATGGTCAACATTAAACTGGATAAAAGCGGTGGGTTAACCGAAGCATTGCTATTGGCCGAACAGGCAAAATCGCTCGGATTTGCCATTATGCTTGGCTGTATGTTGTGTACATCTCGCGCAATACGTGCTGCATTGCCACTGGCTCCAGGTGCCCGCTTTGTTGATCTGGATGGCCCTACGTGGTTGCAACACGATGTCGATGATGGGTTACATTTTTCGACCGGTGCTATTGATTTATCGGCTTAATCCGGTCTGGTGAGTAAGTCTATCAGGGCAGCCAGATAACATTCACTGGCTGCATCGGCAGAGATGGGGGGGAATTCCGCCGTAATACAAGGTAAGCTGATGTCGGCACACCAACTGCCGAATGACCCCGGAGTGGCGTAACCCACATTCGTCACCAGTGGTAAGTTAAAGTTTGCCGCCAACTGTTCCCCCAATGCTGAACTATCAGGGTCTTCAATGCAGGCTAATGGTTCGTGAAAAGAGACTACCCAGCGCGGAGACAACTGCGTAATCAATGCACACAATGCTTGAGTTTCGGGTTCGGAGGCGGCGCACTCTCCAGTCGATAACACCACATCTCTTGCATCCGCCGCACTGTTCCAGCGATATACTGTTTCGCCAGCCTGCCAGTTTTTTGCCGGAAAATTACGATTAAGATCTACGCCATTGGCATTAGCCCGCAGCCCCAATTGGCAACCATCAGGATTGACTGCCAATATCACATGGTGGCGCTGCTGTTCAGGGGAAATGCTACGTAACGCGCAGGAGAGGGCTACAATTGCCGCACTTTCATCGCCATGAGTCCCCGCGATAATTAGCCCGGTTTGCGCTGATGGATTTGCGGCCGCAAAATAGATCAGTGGCGCTCCCAGCAGAGAGGTACCGTAGTGTTGCCCTAAGGTAACCAGATTTCCCCGTGTGGAGCGGGGGCGATATTGACTCATGATATTCTGTTATTCCAAATTATATGCATATTACACCCAACATATCATTTAGCATTATTACTTTGAACCAATTGATCTGCTAGTTTATGTTGATAAGAGTTAGTGACTTTCGCTGAAATGGAACGACAACGAAAAGGTTAATAATTATGCGCTATTTCCGTTATGCATTATGTGCCGTATTGGTGGGGGCAGCGCTGGGCGCGGCAAATGCTGCTGATGTCCCTGCTGGCACTGTATTGGCTGAAAAACAAGAACTTGTTCGTCATATTAAAGATGAGCCTGCGTCCCTTGACCCAATGAAAGCGGTTGGGTTAATCGAAGCTCAGGTTGCCCGTGATCTATTCGAAGGGCTGGTTAACCAGGATTCGCATGGACAGATAATTCCAGGCGTTGCGACAAATTGGAAAACGTCAGATAACCAAACCTATATATTTACGTTACGCAAAGATGCTAAATGGTCGAATGGTGACCCAGTGACCGCACAGGATTTTGTATATAGTTGGCGTCGCTTGGTTGACCCTAAAAGTTTATCTCCTTTCGCCTGGTTTGCCGAGCTGGCTGGCATGGAGAATGCGCAACAGATTATTGCCGGAAAAATGCCACCAGAAACTCTTGGGGTCAGTGCTGTTAATGATTACACTCTCAAAGTCAAACTCAGCAAGCCGGTGCCTTATTTCCCCAGCCTGACTGCTAATTTCAGTTTATTCCCGGTACCATCAACCGTGGTTGAAAAATACGGTAGTGACTGGACTAAAGTCGGTAATCTGGTGGGGAACGGCGCATTTAAATTACAAAATAGAGTGGTGAATGAGAAGTTGGTATTGGTGCCAAACGACTATTATTGGGACCATGCTCATACAGTCCTCACCAAAGTAACTTTTATTCCTATCAATCAGGAAGCTAATGCTACTAAGCGCTATCAGGCAGGTGATATTGATATTACGGAATCTTTCCCTAAAAATCTCTATCAGAAACTATTAAAAGATATTCCTGATCAGGTTTATACCCCCGACCAATTAGGCACTTATTATTACGCATTTAATACCCAGCGAGCACCAACAAATGATGTTCGGGTGCGTAAAGCATTATCTTATGCAATAGACCGTAAAATTATCGCTGAAAAAGTCTTGGGTACCGGGGAAAAGCCTGCCTACCACTTTACCCCTGATGTCACGGCTGGCTATCATCCGGTGACCAATTTATTACAACAACAAGATCAGGAAGAACTGAATGCACAAGCTAAAGCGCTACTGCATGCGGCGGGTTATGGGCCTGATAAGCCATTAAAATTATCGCTGCTGTATAACACATCAGATAATAATCAAAAGTTAGCCATCGCCATTGCTTCAATGTGGAAAAAAACATTGGGTGTGGATGTTCAAATGATTAACCAAGAGTGGAAGACCTATATTGATAGCCGCAACACCGGAAATTTTGATGTGGTCCGTGCTTCATGGGTTGGGGATTACAATGAGCCTTCTACATTCCTGTCATTACTGACCTCGACCCATAGCGGTAATATCGCTAAGTTTACGAGTGCAGATTATGACCGTTTGCTGAGTGAAGCGGGTAAACAAACTAATCCTAAAGCACTGAGTGATGATTATAATAAAGCCGAACAAATTATTGCAGATCAGGTGCCAATAGCACCTATATATCAATTTACTAACGGGCGCTTAATTAAACCTTGGGTGAAAGGTTACCCGATTACTAACCCAGAAGATGTGGCATATAGCCAAATGATTTACATCATTAAGCACTAGTTGTCATTAACCAATTAACTTACAAGGGAATTCATTCTTGCGGGTTAATTGGTTGAGTCGAAACTTAATCTATAAGTTATTTATATTATGCTAATCAGACTGTTTTATTTTATCCTGCTTAGGAACAATGGCAGATATAGAGATCATAAAACCAGTCAATGATGCTACTATGAGTGGAAATATAAAAGCATCAGATGTTCTTAATGGGTTTTTCATATCAAAAATTATCACAATAAAAAATGAGCTAGTAGCAAACGTTGATGATGAATATAGTTCATTAAGCTTATATTGCAGATTTTCCAATGCAAATTTTGGCGTCTTTTTTGAAATACAATCCCATGTGATATGCACCAACATGTAAGAAATACAGATGATACAGTAGAACTTCGTCAACTCATCAGTGGTCTGCGGTGAGTACCAGAGGGAAGAGAGTGGCTCCAATTCAGTTCCCCCACTGTTTGCTCAGATAGATACCGGAAATTAATACACTGCCAATTGCTGCGAATGTAAATGCAAGGGATGTAGTAATGGTTAATGTGGGGACTAAAAATGATAACCCTCCAGTAAATGCAAACCCTGCTCCTGCGCCACCAATGAATGCTTTCATTAACGTAATAATACTGGTTTTCATAATCAATATCCCTTGAATATATAACGTGATAATTAGCAAAAATTGTACCTCAAAGTTTGAGGGCTTCTTCTGTCTTTATTATTATGTATCCTTAATATAAGATCTGATTGTTTGAGATAAATTCTGTTGTCCGGAAACATATAGTTAATGAATCGGATAGCTGCATTTACGATGCTCTAATATAAAGTGTATTTCGATTGTTTTATAGTGATAGCAAGCTATCCGCATACATCACCTTTAAATATCAGTGGGTGGGCGCTACACTGAGCTAATTGCATGATAAATGCTGAAATTGAGGATGTTGTCGTGGATGTAGTCGCAGGAAAAGCACTTCAAGTTTCTGATGCCGTTTATTCTTATCAACTCGATGGTAAAGGGGGCGTAACATCAATCAGCCCCGATGCTGTTGCTACCGCAGAGCAGCCATGTTGGCTGCATCTGGATTACACTCACCCGGACAGCGCAGCCTGGTTGCAAAATACCCCGCTATTGCCTGAAGTTGTTCGCGATGGTTTGGCGGGTGAAAGTGTCCGGCCGAAAGTGACCCGCTTGGGTGACGGCACAATGATCACCCTCAGAGGGATTAACTTCAATAATGATGCCCGGCCTGACCAGCTAGTCACTATCCGGGTTTATATGACAGATAAGTTGATTGTCTCAACCCGGCATCGCAAAGTTTACTCGATTGATGATGTGCTCAACGATTTACAAAGTGGCACTGGCCCCACCAACAGTGGCAATTGGCTGGTGGAGATTGTCGATGGCCTGACCGACCATACCAGTGAGTTTATCGAAGACTTACACGATAAAATTATCGATCTCGAAGATGATTTATTGGAGCAAAAAATCCCAGCGCGCGGGCAGATGGCATTGTTACGTAAGCAATTGATTGTACTACGGCGGTATATGGCCCCCCAGCGCGATGTTTTCTCTCGGTTAGCCAGTGAGCGCTTGCCGTGGATGAATGATGATGATCGGCGTCGCATGCAGGAAATTTCAGAGCGTTTGGGGCGGGGTTTAGAAGATTTAGACTCCAGTATTGCGCGTACTGCGGTGCTGTCCGATGAAATTAGTTCATTAATGGCCGATGCGATGAACCGGCGTACTTATACCATGTCACTGTTGGCTATGGTATTTTTGCCCACCACCTTTTTAACTGGGCTGTTTGGTGTCAACCTTGGTGGTATTCCTGGGAATACCGACTCTTTTGGTTTTGCGACATTTTGTATGATGTTGGTGGTGTTGGTGCTCGGTGTTGCATGGTGGTTAAAGCACAGTAAATGGCTCTAATTAGCTATTCGCAAGCGAGTAAAAGAGTGTGCCAGGTAGCACGCTAATCACTGCAAAATTGAGCGATATCAAGATTTGACCGTGATGACTCAGGCATTATCACTTTGCAGGTGAATGCAACGTCAAGCGATGGGCGTTGCGCTCCATATTTGTAATACTTTTATTTTTGAATTACTGCATAGCACATAATTGTTACGATGCCGATGTTGTCTCAACATCGGCATTTTTTTGTTTTTTAGGAAGAACAATGGGTAAGGCAGACGAAAGGATTGCCTCTACACCTGAACGGTGAGAAGCAACACCTGATACTTGCTTATTTGATTTCCAGTACATCGAGGCGAACCAGCGGTTGTGTATCGCCATCTTCAGCATCTTCTGGCTGCCAGCTAACCGGTTGTAGTGGCAGTTCTTCACGATCAAAAGCTAAATCACCGCCATCAACAATTTCACTATTGTGGGTGATATTTTTGAAATCAAACAACTTGTGATCATTTAAATGTGATGGCACCACATTTTGCATGGCGCTGAACATGGTTTCGATCCGCCCCGGATACTGTTTATCCCAATCACGAAGCATATCTTTTATCACCTGACGTTGCAGGTTAGGTTGCGAGCCGCATAAGTTACAAGGAATAATTGGGTACTCTCTGGCAATAGCGAAACGCTCAATGTCTTTTTCGCGACAGTAGGCCAGTGGGCGAATAACCACATGTTTGCCATCGTCGCTCATCAGTTTGGGTGGCATGCCTTTCAGTTTGCCGCCATAGAACATATTCAGGAATAGCGTTTGCAGAATATCATCGCGATGGTGACCCAGCGCGATTTTAGTGGCTCCCAGTTCAGTGGCGGTGCGGTATAAAATCCCACGGCGCAGGCGCGAACAGAGTGAGCAGGTGGTTTTCCCTTCCGGAATGATCTCTTTCACAATCCCGTAAGTGTTCTCTTCAACAATCTTGTATTCAACACCTTGCTTATCCAGATAGGCAGGCAGGATATCTTCAGGGAAACCTGGCTGTTTCTGATCCAGATTAACCGCGATGAGGGTGAAGTTAATTGGCGCACTTTTTTGCAGGTTCTGCAAAATATCCAACATGGTGTAGCTGTCTTTGCCCCCTGACAGGCAGACCATGACGCGATCACCTTCTTCAATCATATTAAAATCAGCAATCGCCTGGCCGACATTGCGGCGCAGGCGTTTCTGTAATTTGTTCAAATCGTATTGTTTTTTTTGGTTAACCACTTGTTTCTCTTGCATTTGTTCTTGACTCATATCCAGTTAGGGGCATGACGGGCAGTGCTGCTATGACATAAGTTTATCATTCAACAAGCATATATATTAGTGTTTTAATCTCTGGCATGTGGGGCATGGTATATGAGATTTGTGAAAGGAGCTCATCTATAGCTTGTGAAATAGTTCACAAAAAAAGGAAGAATCATTATTGCAACTTGCCACAATCCATCCTTTATGATGTAGTGGCTTCAACGGATTGTTACTGTGTAAGAACAGGCAAAACCTAAAAGAGAATGACTCTTTTAAGTTTTGCCTTTTTTTTTGGGTGGAATATGAGAATACAAAGAGTTCTGAATAACAATGTGGTCGTCGCTCACGATTTTAGTGGGAAAGAATGTGTTGTTATTGGTAAAGGCGTTGGTTTCAATAAAAAGCCCAATGATCTGGTTGATGAAGCTGGCATTCAAAAAATATTCCGTCTTGATGCAGAAAATAGCTTTGATAAAACCCATGATGCTTTTCAGGATCTCCCTGAGGAGCTGTTTGATATCGTCCTGGATATTGTTAAACAAGCCACGACCAAATTAGATAGAAAAATTCATAAGAGTGTTTACGCTTCACTGTTGGATCATCTTAGTTTTGCTATTGAACGAGCGAAGCAAGGAGTCCATGTTAGAAATATGCTACTTTGGGATATCAAACGTCTCTACCGTAATGAATTTATTATTGGTGTTTCTGCATTAGAAAATATTAAACAAAAACTTAATGTCGATCTTGCTGAAGATGAGGCTGGATTTATTGCACTTCATCTGTTGAATTCACAAAAAGACGGCACCATGCCTGATATAGAGAATGTGTCAAAAGTCATTCAAGACTTATTGAATATCGTTAAATATCACTTCAATATTGAATATGAAGAAGAATCAATTAATTTCCAACGTTTTGTGACACATTTGAAATTCTTTTCTCACCGTTTACTCAGTAATACTTATGTCATGACCAATGATAACTCTTTGCATGATGTCGTTGCAGAAAAATATTCTACGTCTTATGAGTGCACCAAGAAAATAAATAAGTTTATCAAACATGACTATGGCCGGGAATTAACAAGTGACGAAATGATGTTTCTCGCCATTCACATTGAACATGTCAGAGTGCTGACTTAAATAGAGCATTAAAATATTAATTAAAAAGAATCATCCATAAAATAAATGGATTCAATAGATTATCAATTTAATTGAGGTTATCCCATGGGCGCATATAATATGCTGGCAGGGGAAATAATTGAACATGTAGGTGGGAAGGAAAACATTGTTTCGCTCACTCACTGCATTACACGTTTAAGGTTTTCTCTAAAAGATTCCAAAAAATTCAATAAATCAGTTTTAGATAAATTAGAAGGTGTAATTTTAGCTGTTGAAAGTAATGGCCAATATCAAGTTGTTATTGGTAACGATGTGACTAAAGTCTACAATGTGATCGTTGACGAGTTTGGTATTAAAGGAGATGTGTCATCAATAGACGGTGAGTCATCACCTGATAAGAAAGGTAATATAGTCGGCCGTATCTTTAATAAAATGTCGTCCATTTTAGTCCCTATTGTGCCGGCTCTGGCTGGTGCTGGTATGTTAAAAGCATTGCTGGTTATTTTATCGACGTATCATTTTATTGACCCGACCGGTAGCACTTATAAAATTCTGGCTGCGGCCAGTAACAGTGTATTTTATTTCCTTCCACTCTTATTAGCGTTCTCATGCGCTAAATCTTTCAATGCTCACCCATTTGTGTCAGTGGCAATAGTGGGGGCATTACTGGAGCCTACATTTACAGGGTTGATGAAAAATCAGGGGGATATTGTCGAATTTATGGGGATCCCCGTAGTGCTGATGAAGTATTCATCAACCCTGATCCCGGCCATCCTCGCTATTTGGGCTTACTCTTATCTTGAACGATTTTTAAAACGCTTCATCCATCAAAGTATTGAAATGATTGCTGTCCCTATGCTTGGGCTGCTCATCATGGTACCGGTAATCGTTATTGCTGTTGGGCCGATTGGTGTGTATCTGGGGGATGGCATTGGTGCCGGTATTGCTTATATGAATAATGTAAGCGGTATGCTGACGGGTGCAATTATTGGTGGTGGCTGGACATTGTTAGTTATGTTTGGCTTACATTGGGGATTAGTCCCTGTGATGCTGAATAACCTGGCATTACATGGCTTTGATACCATTAAGCCCGCTGCGGCCACCGCAACATTCGCTTCGGCTGGCGCTGCATTTGGTGTGTTCCTTAAAACCAAGGATAAGAAATTAAAATCCTTCGCCTTGTCCACTATGGTTCCCGCGTTATTTGCCGGGGTGACCGAACCGATTGTTTACGGTATTTCCATCAAATATAAGCGTCCATTAATTGCTTCCCTTATTGCAGGAACTATTGCTGGAGGATTTGTTGGCGCCATGGGCACCACAGTGATGGCTTATGTTTTCCCCGCATTGACTACGCTGCCCGCATTTATGACCAATACTTTTGCTTATTATGTTATTGGTATATCGATGGCATTTGTCTTATCAACAGTACTGACTTATATATTAGGTTTTGATGAGAAAATAGATGAAAGCAGTGTGGTATCGCGTCCAGATAGCTCATCAAATAGTCAATTATCTCGAAATAACTCAGCAACTGTATTAACTGAAGTCTTATTGAATGCACCACTTAATGGAAAAATAGTACCGTTGACTGATGTTAAAGATGGCGTTTTCGCCAGTGAAATAATAGGGAAGGGAATAGCTATTTATCCCACAGAAGGTTTGGTCTATTCGCCGGTGAATGGCGTTGTGTCAAAATTATTCCATACTCACCATGCAATAGGAATTATCTCTGATGAAGGGGTGGAAATTCTCATTCATGTAGGTATTGATACGGTAAAATTAAATGGCGAATTTTTTAAAAATAATATTAATGAAGGTGATATTGTCACCAAAGGGCAACTGCTTTTAACATTCGACCTTAATGCACTATTGGCTAAAGGATTTGATATAACAACACCAGTTATTATTGCTAATACCGACGACTACAAAGATATTCTGGTCACTGAGAGAGACAGTATTGATCGTAGCAATACATTAATGACTGTGCTTCCTGCCTCAGCCTAAATATATATTGGAGATATAAGATGACAGATTTATTGATTAAAGGTTTTCCTAAGGGATTTCTGTGGGGGGGCGCTGTCGCCGCTAATCAGGTTGAAGGTGGTTGGAATGTAGGGGGCAAAGGTTTATCTACCGCCGACATGGCAATTCATAAAAAAGATCTCAAACGTGAAGAGTATGAGAAGCATTATAAAATCAGCAATCAACAAATTGCAGATGCTATTGCTGCCAAGGATGCGAGTGATTATCCAAAGCGTCGGGGTATAGACTTTTATCATCGTTATAAACACGATATGGCGCTATTTGCCGAAATGAATTTTAAAGTTTTGCGAGTATCTATTGCCTGGACACGCATTTACCCCAATGGCATTGAAGAACAACCGAATGAAGAGGGCTTACGTTTTTATGATGAATTATTCGATGAAATGCATAAGAACGGTATTGAACCTTTAGTCACACTTTCACATTATGAAATGCCAATCTATTTGGTCAATAATTACGGTGGTTGGAGTAGCAGAAAAACTGTCGATTTATTTGAAAAATTTTCGACTACTGTTTTAGAACGCTACCAACATAAAGTAAAGTATTGGCTGACCTTTAATGAGATCGACAGTTTAATTCGCCATCCATTTACTTCCGGCGGTATTGTTACTGAGCGCCTCCCCGCAGATGAAATTGAATCGGTTATTTATCAAGCGTTGCACCATCAGTTTGTCGCTAGTGCATTAGCTGTTAAGCACTGTAAGCGAATTTCACCGGACGCCAAAATAGGCTGTATGTTGACTCGCTTGCTGACCTATCCTGAAAGTTGTGCGCCGGAAGATGTATTGCTGGCTTACCAGGAAAATCAACTTAACTATTTCTTCTCGGATGTCCAAATCCGTGGCCGTTATCCACGTCATATGACGCGTCGTTTTGCGGAAAAAGGTATTAACATCGTCATGCAGCCCGGCGATGAAGAGATTCTGCAACAACATACCGTAGATTTTCTGTCATTTAGTTATTACATGTCGTTGGTGACCAGTGTTAATGCCGATAAGATGGATAAAGTGGGTGGAAATATTGCTGGCGGCGTTAAAAACCCGTATTTGAAGACCACTGACTGGGATTGGCAAATTGATCCGGTCGGCTTGCGTATTGCACTAAATGATATGTACGACCGCTATCAAATCCCATTATTTGTGGTGGAGAATGGGATGGGGGCCGTTGATAAAATTGATAAGGACAACCAAATCAATGATGACTATCGAATCGAATTCTTCCGTTCCCATTTAAAGGAAATGAAAGAGGCCGTCAAAGATGGGGTTGAATTGATGGGCTATACCTCTTGGGCGCCTATCGATCTGATTAGCGCGTCAACGTCGGAAATGAATAAACGCTATGGTTTCATTTATGTAGACCAAGATAATGATGGTAATGGCACTTTGGATCGTTACCGTAAAAAAAGTTTTTATTGGTATCAAAAAGTGATTGAGACTAATGGTGAATATTTGTAGTTTCTCACCATGGGTAGCCTAAAAAAAGCCAGTCAGCTTTTCACTGACTGCTCAGACTGCTGACAAACCTCGAGAACTCGATCTTGCAAGGTGAAGGCAGGTAGAAGAGTAAAGCGTCCGCGCCAGGGAGGGCGCGGGTCGAGCCCCCAGGGAAGGGGTTACGGCGTCTTTACGATCTGCCTGTTTTCACCGCTGCGGGCACTTTGTCATTAACCTCGCCAGTCAGCTTTTCACTGACTGGTTTTAGGGGCGCGCATTATATTAGAAGATTACTCTGTTGGCGCTTTTTCGGTTTTCCCCGCGAGCAAACTTAGGAAGTCATACCGTTTTTTCAGATCTTTTTCAGCCGCAGCATACAGCTGTGCAGCAACCTCTGGCTCTTGGGTATTGAGCCGCCGGAAACGCTGTTCATTGAGCAATGTGGTGGTCAAATCACTGTTTGGTGGGCGAGAATCCAGCGCCAAAGCCACTTTGCCTTCGTCGGTACGGCGTGGGTCAAAGCGATACAGTGGCCAGAAGCCGGTGGCTGTTAGCTGCTTCATTTGGTCATGACTGTAGGCCAAATCATAACCGTGTTCTTCGCAAGGGCTGTAAGCAATAATCAGAGACGGACCCGGGTAGGCTTCCGCTTCCTGAATAGCTTTAACAGTTTGATTCAGTTGCGCGCCTAGCGAAATCTGTGCGACATAAACATGACCATACATCATCATGCTGACGCCCAAATCTTTGCGTGCCTTACGTTTACCATGTTCGCCAAACTTGGTCACCGCGCCCAGCGGGGTTGCTTTGGATTGCTGACCACCGGTATTGGAGTAACATTGGGTATCTAACACCAGCACATTAACGTTTTCCGTCAGACTGAGCACATGGTCCAGGCCACCAAAGCCAATATCGTAGGCCCAACCGTCACCACCAATCAGCCAGATGGATTTATCGACCAGATAATCTGCATCGGTTGCCAATTGTTGTGCGTCATTACCCGGAATATCTTTTAACAGCTGGCGCAGTTGTGTGACCTGCTCACGGCGAACTTCAGGTGTCGCCTCCTCATTCAGCAGTTGGTTGACCAATTCCTGCGGCAATTGCGCTGCCAATTGATTGATCAAACGGATAACCCGTTGGCGATGTTGGTCAACAGTCAGGCGGAAGCCCAAACCAAATTCGGCGTTATCTTCAAACAGTGAGTTAGCCCAGGCGGGGCCACGGCCATCGGCATTGGTGGTATAAGGCGTGGTCGGCAGGTTGCCACCATAAATTGAAGAGCAACCGGTGGCATTGGCAATTAACAGACGATCGCCATACAACTGGGTGAGTAATTTAATGTAGGGCGTTTCACCACAACCAGAGCAAGCACCGGAATACTCAAACAGCGGCGAGATCAACTGTGAGGTACGGATATCGATGCGCTCCATTTGCGTTTTATCGATTTCCGGCAATTTGAGGAAGAAATCATAGTGGGCTTTTTCTTCCAGCAGATGTTCCAGCCGCGGTTTCATATTGATGGCTTTGATTTCTGGGTTCTGCCGGTCTTTCGCCGGGCAGACTTCATAGCAGAGATTACACCCAGTGCAGTCTTCCGGAGCAACTTGCAAGACATACTTCTGTCCCCGCATATCGCGGGCTTTCACCTCCAGCGATTGCAAGCTGTCTGGTGCGCCTGACATAGCATCCGGCTGAACTACTTTGGCGCGAATGGCCGAGTGCGGGCAAGCCGCAACGCAGTGGTTACACTGGGTACACAGATCAGGCTGCCAGATAGGAATATCTTCCGCAATATTGCGTTTTTCCCACTGGGTGGTGCCCACTGGCCAGGTGCCATCAGGTGGGAAGGCCGAAACGGGCAGGGCGTCCCCTAAACCGGCCAGCATGGTGGCAGTGACCGTTTTCACGAAATCAGGCGCTTGATCCGAGACAATCGGTGGGCGCATCGGGCTATTTTCATCAATCGGTTGCAGTGGGATTTCTACCAATGCATCAAGGGTGGCATCCAGCGCCTGCCAGTTACGAGTAACAATTTCCGGCCCTTTATTACTGTAGCTACGGTCAATGGCTGCCCGTAATTGTTCTTGTGCCATAGCCGTTGGCAATATTTGTGTCAGATGGAAGAACGCCATCTGCATCACGGTATTGATACGCGCACCCAGTTTGCATTCGCGGGCAATTTTTGCCGCATTAATCACAAACAGACGGGCATTGCGCTGGTGTAGTACCGCCTGAACTTCTTGCGGCAGACGCTGCCATATTTCATCGGCGCTGAACGGGGTATTGATCAGGAAGATACCGCCGGGCTTGAGGCGTTCCGCCATTTGGTAGGTATCAATAAACTGTAACTGATGGCAGCCGACAAAATCGGCCTGGCTGACCAGATAAGCCGAATTGATAGGCGTTTTACTGACACGCAAGTGAGAGACGGTTAGGCCACCGGCCTTTTTCGAGTCGTAAACAAAATAACCTTGGGCATACAGCGAGGTACTGTTGCCGATAATCTTAATGTTATTTTTTGTCGCAGAGACCGAACCATCACTACCAAGGCCGTAAAACAGGGCTTCCAATGTGGCGCGTTGTTCGATTTTCTCATCAGTGAGCGGTAAGGACAGACCCGTCACGTCATCAAAAATCCCTACGGTAAAGCGCGGGCGCGGTAAATCAAGTGATAATTCTTTGAACACCGCCAGTGCACAATCGGGGCCAAATTCTTTGGAAGATAAACCATAGCGGCCGCCAATCACTTTCGGCAATGTGGCTCGCTCACCACGGCTATAGGCTTCAGCCAGCGCCGTCATGACATCAAGATAAAGTGGCTCGGCCAGTGCACCGGGTTCTTTGGTGCGATCCAGCACCGCAATTTTAGTCACTGATTGCGGCAAGACACTGAGCAGATGTTCAGCAGAGAAGGGGCGGAATAAGCGCACTTTCAGTACGCCCACTTTTTCCCCGCGGGTCAGCAAGCTATCAATCACTTCTTCACAGGTACCAATCGCTGAACCCATCAGAATGATAACGCGCTCCGCCTGTGGGTGGCCGTAATACTCAAATGGCTTATATTCACGCCCAGTGGCTTCAGCAAAAGCCTGCATTGCATCGGCAACATGTTGATAAGTATTGTTATACCAAGGGTTAGTGGCTTCACGAGACTGGAAATAGGTATCCGGGTTAGCGGAGGTACCCCGCACCACCGGATGGTCCGGCGAAAGCGCCCGACTGCGGTGGCCGTCTATGCCTTTCTGCGGCAGCAATTGGCGCAGCGTGTCATCACTGAGCGGTACAATTTTATTGATTTCGTGTGAGGTGCGAAAACCATCAAAGAAATGAATAAATGGAATGCGACTATTGAGAGTTGCTACTTGGGAAATCAGGGCGAAATCTTGCGCTTCCTGCACACTGCTGGCGCACAGCATCGCACAGCCCGTTTGCCGCACAGCCATAACATCGGAGTGATCACCAAAAATAGACAAGGCATGGGTCGCAATGGTGCGCGCTGCCACATGCAGCACAAAAGGTGTCAGCTCGCCAGCCAGCTTGTACAGGGTCGGGATCATTAACAGCAATCCCTGCGAGGAGGTAAACGAAGTCGACAATGCGCCAGTTTGCAGTGCGCCATGCACCGTCGCAATGGCCCCGCCTTCAGACTGCATTTCAACCACGCGGGGAACATCACCCCAGATATTGACTTTACCATCACCTGACCAGGCATCAGCTTGTTCTGCCATGGTGGAGCTTGGCGTAATAGGGTAGATGGCAATAACTTCACTGGCACGATAGGCCACAGAAGCTACGGCACTGTTACCGTCAGTAGTAATCATTAATTTATACCTTCACATTGCAAGTCATGCCGGAACAAAAGAAGTGCGGGGTGTCTCTGACTATTTGAACTAATAATGAAATTCTAGCAGAGAGTATTTTTGCCCGTTATCGCATTTGTGTGGCGGCGGCTCGATAGGTTATGTCGTGAATAAGACGAATAGCGGATTTGGGGTTATATTGTGGCTTTCAGATAATAATTATTACAATTAGAAAACTATTGTTAACAGCGATGAGATATTACTTGCCACTTCGGCACACAATAATTGCGCGGCGCTGAGTTTATTTGTGAAATAATTGTGAAGCGTAAACAGATTTAATGACCATTTAATCATCGGCGGGCATAATGTCGACCCAATGCTGAAATGAGAGACTGATAATGAGTGGTTTCATGTATTTAATGATGGCAATTGTTGCCGAGGTGGTAGCCACCACAATGCTAAAAGCCTCTGATGGCTTTACTCGTCTGGTGCCCTCTATTGTAGTGGTGATTGGTTATGGCATTGCTTTCTGGGGGTTATCACAGGTGGTGAAAACCATGCCATTGGGTATTGCTTATGCTATTTGGTCAGGATTGGGGATTGTATTAGTGTCCGTCGCTGCCACTTTTATGTACCAGCAGAAATTAGACTGGGCGGCCATTGCCGGTATGACATTGATTATCGCCGGTGTGTTGGTGATTAACCTGCTGTCGAAGACGCCGATGCATTAGACATATACTCGTCATACTGCAAACTTCCGCGTTATCGTAACCCTGTGGCGATAACGCGGAAGGGGATAACTGTGATTTTATACTCGTCATACAGTGCTTGCAGTACAACTATTTAATGTCCAACTGCTATTTAATGTCCAACTGATGTATCCCCTCGACGGCCAATAATGTTTCATAAACCTGATCCAGATTTTTTCTTGGTGGTAAGGTGACTTCCATCGTGAGTTCACATTCATGCTCACCTTTCTCAGGTTTGTGAGTAACGGACAGATTAATAGGATGTAATTTTAATTTTTGCATCGCAATCAAAATACGTGGCACGCTGTCCGCGAGTAGCTTAATAGAAACAAAATGGTGTTGACCAATAAATCGGTTACTTAACTGGCGGAAGATCTCCAGCACTACTAATGTCACCATGGTGCCGTAAATACCAATCTCATATAGACCACTACCAATCACCAGACCAATAGCGGCGGTGACCCACATCCCGGCGGCGGTGGTAAGCCCTTTGACCATCTGTTTTTGAATCATGATGGTCCCGGCACCGAGGAAGCCCATGCCACTGACGACCTGTGCCGCGACACGGCTGGGGTCAAAACTGACGTGTTCTAATGTCAGTAAATCCTCAAAACCATATTTTGAAACAATCATAAACATGGCACTACCAATACCCACCAGGATATGGGTTCTTAATCCGGCATCTTTAGCCCGCAGCTGACGTTCAAGCCCAATCAATCCTCCCAAAGCACCCGCTAAAGTAATTCGTAGTAGTAAATCAGTAATCATAATTATTCCCGTTTTATTTTGTACAAACTGTAGGTGTTTGATTCTTTACTATGATTAATATGGTTTGCTTATTTTTTCCAACCCTTAGCGCCAGAATAGCGCGATAATTCGATAGTCTGTTTTGATCTGGGCTAAATTAAATTAGCGCACTCTGCTTATTTATGTTGTGTTTTAATTATAACAGTTATTATATGAACCTATTATAGCGCTATATATTTCTCATGCCGGAGCATAAAGAATGAATGCATTATCTTGGTTTGTGGGCGGAACTGTGTTCTTTCTAGCCGCTTGTAGCAGCAATGACCCAACAGATACAGCATCAACCTCTCGATTTTTAAACAATAACGATACCGCTGAGCCAGTACAACAAGCCACCAGTGCCAATGTTCATCATCTCAATATGGCGAATCCGGCGGCCGTCAATTGTGCCAATGCCGGCGGTGTATTGACCATTGCCAAGCAACTTAATGGAGGTAGCGTCGGCATGTGTCAACTGCCGGATGGTAAACGCTGTGAGGAGTGGGCATTAATGCGTGGCGCTTGTCCGGCTCGCTGATACCCGTCATCTTTCAAACGGCAGGTGTGTTGGCTACGTTCAATAACCCGAATCACTTACTTTAGTAAGCTCATCGGGGTTATCTCACTTTTGGCCTTCCTGCCGCTTGATATCTATTGGGTATACCTATATTAGGCAGAAACAATATTCGGGCAAGGCTCGCCCTTTTTCAGTTGCGCAATATTCTGCATGGTGGTGTTAGAAATACTGGTCAGCGCTTCTTCTGTCAGGAATGCCTGATGCCCGGTAAACAACACATTATGGCAAGAAGACAGACGGCGGAAGACATCATCCTGAATCACGTCATTGGATTTGTCTTCAAAGAATAGATCGCGTTCATTTTCATACACGTCCATGCCGAGTGAACCGATTTTCTGCTGTTTCAGTGCATCGATTGCCGCTGTAGAGTCAATCAGACCACCACGACTGGTATTGATGATCATTACGCCATCTTTCATTTGTTCAAAGGATTGCTTATTGAGCAAATGGTGGTTTTCTGGCGTCATCGGGCAGTGCAGCGAGATAACATCCGATTCGGCATATAAGGTTTTGAGGTCGACATATTCAGCCCCCAAATCCAACGCCGCCTGGCTTGGGTAAGGGTCATAGGCTAGCAAACGCATACCAAAACCTTTCAAGATGCGCATGGTGGCAACACCAATTTTACCGGTGCCGATGATCCCCGCGGTGCGGCCATGCATATTGAAGCCAATTAGGCCTTCCAGCGAGAAGTTGGCATCACGGGTGCGTTGATAAGCACGATGGATACGGCGGTTAAGGCTCATCATCATACCGACGGTATGTTCAGCGACGGCTTCAGGTGAATAGGCCGGAACGCGCACCACCGGAATCCCCAACTCTTTCGCTGCTTTTAAATCCACATTATTAAAGCCGGCACAGCGTAATGCCAAAATCTCAACGCCGACTTCTTTTAATTCTGTCAATGTTTCGCGACAAGCATCATCGTTGACGAAAATACAAACCGCATCACAGCCAGCCGCCATTTTTGCGGTTTTGGGGCTTAACAGAAAATCGAAAAACTCTAATTCAAAGCCAAAATCTTTGTTGACCAATTCGAGGTATTTACGGTCATACTGTTTGGTACTGTAAACGGCTAATTTCATCATGATATCTCCGCTAAAATATTGTGATCAATCTAACAGATTTGAATAAATCATACAATTTGCCACAATAATAAGTTAAATAAGGCGCTTGTAAGTTTCTCATGCCAGTGAGGTGAGGTTTTTCTTCCCACTTTCAATGGCAGCAGTTCTGCGTGTGAGTCACCAGAGCATAGTTCGTTATTATGGTATCGTGCAGCAGTTTAGTTGCAGTGATTTTAGTTGTAGAGATTCAAGTACATCGGATGTCGGGTTAGTGATTACACAAGGCAAGTCATGACTAAATGCGCAAAAACAGTGGGTTGGTTGCTATTAATCAGCGCAATTTTCCTGGTGGTTTTATGGAAAACGCTACCGCAGTGGTTACCGAAAATCGCACAATTTTGGTTGCCAGCGGGTAGCCAACTGGTTTTAACCCATCCCCCAGTTTGGCATGATGGCGCATTGCGTCTGCCACTACTGCGCTACCGGGTACAAGATTGCACCTTGGCCAATATTGACCAGCTGAGTGTCGGTTACCAGCAGGGGCGTTGGCAGTTAGCGGCTAATACCGTTGCTGTGGATACCGCATGTTTGAGCAAGTTACTGGGCAGCGACGAGGGCGCGCCGCAAGATTTGGCTTACTGGCAGCAACAACTGTCAAAGCTTGATCTGAATATTGGCAATTTGCAGATTACGCCGTGGCAGCAATATGCAGGCAAACTGACCTTAACCTCGCAAAAACTCAGCCAAGAGTTGCGTTATCAGGGCCAGCAACTGAGTTTCGCTGCAACACTGGATGCGCAGCAGCAACTTAGCTTAAATCAATTCTCCATTGCCGTTCCCGGCACCCCGCAACCCTTCGAACTGAGCGGTAAAATTAAAATCCCACTGTCGCTGGATGATTGGCCAGAACAAGGTGCGCTCGATGGCGTATTGACGACAGGTTATCTGTCTAAACCGTTATTATTGAATTTGAGTTGGCAACAGCAAGAGGGAGTTTTAACCCTGACAGAGCGCGGTGATGACTCTCCGCTCGCACGCTTACCGTGGCGCGTTTCCGCGAACAAAATTCAAATAGCTAATGGCCAGTGGCAATGGCCCTATACGCTGCAACCCTTGAGTGGCGGCATTAATCTGACGCTGTTTGACTGGGATCAGGGGTTGGATCAAACCTCGATTGAGGCGCGGATTAATGTCATCACCTCGGGGAAAAGTGGTAAAGGCAATGCTGTCCTGACACTTGGGCCTGGCAATCTAAGCATGATAAACAGTGACTTAAAATTCCAGCTCAGTGGTCAAGCAAATCTGGAAAGAATGGTATTGAATGCCACCATCCCCGGCTTACTTAGCGGTTCAATATTGAACCCGACCTGGGTACTGCATCCCGGTGCTTTGTTGCGTGCTCATGGTAATGTGACACCGGAGTTACGTATCAAAGATGCGCGTTGGCCTTTGGCGGGGGTCAAGGTGACGGCTGCTGGGGTGACGGGGCGGCTACAGGCCATTGTGGACGCGCAGGACAGTTACTGGGGTAATATTAATCTGCATTTGGATGGGCAGGCGCAAGAGTTTTGGCCCGATAAAGGCAATTGGCAGTGGCGATATTGGGGTAATGGTCAGTTGCCGCCGCTGGCTGCGCGTTGGGATATGGGCGGCAGGGGAAGTTGGCAGGGGACGTTGATAACTGTCGATAAACTCTCGACCGGCTTTGATCGGCTGAAATATGGGGTGGTTTCAGTCGAGGCACCAAGGCTGACTTTAGCCAAGCCTCTGACCTGGCAGCGCGATAATCATCACCCCGCTTTTATTGCCGGTTTTGAACTGGGCGCTAAAAAAGTCGCGTTTAGTGACGGTGGCGGTTATCTCCCTCCAGCCATGCTCTCACTGCAACTGAATGGACGCGAGCCGGACAGCTTTTTGTGGCAGGGTAAGTTACAGGCGCAGGCTATCGGGCCAATTGCATTGCGTGGCCGTTGGGATGGCGAGCGTTTACGGGGTGAGGGCTGGTGGCCAAAACAATCGCTGACAGTATTCCAACCGCTTATTTCAGAAGAATTGGGTATCAAACTGCGTGATGGGGAGCTGTATGCTCAGGCCGCTTTTTCTGCTGCTCGCGAACAAGGTTTTACTGCGGGGGGGCATTGGGTTGTCAACAATGGCGGAATGTGGCTGAAAGACGGCGAACTCAGCGGGTTGGATTTTGTCATGTCTTATCGCTTAGAAAATCACCACTGGCTGTTGGGGCCGAAAGAGCCTGTTATGCTGCGTATTGCTTCAATAACCAATTTGTTTGAAATGCAGAATATCACCGCCGATTTGCAGGGGACTTATCCCTATTCGGAGCAAACCCCATTGACCTTAAGTCACGTTGGCATGGATATTCTGAAAGGGCATTTAAGTTTGTCGGCTTTGCGCTTACCCCAACATGATGCGGCGGTGCTGAAATTAAAAGCGATTGATTTAAGTGAATTATTTACCGTGCTCAAACCCAAGCAATTGGCTATGTCGGGTAAAGTGAACGGCGAATTACCGCTTTATCTCAATAATCCACAGTGGTTGGTGCGTAATGGTTGGATAGCCAATGACGGCACAGTGACATTGCGCCTGGATCCTGATTTGGCTAATTCTATCGGTGAGAGCAATTTGGTTGCTGGTGCGGCGATTGACTGGTTGCGCTATATGGAGATTTACCAATCTTATGCCACAGTCAGTTTGGATAATCTGGGCCAATTAACGCTGCGTTCAAAGATCCATGGTGTTAATACGCAGAAAAACGCAAAACGAGAGATAGTGTTGAATTATCTGCATGAGGAAAATGTATTCCAACTCTGGCGCAGCCTCCGTTTTGGCGACAATTTACAAGAGTGGTTACAGCAAACACTTTCGTTACAACCAACAGAATCTATACCGTTGAGGGCTAAGGAATGAAGATCTTGACATGGAAACCTGTGGCAATCCTGCTGGGCATTTTTATGCTGAGTGGCTGTTTGCGCCTTGAAGTAGCAACCCCGGAAAAACCGATCACGATTAATATGAATGTCAAGATTGAGCATGAAATCCAGATCAGAGTTGATAAAGATGTGGAAAATCTGCTTAAAAATCAATCCAACCTATTTTAAGGGGCCATTATGAAAAAGCTAATGTTCGGCTGGATTGGCTCACCACAGCAGTTAGTCCGCGTGATATTGGGCTGCATAATATTAAGCGGCAGTTTAGTGTTTAGCTCAGGGGCATTTGCGCTGACATTAGAGCAGGCTAAACAGCAAGGCCGGGTGGGCGAAACTCTGAGTGGCTATCTGGCACCGGTGAAAAAAGATGCTGAAACACTGGCGCTGGTGGAACAAATTAACATCGCCAGAGCAGAGAAATATCAGGAAGTGGCGCAGAAAAACCATATTTCAACCGAGGATGTCGCTAAGCTGGCGGGGCAAAAGTTGGTTAACCGTGCGGCGGCGGGGGAATATGTGCGCGGAATTAACGGCCAGTGGATGCAGCGCTGAGCATCGTTATTCTACCGCTGCACAAAGATGGTTTCATTTCACAACATGATGTGGCGCAACTGACGGCATCCAATGTGGTGGCTGAAATGTTGGGTAACTTCATCGATATTGATGGTCAGCGAGTGAGCTATGAGCTGGATCAGCGCTTAACCAGTGCCAGCCTGCGTATTCGGCCTGAAAAACCGGTCATTGCTATTGCGGGTGGTGTAGAGAAACATCAAGCTATCAAAGCCGTTCTTAGGGGACATTGGGTGAATGGTTTGGTGACGGATGAAGAGAGCGCTATCGCGCTGCTGACAAACCTCGACGACTCGATCTTGCAAGGTGAAGGCAGGTAGAAGAGTAAAGCGTCCGCGCCAGGGAGGGGTTTACGGCGTCTTTACGATCTGCCTGTTTTCACCGTTACGGGCACTTTGTCATTAACCTCACGCGCCCAAGGGCGCGTAATGATTCAATAATACTATTGGGTAAAACGAGGGTAATACCAGGTCATTCAGTCATGCATCAACAGAGACACCTGCCGATGCATGAAAGTCATTCATTAAGCGCTAACAACCTGAGTCAGTAACTGTTTGGCATCAGCTTGTGCTTTGGTCGCCACTTCAGGACCATAAGCAATACCTTCTGCGAATACGAACTCGACATCGGTAATCCCGATAAAGCCCAGGAACAGACGCAGGTAAGGCACAACCAGATCAGTTGGGGTATCTTTATGGATACCACCACGGCTGGTCAAAATAATGGCACGTTTACCGGTAATCAGGCCTTCAGGCCCTTTTTCGGTGTAACGGAAAGTCACGCCAGCACGTGCAATCAGGTCAAAGTAGTTCTTCAACTGAGTTGGGATATTAAAATTGTACATTGGAGCTGCCATGACGATCACGTCATTAGCCTGCAACTCAGCAATCAATTCATCAGACAGCGCCAGTGCTTCTTGTTGACGCGGAGTCAGCGCGGCATCAGAAGGGCGCAAAGCCCCCACCAACTCGCCATCTAATACAGGAATCGGCTGAGCTGCCAGGTCACGTACGGTGATTTCATCGCCAGCGTGAGCCGTTTTCCATTGTTCAACAAAAAAGTCAGCCAATTGGTTAGATTGTGAATAGGTTGCCAGAATGCTTGATTTCAGAACCAGAACTTTGCTCATCGTAATTCCTTAACAGGTAACAGAAACTTATATCCGTGATACTTCAAGCTGCATGTACGTTGGCTGCTTTCGCTCACCCTGCGGGCGAGCATAAATGCTGTTCAAGTCGGTTCCCGACCGATTTGTCACTCAATTGCCGTCTTCCTGCAACTCGAATTATTTTGGCTATAGGCGGTACGCCCTTTCAATGAGAGACACTTTATTCAACTTTTTCTATCAGTGATAGCGCAATATTTTGCGTTCTTTGTTCGATTTTATTGAATGAGGCTGAGTCGTGTCTTCCATGCTCCTCCAGCAACTCAAATGATTTAGGTCATTGCCAGAAAGTCAGCAGCGTTATATGCAAGAATATTGATTAAATAGAGATTAATATGCTGGAGGTTATGACAACGACTGCGTGTGGAATCTGTATTTCAGGACTCCATTATCTGCGTTGTGTGAAGCGTAAAACGGATAATGGGAAAAATGAGTTATATAAATAGAAGCAATACATACAAATTACCCTCAAACATCTACATGCATAATGCAAAGGGTACTGACAATGGTTCGGGTGTTATAACATCAAATGTTAAGTGTATTGGGAATTCATCGATTGGGCTTTCCCATGAGTCACACAATATAAAAAAACAGAATAATAGAGTAAAGACTACACTATTAACACTATTAACAAATATAAAAAATATCGGTAATAAGGCAAACAAACCGGGCAACAATCTATGTAAACATATACCACAAGGTCAGGTGGTTGCGGGTTCTCATCTTGCAGCAACCGCCGCTTTTCGTGCTGATCCCAAGTTTAACCACGTCGTTTCTGACGTCACACCCGAACAATATTTAACACTAATAAGTGACAAAAGCGCGATTATGGCGGGCAATATTGAGCCGTTGGTCGGCAAGGGGATTATTGCAACCGATAAAGCTGATCAAAACCTGCCCACTAAGATGAACCTGGTGCGCTTTAATAGCCAGGCACAACAGCGGGTTCAAGACACAGATAAAACCTTTGCGGGAATCATCTGTTTCAGTGGTGTTGATACCAAGTCATCAGAATTAATACCGGGCTCACCCTTAGGCAATTATTTTAATCAACAGCGTTTTGATAACAATTTGAAGGTATTAACCATTCATAACGGAAACAGAGGAACGCTAGGCTGCCAATTTGATTTGGCTCAGATTGAAGAGGGGACGGCGCTTCTGATCAATGCTGGCCAACTGTCCGGAGGCACGATGGCCTACGCGATTAAAGACAATATATTTTTTTCCTATCATGCAGGGAAAAATGGTAATGATGCTTCAGAGTGGGAAACCGGTAGTGACGGCGCTCGTTCAATTATCGATGCACATAATGTATTAACGTCAAGCCCAAATCCTCACTCGGATGCCATGGCAAATAACCAAACCTTGGTAGATTTCTTGGCAAACAACTTTGATTTTTACTCTTTAACCTATTGTGGGCACGGCGAAAAAGTGGTTGGGAATGCAAATGTATTCGATTACAGACAAAATAAAGTGACTGACAATAATAAGGTGCAGCTAGGCAGTGCGATGGCGTTAATTACCCGGGAGAATGACAAGGTTAAAGTACAAACTTTAAGTGACAATATTATGGTCAATATAAATGGTTTGACCACGCAATCATTGGCACACCGCATAGGTGAATACACATGGGAAGCTTTTGATGAAATGACACATTTGTAACTCGCTCCACCGGCGGCACATAACAGTATCCACAGGAGAAACCAGCTGAATATAGGGTGAAAAAGGCGATTGTGTTACCATGCTGCGCAATGCATATATTCTCAATATAGCCTAAGAAAATCAGGCTCCCGCAGTTTGCCGGGGCTGGCGCAACAAGGAATACTGAACGTGAAATCTTCGCTCGCAGCATTATCCTCCCAACTCGGTGAGTTGATGCTCCGTGACCAACAGCGCATGCGGCGTCGGCTGCAAGGCGCACGAAAAGTCCATAATCCCGAGGCCGTAGAGGCGATTACCCGCGAAATCGAAGCTGAGATTGCCACTGCAATGCAGCGGGTTGCCAGCCGTCGGGCGGCTTGTCCGGCTATCTCGTATCCCGAGAATTTGCCGGTCAGTCAGAAGAAACAAGATATCTATAATGCTATTCGCGATAATCAGGTGGTCATTGTTGCCGGTGAAACCGGTTCGGGTAAAACCACACAATTACCGAAAATCTGCCTGGAATTAGGCCGTGGTGTCACAGGACTTATTGGTCATACCCAGCCGCGCCGCCTTGCTGCTCGTACCGTGGCAAATCGTATTGCTGATGAGCTAGACACCTCACTTGGCGGCTGTGTCGGTTATAAAGTGCGATTTAATGATCAAGTGGGCGAGAATACCCTCGTTAAGTTGATGACTGACGGTATTTTGCTGGCTGAAATTCAGCAAGACCGCCTGCTGATGCAATATGACACCTTGATTATTGATGAGGCGCATGAGCGCAGTCTGAACATTGATTTCATCTTGGGGTATTTGCGGGAGTTATTGCCAAAGCGCCCTGACCTGAAAGTTATTATCACTTCGGCGACCATTGATCCGCAGCGCTTTTCTAGCCATTTCAATAATGCGCCCATTATCGAAGTCTCTGGCCGTACCTATCCGGTGGAGGTGCGTTATCGGCCTATCGTGGATGATGCCGATGATGTTGAGCGTGATCAGTTACAGGCCATTTTTGATGCGGTAGATGAATTGGGGCGCGAAAGTCCCGGCGATATCCTGATATTTATGAGTGGCGAGCGGGAAATTCGTGATACTGCTGACGCGCTGATGAAGCAGAATTTGCCTCATACCGAAGTGCTGCCGCTGTATGCTCGCTTATCCAATAGTGAGCAGAATAGGGTGTTTCAGTCTCATCATGGGCGGCGCATTGTGCTGGCGACTAACGTGGCGGAAACTTCACTCACCGTGCCGGGCATCAAGTATGTCATCGATCCCGGAACTGCACGTATTAGCCGCTATAGTTTCCGTACTAAAGTTCAACGGTTGCCGATTGAGCCGGTGTCTCAAGCCTCGGCTAATCAGCGTAAAGGCCGCTGTGGCCGTGTCTCTGACGGTATCTGTATCCGTCTTTATTCCGAGCAAGATTTCCTTTCACGTCCTGAATTTACTGATCCGGAGATTCTGCGTACCAATTTGGCCTCCGTTATCCTGCAAATGACCTCATTAGGGCTAGGGGATATCGCCGCCTTCCCATTTGTGGAAGCACCGGACAAGCGCAACATTCAAGATGGTGTGCGGCTGCTGGAGGAGCTAGGGGCTATCCAAACGGCCAGTAACGGCCATCAACAATTAACACCGCTAGGTCGGCAATTGGCCCAATTGCCAGTTGATCCCCGTTTGGCTCGCATGGTGCTGGAAGCCCAGAAAAGTGGCAGTGTACGGGAATTGATGATCATCACCTCGGCATTGTCTATCCAGGACCCGCGTGAACGTCCGATGGATAAACAACAGGCCTCCGATGAAAAACATCGCCGTTTTGCCGATAAAGACTCTGATTTCCTTGCATTTGTTAATCTATGGGATTACCTGAAAGAGCAGCAAAAAGAACTATCATCGGCGCAATTCCGTAAATTATGCCGTAGCGATTTCTTGAACTATTTGCGGGTGCGCGAATGGCAGGATATCTATACCCAACTGCGTCAGGTGGTGAAAGAGCTGGGTATTCCGGTCAATAGCGTCGCCGCAGACTATCGCAGTGTTCATACGGCCATTCTGACCGGGTTACTATCACACATCGGTCAGAAAGACGTTGAAAAGCAAGAGTATACAGGTGCGCGCAATGCCCGTTTTGCCATCTTCCCAGGCTCTGGTTTATTCAAAAAACCGCCCAAGTGGTGCATGGTGGCCGAATTGGTCGAAACCAGCCGCTTATGGGGGCGCATTGCTGCTCGTATTGAACCGGAATGGATCGAGCCTTTGGCACAGCACTTGGTTAAACATCACTATAGCGATCCGCATTGGGAGAAAGCGCAAGGGGCGGTGATGGCCAGTGAGAAAGTGACCTTATTCGGGTTGCCTATCGTCACTGAGCGCAAGATCAACTATGGGCCAATTGATCCGCCGTTGTGTCGCGAGTTATTTATCCGTCATGGCTTGGTTGAAGGGGATTGGCAAACGCGCCATGCTTTCTTCCGCGCTAATTTGAAGCTATTGGCTGAAGTTGAAGAACTTGAGCACAAATCTCGTCGCCGCGACATTCTGGTTGATGATGAGACATTGTTTAACTTCTATGACCAGCGTATTAGCCGTGATGTTATCTCCGCACGTCATTTTGATAGCTGGTGGAAGAAAATCAGCCAGACCCAGCCCGAGCTGCTCAACTTTGAAAAAACCATGCTTATCAAGGATGGTGCAAACAAAGTTAACCCGTTGGATTATCCGAACTTTTGGTATCAAGGGTCACTTAAACTACGGCTTTCTTATCAATTTGAGCCGGGCACTGACGCCGATGGGGTCACTGTCCATATCCCGCTGCCTATCCTGAATCAGGTTCAGGAAGAGGGGTTTGACTGGCAAATTCCGGGGATCCGCCGTGAGCTGGTGGTGGCGTTAATCAAGTCATTACCTAAGCCGGTTCGCCGCAATTTTGTGCCTGCGCCTAATTATGCCGAGGCATTCTTAGCGCGGGTAACTCCGTTGGAAACCAGCCTGCTGGATGCATTAGAGCGCGAGTTACGGCGCATGACTGGAGTGACAGTGTCACGCGAAAGCTGGCAGTGGGAACAAGTTCCCGACCACCTAAAAATGACGTTCCGCGTGTTGGATGATAAAAACCGAACTTTGCGTGAGGGGAAAGACTTGGCCGCCTTGAAGCTCCAACTCCAGGATAAAGTACAAGAGACGCTTTCAGCGGTTGCCGATGACGGTATTGAGCAAAATAACTTACATATCTGGAGCTTCGGCTCACTTCCAGTGTGCTACGAGCAACGCCGAGGAGGATATGAAGTCAAAGCATACCCGGCATTGGTGGATGAGAAAGACAGTGTTGCGATTCGCTTATTTGATACAGAAGCCCAACAGCAACAGGCCATGTGGCAGGGGACACGCCGTTTATTGCTGCTAAATATTCCTTCTCCGATTAAGTACTTACATGAAAAGTTGCCGAACAAATCTAAACTCGGCCTCTATTTCAATACTTATGGCAAAGTGATGGATCTAATTGATGATTGCATTGCTTGTGGGGTGGATAAACTTGTCGCGCAATATGGTGGGCCGGTATGGCAAGAGGCTGATTTCGCTCAGCTACAAGAAAAAGTTCGGGCCGAATTAAACGATACTGTTGTGGATATTGCCAAACAAGTTGAACAGATCCTGACTACCGTATTCAGTATTAATAAACGTTTAAAAGGCCGGGTCGACATCTCGCAAGCATTAGCGCTTTCCGATATCAAAGCACAGCTTGGCGGCCTGATTTACCGCGGGTTTGTCACCAATAATGGTTGGAAACGTTTACCGGATACATTGCGCTATTTGCACGCCATTGAGCGACGGATGGAGAAGTTAGCCGTAGATCCTCATCGTGATCGCGCCCAAATGCAACGGGTGGAACATGTACAACAGATGTGGCAGCAATGGCTCAACAAATTGCCGCCTAAACGCCAACAAGATGAAGATGTTAAAGAAGTTCGTTGGATGATTGAAGAGCTGCGCGTGAGTCTATTTGCCCAACAATTGGGAACACCATACCCCATATCAGATAAGCGTATTTTACAGACTATCGAACAACTCTCTGCTTAATGGCTAATCAAGACGACTCCGCGCCTGAGATAATGGCTCAGGCACGGAGTTTTTTTACCGCTAGATCCCACTTCGCAGCAGTATTTATATAATTTAAATCCTCTTATTTGTATCTCAAATATGTAATCGATGAAATCTACTGATTTTCCTGCGAAGCCTCTCGAAAACTATCAATTAACTCCCTTATTGTGCGGCAACGTTATTGCCTTCGGCCTTCAACTACGGCTATATCTGCCTTGGCATTCAGGCGACTTGCTCAAAGTTTGTCTGATTGCGGGTCACCATATTTGATTACATTTGGTGCGTTTGATAGAGTTTTTCGGGAGCAGGGATTGCTTATGTATACGATTGGTTTGTTGAGGTTGGCACAAAGAGAATTGTTTAAATTACCCGCGGGGATACAGGCGGCTCTGATTAAGGCTCTTGATGAGTTAGAGGTTTATGGTCATGAGTTGAGAGAACCTGTAGTGCGGGATATCGGGAAAGGGCTGAAAGAATTGAGGGTCAGTGCAAAGGAAGGTTGCGGGCGTGGTTTTTTCTTTTACCAGGCAGATCGGCAGGTTTATATCATTCATATCTTGCAGAAGAAAACGCAAAAGGCCTCAAGACGGACACTGATGTTGGCTTATCAGCGTATGAAGGAACTCAAACGGAGATTGCTGCCATGAAAAAACAAGATGATTTTGACATTCTTCCTTTTTCTGAGGTTAAAGCGAACGCTTTAAATCACCCTCATGTAAATGAAGCGTATTCTGACTTGCAGATTAGGCAAGCCATGATGACGGAGCTTAAAGCTGCCCGCCAGCGATGCAATTTGACTCAAGAAGACATTGCACGGAGAGCTGGGTTGAGGAAACAAAATATCAGCCGGATGGAAAAAGGTATCATTTCGCCTAATCTCACGACGTTAAGCCGATATGCCGCAGCATTAGGTGGGACTTTTGTTTTTAAATTTACTCAAAAGCCCCGTTGTACCAGTAAGGAGTAGTGGCTGTTAGGCTCGTTGTTAATCCATCAATGCCTTTTGCCGAATTGAGGCGTGACTATTTGCTTGTTTTAGTCGCCTTATTAGCGAGCGTTTTTAACCGGTCTTTTATGGCAGTGACCGCCAAAGCCCGGTTATCTGCCAAATAACGGTCTTTAGCGGCGGGAGCTGAACTTTGAATGGCAATCAAAGACCATTTCTCGCCATTTTTCAGTAACAAGGGCGAGCCGCTATCACCTGGTAATGTATCGCATTGATGAGAAAGTACACCTTGTTGCGCCCAGCCGGTGATCAGGCAATCTTCATGGCTATAGAGGGTATCCAGGTGGTCAAGTGGATAACCGGCTTGTGTTATTTTGCGGTCAACTTGTTTAAGTGCTTGAGTCAACTCATTAGCGGTTCCATCCCACAATGGTAACGGCTTGATAGGGACTGGTTTTTTATTAGTTAATCGAATAAGAGCATAGTCATATGCAGCAGCTGCGGGTGGAACTATCCAGCCGTCGCCATCAGGTTTGAGCTTCTTACCCAACTTGGCATCAACCAGTGTTTCCAGACTCGTAATTTGATACTTCCAATGACCGTTGTGCGAAATAAACCGTAAGGCCACAGCTCGATCAATCTTACCTGGCGGTGCTAATACACAATGCCCAGCGGTAAGTGCGAGGCGAGGAGAGATTAAAGTCGCAGTACAAAGGTTGGCGCTGGCTGTTTCAACCTGGCCAATAGCCTGCCATGGCCATTGTGAGCTATTCGTGACTGCAGTACGATCATCTTTACCAAAAAATAGAGTAGTCTGATCGGCAATACCGCTGTCGTCATTTGACGTGTCAGTGGGGGGAAGGGCACGAGCCACGGAAAGAGGTAACAGACTTAATAGTAATAATGAAGATAAACGCATAAATAATTAGCCTGCCTTATTCCCTAAAGGGGTATTTATTCTCAAACCTGAGACCTACTGGTTAAGCTGTTAATCACAAGCCTCCCCATTGATAACTATAGACACAATTAGCTATGTAGTATGTTGTCAGCATTTGATTTTTCGATAATTTTAGCGCGGTATAAGTCGCTTATACTCTAAGTAATGCACATGCTGCTTGAAGCATTTCGGAGATGCACTATAAATAAAAAAACAGTGCGATCAGGCCGCAAATAATTAATGTTGCCAGAGTGATTTCAAATAAATAACGGCGCAGCATTATCAGCACTCCTGATAAAAAACACCCGGAGAACCGGGTGTTGAGCGAGTGAAGTTGTTGCAGGTCAATCTATAGAGCTAGCTTCAGCTATCTTTCTCGACTTTATTTTGCTGCTGGGGCAGATTTAGTGTGCGTCGCTTTTTTGTGATGTTTCTTAGCGGCTTGCGCTTTTTGCATCGGGGCGGCTTTGTCGGCTTTCTTCACCGATTTTGTCGTTTTTTTGTGATGCATGGTTTTGGCAGGAGCACTATGGGCCGCTGGTGCCGTAGCCATTGGAGCCGCAACTGGTGCAACGGTATCGGCGGCGAATGCAATAGAAGACATACCCAAGGTTGCAGCAACAATCAGAGCTAATACTGTTTTCATGATTTATTCCTCAGTGTTCTGTTTGTATATCGGCCCCGTTGGGTCGTTGTAATGAGAATAGGGTAAATGATGAATGGCTTCCGTGAGTCATTGGTTTCGGCTTGTAACCGATTGTACAGAGATGATTGTTATGATGATTAGTCAACTTTATGGCATATCGTTAAATGCATTTTATTGCATAGATAGCATGGAAGTTGAGAGGAATAAGACCAGCCAGGATGACCTTTACCCTAAATTAGTTACAACATACATTTGATTATTACCAACAAAAAGGTGTTCTCTTTAGGTACATACAAATTTGCAGCTAACGTGGAATTTATGTTCCACAGAACGATACTGCCTCCTCAAAGGAAGGGCAGTACCGAAGGAAAAAAATCTGAGGTCGAGGATAATTATAAATAACGGCGTTCTAAGTGCTCACGGAAAAAACGAGGGTTAAGTGATTCTCCGGTTGCTTTGGTAATCAACTCTGCGGTTGAGTAACGGCTTCCGTGTTGCCAGATATTTTTCTGTAACCAATTGAATAGGGTACTCAAATCGCCGTTGGCGATATTGCTATCTAATTCAGGGATAGCGCCACGCGCAGTTTGGAAAAGTTGAGCAGCATACATGGCACCCAGAGTATAGGTTGGGAAATAACCAAAGGCGCCATCCGTCCAATGGATATCTTGCATACACCCATAGCGATAATTTCCTTCAGTGTTTATCCCCAGATATTGCTGCATCTTCTCATTCCACAGCGTAGGGATATCATCTACCTCGATTTCACCACTAATCAATGCTTTTTCAATTTCATAGCGCAAAATCACGTGGGCAGGGTAGCTAACCTCATCAGCATCAACCCGGATAAAACCGGTCTTGACGCGTTGATTCAAGGCAGTGAAGTTTTGCTCATCAAACGCAGGTTGTTCACCAAATTGCTGTATAACCAGAGGGCGGATGACTTGCAGAAACTCCTTACTGCGAGCTAATTGCATTTCAAACAGTAAGCTTTGGGATTCGTGAATTGCAGTAGAGCGTGCATGCGATATAGGCTGACCTAACCATTCACGGGGTAAATTTTGCTCATACCTCGCATGACCCGTTTCATGAACAATCCCCATTAACGCACTGAGAAACTCTTGTTCATTATAACGAGTAGTGATGCGTACATCCTGAGGAACACCTCCGCAGAATGGGTGCACACTGACGTCGACTCGTCCGCCATCAAAATCGAAGCCCAATACTTTCATCACATTCAGCCCAAGTTGACGCTGTTTTTCCAGGTCAAATGGCCCTTGTGGTATCAAGCAGGGTTCATTTTCTTGCTTGGCGATCACTTTTTGCAATAACGTCGGTAACCATTGTTTAAGGTCGCCAAAGATACGGTCCAAATCAGCACTATTCGTTCCCGGCTCATATAAATTCAATAATGCGTCATAGTGCGATGTCCCAGCAGCTTGAGCCCGAATCGCCGCTTCTTCACGGCTTAACTTGACCACTTCACGTAGATTTTCAGCAAAACCATGCCAGTCATTTGCAAGACGCTGCTGTCGCCATGCGTGCTCGCATCGAGCACCTGCTAGTGATTTTGCTTCAACCAAGGCCTCTGGTACTAACACCGCATTATTGTAATGCCGTCGCATCTCACGCAGATTTGCCTGCTCAATATCATCCAGAGTTTCTTGTTCCGCTTGTTTCAACCACTCGCCAACCTGTTTGGCCGTCAGAATCTGGTGTTGCAGCACATTTAGCTCTGCCATCGCCTCTGAGCGAGCAAGATTTCCTTTGGGGGGCATCATTGTTTGCATATCCCACCCAGCAATGGCGGATAAGTGCTCAAAACGGGAAAGGCGGGTGAATGTAGTGCGCAGGGATTGATAAGCTGTAGTCATAAAACACTCCATAAAGCTAATAGCCAACTTATTTTATTAAGGCTTAATTATCGATCTTGATCCGCAGACAATGAGTAAGCGCCTTTCACCGGCCAACAAAATCGGAAACTGGCACCGCCCAGCGAACTGGCATCGACGGAAATGCTGCCCTGATATGCTTGTGCGATGGAATGGACGATTGCCAGACCTAATCCACATCCACCTGTTGCGCGATCACGGCTCGGATCTAAGCGGACAAACGGCTCAAATACGCGTGCGCGTTCTTCTAAAGGAATGCCCGGCCCGTCATCTTCAACTTGTAAACATGCATTATCGCCGTCAAACCACAAACCAATACGCAATCGCTGAGTCGAGTAGCGCAGGGCGTTGTTGACCAGATTATCCAATACTCTTTCCATTAGGCGCAGATCGACGGCACCAAAGTCGCCGCGATGAGGTATATCAAGTTCTATCTCGCGCTCACCATGAATCAAACGCATATCTGTTACTTTTGCGGTGAGCCACGCCGGTAAATCTATAGGTTCCAAATTGAGAGAGACTTGGGGGCGATCCAGCCGAGCATAGGTTAGCAATTCGTCAATCAGGGCTTCTAACTGACCAATATCATGATTTAACGCCAGTTGTTCACTTTCAGTCAGGTTATCACTCATGGCTAGCCGATAGCGCAAGCGAACAAGTGGGGTGCGTAACTCGTGAGCAATTCCATCAATAAGCAGCTTCTTACTGACGATCAATGTGCTGATGTTGTCGGCCATTTGGTTAAACGCGACACCTAAACGGCTTAGGCTGGAGGTGGGATCAAAATGTGTCCGTTCGCCCAGATGTCCGGCCCCAAGCCGCTGGGCGGCATTCTCCAATTTCAGCAAGTCTTTCCAGTGAGGGCGCATCCACAGGAACACCGGCAGCGCCAAAGAGAGACCAATCATGATGAGCAAGATTAAATCCAGTAGCCGCATTTGGTGCAAATAAAACAGATAGGGAACCGGGCCAACAGCCAGGACATAGTGGCTGCGGGGGATTCGTTGCAGGAAGGTGTATTCATCATCCAAGGCAATGATTTCACCCGCACGCAGGCGCTTATTTAATCTTTCACCCAGATCCCGTTTATCAAGAGGTTCAATATGTAATTGAAAAGAGAGATTTAAATCCAACGTAGCGATGGTTTTATTCCAATCTTTTAGCGGAATTTCTCGTAACTCACTGCGCATCAATGACAGAGAGCTTTTCATCAAATCATCTAATGACTGGCGGCCAGCGCGCTCAGCCGTGACTTTATAAACTAAGCCAACCAGCATCGCCATCACCATAAAGCAGACGAACAGCAATAAGAAAAACTGAATAAATAGCTTCCTCATTGCTGCACTGACTCCCAGGCATTGGGGGCGAACAAATAGCCTTTATTGCGCACTGTTTTGATTCTAAAAGGCTCTAGAGCATTGTCATAGAGTTTGCGGCGCAAACGCGAAATGGCCACATCAATACTGCGATCCATCCCGTCATAACTGACGCCCCGCAAATTTTTCAATAATGCTTCCCTGTCCATGATGATGCCGGCATGTGTTGCGAGTTCCCACAGCAGATCAAAATCTGAAGTCGATAATGTAATCTCTTCATCGCCGAGATTGACTTGCCGATTAACCGGGTCGATGCAAAGTAAACCAAAGTGAATGGCATTATGCCCAGTGAGTGGAATATGAGGCGCTTCTTTGGTTTGTTGCTGATTATGTTGACGTAAATGCAAGCGTAGCCGTGCCAACAACACCGCGGGAGGCGTAGTTTTCAGGATATAGTCATTCGCGCCCATTTCCAGAGAGAGGATATGGTTCATATCACTGTCAAGCGAGGTTAACAGCACTATCGGGCCGTCATAGCTTGGTCGTAAATCGCGGCACAACGTCATCCCATCTTTGCCGGGTAACATAATGTCGAGCAACACCAGGTCAGGCTGTTGATGTTCAATAACCGCTTGTGCTGTATCTCCACGCGGTTCCACAAACACATCAATATCATGCTTGCCGAGATAGGCTGCAATCAGTTTTCCGACCTCCGGGTCGTCTTCTACAAAAACAATCTTGGTCATGTTTTTCAGTTTTAAAAAATGCCGGAATTCAGCATAGCGCGCTGTGGGTAGCAATGCTATGCACGTTACTTTATTCTTCATGCCAATGACTGGCCAACGACTGATTGGTAGACAACTAGCAAATTATTTCATTATCATTATATTAATGAAAGTGATTGTATCGTCATCTCTATTTAGTTACGCCCATCGTTTATATATCAATACTTATGATTAATGAATAGCTGTATCGATCAGCTAAGGACTGAGGGATGAGTGGCGAACGCATTGGTGTGCCAGCATACAGTGAAAAAGTCTGCTTCGATTACACGGAGTTTTTAGCTGTTTCTTGCAAAAAGCGGTGGAGTTTTATTGATGCTATTTATGGTGTCATGCCGATTTTCGGAATGGTGGTAAAATCCCAAACTGAACCGGAAAAAACCCCGCAGGAGCGGCTTACCGCCTTGGCGCTACAGGTATTATCAACCCAACTGAGTGATGAAACGAATATCATTCGCTTGATTCGTCTGGCGGAGCAGCAAGGGATAACCCGGTTGGATATTCAATTGCCTTACCCACTGGAAACCGCCCAACTGAATGAAATTAAACAAAAATTCCCACTTTCGATGGCGTTAAGTCAGCAGGGGGAATGTTTAGCTGTCGACATCTCTGGCATAGCAAATAATAAGTTGTCTGCCGACTGAGGCCCAAGCGGACAGCCAGTTTAACTGGCATGCCCCTGTTTTAAACCTACTGCATCACCAGCCAGGTTGCCGGAATGGTTGCCATCAGCACCAGGAAAATTGCCGCTCGCTCCACGGTGTTGAGTAAACGAAGACCTTCATGCCCTTGACGCGCATACATAAAGACCAGCAAGCCGGGGGCATAGAGAAGCACCGATAGCAACAGATAGACTAAGCCTGCGGCATAAATCAGCCACAAACCATACAAACACGCGCCACTGGCGGCAATAATCAAGCGCCAGTCTTGGCGTTTCAACGCCACTTTAAATAAAAATGCCCCCACCAGTAAATAGGGCACCAAAATCATCTCTGATGCAATGGTTAGCAACGTATTGTAGTTACTGCCGGTCAGCCAGATGAGGATCAATGCCACTTGTACTGCACAGTTCGTCAGCCACAGTGATTTTGCCGGAGCATTGTGTTTATTCTGATGCTGGAACATTTTCGGAAATGCGCCATGTTTCGCGGCTACCATCGGGACTTCTGCGGCCATAATCGTCCAGCTAAGATAAGCGCCGCACACCGAAATAATCAGCCCGGTAGCAATAATGATTTCTCCCCAAGGGCCAATCATCTCTACCATAATGCCGGCCATTGATGGGTTACGCATACCCGCCAATTCAGCGCGGGGCACGACACCGAGCGATAATAATGTAATGAGCAAATAGACACATAGCGCTGAAAGCACGGCCAGCATGGTCGCCCGGCCAACATCTTTTTTATTGCGTGCCCTGGCGGAAACAACCACGGCACCTTCGACCCCAATAAAGACCCACAGTGTGATTAACATGGTGTCTTTCACTTGCTGCCAAACGGGGGTGTGCAGGGCCAGGCCGGTAAAATCAAAACTAAATGTATCGAGGCTGAACGCGAGGCCGGCTAAAACAATAAAGCCCCCGATTGGCAACAGTTTTGCCAGTGTCGCGGCCAAATTAATACTGGCGGCGGTTTGAACACCACGCAATACCAGGGCATGAACCAGCCATAACAGGAAAGAAGCCCCCAGTAGCGCCTGCCAGGTGTTACCTTCACCAAAGACAACTCCGTCAGATTTATCGGTAAAAAAGCTCAAAGCGGCAAAAACAATCACCAGATAAGAGACATTAGCAATAACAGCGCAAAGCCAATAGCCCCAGGCAGAGAAAAAGCCAATAAGGTCACCAAAACCTTCTTTGGCATAGGTGAATATTCCACCATCCAGATCAGGGCGTAGACGCGTCAGCAGCAACATGGCAAATGCCAGAAAAATAATCCCGATGCCGGTAATGCTCCAGCCAATAAGTAATGCCGCAGGGCTGGCGACCTCTGCCATATTTTGTGGCAGGCTGAAGACACCTGCACCCAGCATTGAGCTGAGAACCAGCGCAGTGAGCGCGGTTAGGCCGAGTTTTCTTTCCAATTATGGATCCTGGTTTTTAGAGTATTAATGAATGGTTACTGACTTGTAAGCAGCATTATATGAGGCAAAGTTATTGATACTTGACAGATAATAGCCCCAAGATTTTCGGAGGATTTTACGGAGTGGGGCGCGATCATGCAATGATTGGTTATGCGATTTGGGCAAAAAATTATTCAGTCAGTACTTATCAAGTTCATCGCCCTAACTAAAATATAAAAAAGGACAGCCGATGGCTGCCCTTATGGTGATAATTTAAACAGATTTATTTGAACAAGTCAGCGCTAATACTCACGTTACCGCCACTTTGGTTCTGCCACTGGCGAGTAACATGGTAATACTTCGCACCTTTGGCAGCAGCACGCTTAGCCACTTCATGGGAGACGTCGGTCATGCTGTTGTAGTGACCGCTAAAGGTCACAGAATCAAACGGTACCATCTGCGCGGCAGTGGTATTGTTTAATTCTTGGATCTGGGTGCCATCATTCAGGGTGACAGTGTAACGCTTGCCTGTTGATGATTGAGTCTCAAAGAAACGGCCCACATCAGTACTTGGCGTGCCTGAAGAGGCAACACCTGGAATCTCGACGTTTGCAGCAGCAGCACCGCCAGCGGCTAATGCAGCACGACCAGCATCTGAATCGGCAGGAATAACATCAGGGCTTTGTACCGCACGTTTGGCTGCATCTTGTTTATAAACATAAGCAGTCACAAACTGGTTGCCGCCTTGGTTAGCATCAACCTGGCGCACGATGAAGAAGGAGTATGCTCCTTTCTCTTTCGCTGCTTTGGAAATGGCGTCGTTAATATCTGGCTGGCTACGGAAGAAACCACTGACAGACACGGTGTCATAAGGTTGCAAGGCGTAGGCTTCTGTTTTTGGTAATTCTTTGATGCCATTGAAGATACGATACTGGGTATCTTTGCTCACTTCCTGTGCATCTTTATGATAAACATCAGCCGTTACACGCCAGTTGCCACCATTATTGTTGCTGTTCAGATCCTGAATATAGAATGAATCAGCACCTAATTTATCAGCACGACGGGATACCGCATCAGCGGCTTCATTGATTGCATTAAATCTGCCGGTAATAGTAATACGATCAAATGGCTTAATGGCTGCTGCTTGCTCTGGTGTAAGTTCTTTTGCCGCATGTGCAGCAGAAAGCGCCGAGAGTGATAGCAATGCCGACGCGATGATCGTGTATTTCAGCTTCATAAAAAATCCTTTCGCCTTGCGCATTAACGTTGATACGTGCGGAACAATTGATGTGTAACAGAATAGCAGATGATTATTACATGTAATAATGGCGGGTGTCTCCGCAATTTATATGACTAAGTAATTTATATGGCTAAATATATGAATTTCGAAGTTAGGCCTAATAGCAAGTTACATCAATAATTGGGATAAGCTTTACGAATAATGCCTTTAACGTCATAAGCGTTGTTTATTTACATTTTTCTAACCTAATGCCGCGCTATGACTGGGTTGCCTTATTATACTAAAGCTTATTATTTTAGCTCAATGTTGCAGGACAAGCCGCTAGTAAATATTATTTTTATAGTGAATTATACAGAGTTCTTTCCGCCTGCCAGTTTTAGTGCGAAAACTGCTTCAGAACCGCATACAGATATGGATCATAAGTCACATTTTCAGTAGGTTATAGGGAGCCGTAACAAAGCAGGTTTGTCAGTAACCCAATAGAACATGGCAATACTTATCATCAAAGACAGGTAAAAAAGGGAACATTATGCGTATTGGTGTACCAAGAGAGCGGTTGGCCAATGAAGCCCGTGTTGCAGCAACGCCGAAAACGGTAGAACAATTGCTGAAACTGGGTTTCACCGTGGCGATTGAAAGCGGAGCTGGCCATTTAGCCAGTTTTGACGATGCGGCGTACCAGGATGCGGGTGCCACCATTACGGATACCACCGATGTGTGGCAATCCGACCTTATCCTCAAAGTGAATGCCCCACTTGAAGAAGAAATTACCCTGATGCGTGCGGGGAGCACTTTGGTCAGCTTTATCTGGCCGGCTCAGAACCCGGAATTACTGCAAAAGTTGGCAGAGCGTCAAGTGACTGTATTGGCAATGGATTCTGTGCCACGTATTTCTCGCGCGCAATCAATGGATGCTCTTAGCTCAATGGCTAACATTGCTGGCTATCGCGCTATTGTTGAAGCTGCACATGAATTTGGCCGTTTCTTTACCGGACAAATCACGGCTGCGGGTAAAGTTCCCCCAGCTAAAGTGATGATTATCGGCGCCGGTGTTGCTGGGTTGGCCGCTATCGGTGCGGCAGGGAGCTTGGGCGCTATTGTTCGCGCTTTCGATACCCGTCCGGAAGTGAAAGAACAAGTCCAGAGTATGGGCGCTGAATTCCTTGAACTCGATTTCGAAGAAGAGGCTGGCAGTGGCGATGGTTACGCCAAAGTCATGTCTGAAGCGTTTATCAAAGCCGAAATGGCGCTATTTGCAGCGCAAGCGGCTGAAGTGGATATCATTGTGACCACCGCGTTGATTCCGGGTAAACCCGCGCCACGGTTGATCACTAAAGAGATGGTTGCTTCAATGAAGTCGGGCAGTGTGATTGTCGATCTGGCAGCACAGACTGGCGGCAACTGTGAATTGACAGTGGCCGACAAAGTGACGGTGACTGAAAATGGCGTGAAAATCATTGGTTACACCGATTTGCCAAGTCGCTTGCCAACACAGTCATCCCAGCTTTATGGTACTAACTTGGTTAACTTGCTGAAATTACTCTGCAAAGAGAAAAATGGTGAGATTGACATTGATTTCGAAGATACCGTGATTCGCGGTGTTACCGTGGTCAAAACCGGTGAAGTCACCTGGCCGGCACCGCCAATTCAAGTATCAGCACAGCCTCAGGCGGCGAAAGCTGCACCGATTGCCAAAGAAGATGCTAAACCTTCCTCACCTTGGCCTAAATACATCATTATGGCACTGGCTATTGTGCTATTTGGTTGGTTGGCCAATGTGGCACCGAAAGAGTTTTTATCTCACTTTACGGTCTTTGCACTGGCGTGTGTGGTGGGATATTACGTGGTGTGGAACGTCAGCCATGCGCTGCATACACCGCTGATGTCAGTCACCAACGCTATTTCCGGCATTATTGTCGTTGGCGCATTGTTGCAGATTGGTCATGGTGGCTGGGTGAGTTTCTTATCCTTTATTGCTGTTTTGATCGCCAGCATCAACATTTTTGGTGGTTTTACCGTCACCCAACGCATGCTGAAAATGTTCCGTAAAAACTAGGTTTCGATGAGGCCGAACTTGCCTAAAGCGCAAGTTGATAAAGCTGAGTGGATAAAACAATGTTTATAAAAACAACAATGTTTATAAAGACAACGTTATACAAAAATGAAGGGGTAACTGATGTCTAGTGGTCTCGTTACAGCTGCGTACATAGTTGCTGCGATTTTATTTATTTTCAGTTTGGCTGGGCTGTCGCGCCACGAAACATCCAAACAAGGTAACACTTTCGGTGTGACCGGTATGGCCATCGCGCTTATTGCGACCATTCTGGGGCCAGACTCAGGTAACGTTGCCTGGATTATCATCGCGATGGTAATTGGTGGGGCAATTGGTATTTATCTGGCGAAGAAAGTCGAAATGACCGAAATGCCGGAACTGGTTGCCATCTTGCACAGCTTCGTCGGTCTGGCGGCAGTTCTGGTTGGCTTTAACAGCTATCTGGATCATGGCCCGGTGGTCATGGACGCAGTGATGGTGAATATCCATCTGACTGAAGTGTTCTTGGGTATATTTATCGGTGCGGTGACATTTACCGGTTCTATTGTTGCCTTCGGTAAATTACGCGGGATTATCTCATCCAAACCGCTGATGCTGCCACAACGCCATAAACTGAACCTGGTCGCGCTGGTTGTTTCATTCCTGCTGATGATTATGTTTGTCAAAACAGATAGCGTGGCGCTGCAAGTGGTCGCACTATTATTGATGACCGTGATTGCTTTAGCCTTCGGCTGGCATTTGGTTGCATCTATTGGTGGTGCTGATATGCCGGTTGTCGTTTCAATGTTGAACTCCTATTCAGGTTGGGCGGCGGCGGCGGCCGGTTTCATGCTGAGCAACGATTTGCTGATTGTGACCGGTGCGTTAGTCGGTTCTTCTGGTGCGATTCTGTCGTACATCATGTGTAAAGCGATGAATCGTTCGTTCATCAGCGTGATTGCCGGTGGCTTTGGTACCGATGGTTCTTCTACCGGTGATGCTGAAGAAATGGGTGAGTATCGTGAAACCAATGCTGAGGAAGTGGCTGAACTGCTGAAAAATGCCAGCTCTGTCATCATCACCCCTGGTTATGGTATGGCGGTTGCGCAGGCACAGTATCCAGTTGCTGAAATCACAGCAAAACTCCAGGCTCGTGGGATCAAAGTACGCTTTGGTATTCACCCAGTAGCAGGGCGCTTGCCAGGCCATATGAACGTGTTATTGGCTGAAGCTAAAGTGCCTTACGACGTGGTGCTGGAGATGGACGAAATCAATGATGACTTCCCAAGCACTGATGTAGTGCTGGTGATTGGCGCTAATGACACCGTAAACCCGGCAGCACTTGAAGATCCTCGCAGCCCGATTGCCGGTATGCCTGTGCTGGAAGTATGGAAAGCGCAAAGTGTTATTGCTTTCAAACGTTCAATGAACACCGGTTATGCTGGAGTTCAAAACCCCTTGTTCTTCAAAGACAATACTCAGATGTTATTTGGTGATGCTAAAGATAGCGTGGAAGCTATTTTACGCGCATTGTAATGGCGGCAGGGTATTGATTCAGGGCCACTAAGGTGGCCCTGAGGTTAATGACAAAGTGCCCGTAGAGGTGAAACAGGCAGATCGTAAAGACGCCGTACTTCTTTTGTTAAAACAAGCATCCCTGGCGCGGACGGCCTGTATTCACCTTGCAAGATCGAGCCGTTGGGGTTTGTCAGCAGTCTGAAGGCCACCGAGGTGGCCTTTCTTTTGCTCTAATCACGAATAGCTTGTGAAGCGGTTATTCTCCATCCTCAGAATCTTCATTGCTTTCCACTGGGCAGTTAAAACCTTCAGGTTTAATGGCTAACAAATCACATTTCAGATGATCGATCACATGCTCCGTGGTATTTCCGATAAAGGCAGCAGATAGCCCCGTACGCCCCAAAGTACCCAGAACCACCACCCCAGCCCGTAAATGTTCCGCCAGATCAGGAATAACTTCTTCCGGCAACCCTTTTTCGACATGAGTGAATTTCTCATCAATACCAAATTGCTGGCGCAATGCTTTCATCGCGACCAAATGTTGGCCACGAATAGCATCGTTATAGACGCTCGGATCAAAATCAGGTAATTCAATGGCAATGTTAATCGGGGTAACCGGATAGGCGCTAATCAAGTGCACCGGTGTTTGGTTGAGATTTTCGGCGAGCTCTCTGGTTTCGTTAACTAAACGCAGATTAAGTGGGTCATGCAGTGGGTCTTCACTTGAGAGATTGACGGCAACCAGTGCAGTACCATTTTCCGGCCAAGGTTGGTCTTTGACCATCCACACCGGGCATGGGCATTTACGCAATAAATGCCAGTCAGTGGGGGTGAAGATAATTGATTCGAGGCGGTCGTGCTGATGTGCCATTTTGAGCAATAAATCATGCTTAAATTTCAGGACTTCCTGAATAATGGCTTCGTAGGGCCGATTGTGCCATACCACTTTGATTTCAATCGGTATCCCTTCATCAAGATAAAATCGACACTGTTCACTTATCCATGCTGAACGTTGGCTGATAACCCCTTTGCGCATTGCGGTGCGCTCATCAGGCGACAGTAGAGTGGTCATGTCATAGGACAAGTCGTAAATAGCCAAAAATGCTTTAATTGTGCCGCCATTACGCCGTACAAGATAAACTGCACGCCTTAATGCAGGCTGATCATCCTGATTGGGGTCAATAGCAACCAGAATATTCTGATACTTTGCCATAGAGTCTCCTTACAACCGTGAATTAACAGTATGTTAGTTAAAGAGTAAACCATGAAAGTGAAAGAGAACAGGTGAGAGCACAAACCAGATAAATTATATAGGTAGGAGGGGGACTGATAAATCACATTTTGTGAGTCAGAAAGTGGCGGGGCAGTTATACCGTTCGGCTCGCGCCGCTACACACCTCCGGTACATATCCCCGCCTACCCATTTACTGACGTCATAGGGCAATAATATTAATTACAGCTTGGTTTTGGGTTACCCGCCAGTTGAGCCAGTGCTTCGGTATTCTCGATAGTGATGTATTTACCTTTCACACTCAGAATATCGCTTTTCTGGAAACGCCCCAATAAACGGCTGATGGTTTCTACCGTCAGGCCTAAATAGTTGCCAATATCACCCCGCGTCATAGTGAGGCGGAATTCACGTGGTGAGAAGCCACGTTGAGCAAAGCGGCGCGAGAGATTATAAATAAACGCGGCCAAACGCTCTTCTGCATTCTTTTTAGAAAGCAGCAAAATCATGTCTTGATCACCTTTAATCTCGCCACTCATCAGGCGCATCATCTGTTGGCGCAGATTTGGCATTTTACCGGATAAGTCATCTAAGGTATCAAACGGGATTTCGCAAACCATTGAGGTTTCGAGAGCTTGCGCAAAGCTGGGATGTTGCAAATTACTAATAGCATCAAAACCGACTAAATCGCCTGCCAGATGGAAGCCGGTAATTTGCTCATCACCTTCTTCGGTAATGGTGTAACTTTTAATGGTCCCGGAACGGATGGCGTACAGGGATTTTAGCTCATCACCTGCTTTAAACAGCGCCTGTCCTTTCTGAATAGGTTTTTTTCTTTCAATGATATTATCGAGCTGATCCAGCTCATTTTCATTCAAAGTAAAAGGAATACAGAGCTGACTGATACTGCAATCCTGACAATGGATTGCACAACCGCCAGACTGAATACGTCGGATTATTCGTTTTTCCGGGATCATAGGGTATTCCCATTAATATTGATATGCGTCAATTTTAACATCTTTTCTTGCTTCTGATAAGAGCAACAATAGTTAGCGCGCTAAAAGATAGCCCTCGTGCATTAATAGCCAGCGTTTTCGTTCTACGCCTCCCGCATAACCGGTCAATGCACCTTGCTGCCCAATCACCCTATGACAAGGCACAACAATCGATATGGGGTTTAAGCCGTTGGCCATCCCAACCGCTCTGGAAGCGGTGGGGCGGTTAATGCGTTTTGCTAATTCGCCATAAGTAATGGTCTCACCACAAGGGATTTTACGCAGTTGTTGCCAAACTTGACGCTGAAAATCGGTACCCGCGGTTTTAACCGGTAAATTATCAATAATATTCAGTTCGCCGGAAAAATAGCGTTGCATGCTGTCACTCAATCCACCTGGATTGCGCTGTTCCACCAGGCTAAAAGTATTTGCGCCGTAATGATTACGTAGCAGCTTCATCAGGCGTTCGTAGTGATCGGTCCAATCAATGGCGCGTAGTCGGTGCTCTTCGTCTGCAATTAACAACAGTTCACCCTGAGGGGTTGCCATTCTATCAATCAAAAACGTTTCCATAGTTCTCCACGACGTTGCTGCCACTGGTTGAGCGAATTGTTGGCTTAAAAACTTTGCTGGCGATTATTACATGAAAATAACATCAATAGATGACTATCAGGGCTGAAAAGCAAAAACCTGCTTTTATTGCGGCGTTAATCGCATAAACCATGAAGTTTAGGTATAAGGTCGGGGTGGGCGAAGTCAGTGTAAACCGCTAGGATAAAAGTCTGTTATTTACGAAATCAATTCATATCAGGTATTCAATTCATGTCCAATTTCACCTCGCATCCTTTATTACGTGAGAACGAACCGCCAGCTGCGGCTATCGAACGAGCTGAGAGCCATTCGCCTTTTATCTTATTGGCAGACCATGCCGGGCAGCGTATTCCAGCTCAACTCGGGGATTTAGGATTACCAGCAGGAGAAATTGATCGTCACATTGGTTGGGATATTGGCTCATTAGCCACCGCGCAGTTACTTAGCCAGTATTTAGATGCCACATTAATTCATCAGCGTTATTCGCGTTTAGTTATTGATTGCAATCGTACCCCTGGTATCGCCAGTTCTATCCCTGAAATCTCTGAAAACACACGGATCCCGCGTAATATCGGTGTCACAGTGGAAGAGGCTCAAGCTCGTCGAGCAGAGGTATTTCAGCCATATCATGATTTGATTACACAGACGCTTAATCAGCGCCGTGATAGTGGCCAGCCTAGTGTCATTATTTCCATGCACAGTTTTACACCATCATTTAAAAATATTTCTCGGCCTTGGCAAATTGGCACTTTATTTCACCGCAACCCCGAGTTTGCGCTGCAATTAGTGTCATTTTTGCAGCATGAAGATGTTTTAGATGTGGGGATCAATGAACCTTATGCGATGACGGATGCAACAGATTTCACTTTGCCATTCCATGCCGAGCAGCGGCAGTTACCTTATGTTGGTATTGAGATTCGACAAGATCTTATTACTGATGAGAACGGGCAGGAGGAATGGGCCAGGCGGCTGGCAAGGTTGTTACCGCAAGTGTTATCCGCCTATACCCGTCATACTTCAAGCTGCAGGGGTGTTGGCTACACTCAATAACCCGAATCACTGACTTATGTAAGCTCATCGGGATTAATGAGCCTCATCCCTGAGGCTCACCCTGCGGGCAGCATAAATGCTGTACAAATCGGTTCCCGACCGATTTGTATCTCGCTTGCCGCCTTCCTGCAACTCGAATTATCTAGGGTATATAACCTTGTCACCTATTTAGCGACCCAAGAAAAATCTGTTTTGCGCCAATTATTTTTCTGGGTTTATGACTGGCCACTATTAATTAGTTATTATCGGTGGCTATAGTTATTTTTATTTTATAACTAATTATTTATCACACAACTTTAAGGTTGATAATCTTGTGGAACCCAAACCCGCGCGTATCCTGATCAGTGCCTGTTTGATGGGCAAACCTGTTCGTTATAATGGCAGTGCCCTGTCTGTCCATCATGAAATTATTCAGCGCTGGCAGGATGAAGGGCGGTTGGTCATGGTATGTCCTGAACTGGCTGCTGGAATGCCAGTACCTCGGCCTCCTGCTGAAATTCAGCAAGGTAATGGTGAGGCGGTATTACAAGGTCAGGCCCGGGTGATTGAACAATGGGGCAATGATGTCAGCCGGGAATTTCTGCAAGGGGCTTACCAGGCATTAGCGTTGGCCCAAAAACATCAGTGCACCTTGGCCATTCTCACTGAGGGTAGCCCGTCATGCGGTAGCAGCCGTATTTATGATGGCCATTTTAATGGCACCCAACGCACTGGACAGGGCGTAACAACGGCCTTATTGCGCCGCCACGGGATCACCGTATTCAGTCATCTTCAACTTGAGCTGGCGGATGATTTTTTGCGAAGTGGTTCACAAATCCAGGTTGAAAATTAATCAAAAGTCATAAAATGCCGCTATACTGTATAAATAAACAGTATTGTATCTTGAGTCACTTAATTTTATTGAAACCATTAAGTCGAGGTAGCGATATGGCATTTAAGATAATTGAAAAACAACCACAACAGATTGTGAGTATCCGAGTCGTCGGGCCTTATCACGAAACCATCCCAAAAGGTTTTGACCAACTATCATCACTTTATACCCAATACCAAATTCCGGGAAAAGATTGGTTAGTGCTCTACTGGGATAACCCTGAAACCAATCCACCGGCTGAGTTGCGAGCTGATGTCTCATTATCTGTTGCGGATGATTATGTCTTGCCGCCAGAGCTCAGTGATCATCTGCAACTACAAGTGATTTCCGCTGGTTTGTATGCGGTGTACCACACTCGTGTATCAGATGATGATTACGCCAAAGCTTGGGGGGAATTATATAACCAGCATCTGCCACAAAGTGGCTATCGTCCAACCGAAGGGGCGTGCTACGAGGTTTACCTCAATGACGGCAGGGCTGATGGCTATTTTGATATAGATATCTATCAATCCGTTGAGAAAGACCAATAAAGTGAGACAAGCAGTCGGACCTGAACAGTTCGGCTGTTTATTGCATCATTGTTGGCTTTTTTGGGATAGTGTTGTCGAAAAATAAGTCATTATCCGCAGCAGTAAAAGTGGCATGCTTTGTCTACCGATTTAAGCGGGTTGGTGCTTGTCTTTTAGACGTTAGGAGCTGCCCGTGAACCAAGACAGACGATGAAACTCGCATTCAGGATAATATTATGACAAATACCATTCAGCAGGTCGCGATTGTTACCGGTGCATCACGGGGTATTGGTGCAGCAATAGCCGAGCGTTTGGCTCAGGATGGCTACACCGTCTTAATCAATTACTCTCGGGCTGATGATGAAGCCGAAGCCTTAGTGCGTAAAATTCAACAGGCAGGCGGCAATGCATTGAGTGCCAAAGGCGATATTAGCGATCCTGCCGCTGTGGCTCAATTGTTTACCAAAGCTGAAACCGCCTTCGGTGGGGTTGATGTGTTGGTCAATAATGCCGGTATTATGTCACTCAGCACGGTTGCCGACAGCGACGATGAACATTTTGACCGCCAAATTGCCATTAACCTGAAAGGGAGCTTCAACGGAATGCGAGAAGCGGCGAAACGGCTCAGAAATGGCGGCCGAATTGTTAATTTCTCAACCAGTGTTGTGGGCTTAAAGTTGGAAAAGTATGCTGTTTATGCTGCCACCAAGGCTGCGGTTGAAACGATGACGGCAATACTGGCAAAAGAGTTGCGAGGCCGCGATATTACTGTCAATGCTGTGGCACCAGGGCCGACCGCGACGGATCTTTTCCTTAACGGAAAATCCGCTGAGCTGATTGAAAAAATGGCGAAAATGGCACCCTTAGAAAGATTGGGTACACCAGAGGACATTGCAGCGGCTGTGGCATTTTTGGTCGGAAAAGACGGCGGCTGGATCAATGGGCAAGTGTTGCGTGCTAACGGTGGGCTGATTTAACACTATTGTGCGAAGGCGCAGTGGGGCCAGGGAACTCTCCTGAAAGATAAGAAATAATAATTAATTGAGCTGCCATAAAAGTGTGGGCTGTCATAAAAGCGTCATTCGCCTGTTCTAGTATCCGTTGTAACCAATCAATACAAATTGTATTACTGTTTTACAACAAGGAACTCTACTGATGCAGAACCGCGTATCCACTTTGTCCGGCATAGCGTTATCCACCCTGATACTGAGCAGCTCTCTGTTCGCCCCTAATGCTATTGCCGCCGCCACCGGTTTATACGATCGCAGCGCCCACGGTGATGTCACTCAATTTGGTGGTGCTCGCCGTTTAACTGAAGACCAAACTCAGGCTCTTCGTGATTCGCTGTCCAACAAAACGGTAAAAAATGTCATTTTACTGATTGGTGATGGGATGGGTGACTCAGAGATAACCTCGGCACGTAACTATGCTATGGGCGCGGGTGGTTTCTTCAAAGGGATTGATGCATTGCCGCTGACCGGACAATACACGCACTATTCATTAGATAAGAAAACACAGAAACCAGATTATGTGACTGACTCGGCCGCATCGGCTACTGCATGGTCTTCAGGTGTAAAAACCTATAATGGCGCTCTGGGTGTCGATGTGTTCGGGAAAGATCACGTCACCCTGTTGGAATTGGCTAAAAAAGCAGGTAAAGCGACTGGCAACGTTTCAACAGCTGAACTGCAAGATGCAACGCCTGCGGCACAATTTGCTCATGTTACTGGCCGCAAATGTTATGGCCCGGAAGAAACCAGTGAGAAGTGCAGTACTAATGCGCTGGAGAATGGAGGCCGTGGTTCCATCACTGAGCAAATGATTGAAGGACGTGCCGATGTCACCTTGGGCGGCGGCTCAAAGTCATTCAGCCAGTTGGCTAAAGCGGGTGAATGGAAAGATAAATCTTTGCGTGATCAGGCACTGGCTCGCGGTTATGTAATTGTCGAAAACCTGGATGATTTGAATGCCATCAAACAAGCAGACCAACAAAAACCCCTGTTGGGGTTATTCAGTTCTGGCAACATGCCGGTACGTTGGCAGGGGCCAAAAGCCTCTTATCACGGCAATATAGATAAGCCGCCTGTAGTTTGTGAAAACAACGCTGAGCGAACTCAGGGTACGCCAACCTTGGCCGTCATGACCGAAAAGGCCATTGACCTGCTCAAAACCAACAAAAATGGCTTCTTCTTACAAGTCGAAGGGGCATCAATCGATAAACAAGACCACGCGGCTAATCCTTGCGGCCAGTTTGGTGAAACCGTCGATTTGGACGAAGCAGTGCAAAAAGCATTGGAATTTGCCCGCGCAGATGGCAACACACTGGTTATCGTGACCGCAGACCATGCTCATTCCAGTCAAATTATTGAGGCTGATGCCAAAGCTCCGGGCCTGACCCAAGCTCTAACCACCAAAGATGGCGCAATAATGGCTATCAGTTATGGCAACTCAGAAGATGATTCTCAAGGGCATACCGGTACACAATTGCGCATTGCCGCTTACGGCCCACATGCTGCGAATGTTGTTGGTCTGACAGACCAAACTGACCTGTTCTTTACCATGCGCGATGCCATGGCGATTAAATAAATATCCGAACTTGTTGTTGAGAATCCCGGTGCAGTAGTGGCCGGGATTTTTCATTTCTAAACGTTACCTCAATTTTCCGCACCACTAGCGAACCTTCATTTACATTACTACCGCTTACCAGTTGTTATAATTATAACATTACTTTTCTCTGGTTAAGGCCGTAACTCGGCAGGCCTCACTTTCATTGATGCGATCATTGTCACATACATAACATTTATTCCCTGTTAATGTTATTGAAATAACATTGAATGATAAAAAATAGCATAGAGGAATGGACAATGGATATTGCAGTCATTGGCTCGAACATGGTTGATCTGATTACCTACATTGATGACATGCCACAAGTCGGGGAAACATTAGAAGCACCAGATTTTGAAATCGGGTGCGGGGGGAAGGGGGCAAATCAAGCGGTCGCAGCGGCCAGATTAGGCGCCAATGTCATGATGGTTACCCGGGTAGGTGATGATCTTTTTGCTGAAAATACCATTAGAAATTTGCAACAAGCGGGGGTGGATACCCAACATGTTAAAGCGGTAGCCGGAACTTCCAGTGGAGTGGCCCCGATTTTTGTCGATAAATCGTCACAAAATCGCATTTTGATTATTAAAGGTGCCAACAACCATCTATTACCAGCAGATGTTGACGCCGCCGCAGATGTCTTAAAAACCTGCCAACTGATTATCTTACAACTCGAGATCCCGCTGGAAACTGTTTACGCAGCCATTGATTTTGCGAGACAGAATAATATTAAAGTTATTCTTAATCCGGCTCCAGCCTCCAAAGCATTGGATATCGGCTACGCCTGCCAATGCGAATTCTTTATGCCAAATGAAACAGAACTGGCCATTCTGACCGGAATGCCAGTAGACAGTCTGGATAATATCTATCGGGCAGGGCGTAGTTTGTTGGATAAAGGCCTACATAATCTGATTATTACTTTGGGGCATCGTGGCTCGTTATGGATGCATGGCGAAGAAATTCATCATGTCCCACCGGTCAGTGTTCATGCCATAGACACCAGCGGTGCGGGAGATGCTTTCATTGGGTGTTTTGCTCATGAATATGTCTTGCATGGCGATGTATTAAAAGCCATGGAAATGGCATCTGCTTTTGCTGCATACAGTGTCACCGGCAAAGGAACGCAACGTTCTTACCCTGACGCGTCGCAATTTATTGATTTTTTAAAGACCCTACACCAAGGAAAATAAAATGCGCCTTAATACCGTTCAACTGCCCGATGGCTATTTAAATAAAACACCATTATTCCAGTTTATTTTGCTTTCCTGTTTATTCCCTCTTTGGGGATGCGCAGCCAGTCTGAATGATATTTTAATTACCCAATTTAAAAGCGTTTTTGCACTTAGCGATTTTGCCAGTGCACTGGTACAAAGTGCTTTTTATGGTGGTTATTTTCTGATTGCAATTCCTGCATCATTAGTGATTAAAAAAAGCAGTTATAAAGTCGCTATATTGATTGGGCTAACACTTTATATTGTGGGCTGTACTCTGTTTTATCCGGCCTCACATATGGCAACCTATACGATGTTTCTGGCGGCTATCTTCGCCATTGCTATTGGGTTAAGTTTCCTTGAAACAGCTGCGAATACCTACAGTTCAATGATTGGTCATAAAGATTATGCGACGTTGCGGCTTAATATCAGCCAGACGTTTTATCCCATTGGCGCATTGATGGGGATCGTGTTAGGGAAATATCTGGTATTCCAGGAAGGCGACAGTTTACAGAATCAAATGGCATCAATGACGCCAGAACAGATTCATGAATTCCGCCTCAGCATGTTAGAACACACATTAGAGCCTTATAAATATCTGATTTTTGTCCTGTTATTGGTCATGCTACTTTTTGTCATTACCCGTTATCCTCATTGCAAACCGCAAGGTGACAATAATAAAAAAGTGGCTCAACCTTCATTAAAAGAAACACTGAAATATCTGGCAGGAAACAGTCGCTTCAAAAAAGGCATTATGGCGCAGTTCCTCTATGTGGGAATGCAGGTTGCGGTATGGTCCTTTACTATTCGCTTAGCGTTGAATCTGGGCGCTGCTAATGAGCGAGATGCATCAAACTTCATGATTTACAGCTTTATCTGCTTCTTTATTGGTAAGTTTGTTGCCAACTTCCTGATGACTCGTTTTAAAGCGGAGAAAGTATTAATCGCCTATTCCATCTTAGGGGCGTTGACCCTGTTATATGTGGTCTGTGTGCCTAACTTTACTGCAGTTTATGCGGCGGTATTTGTCAGTGTCCTGTTCGGGCCTTGCTGGGCGACTATTTATGCTGGCACTCTGGATACCGTGGATAATAAATATACCGAAGTTGCTGGGGCCATTATTGTCATGTCAATTGTGGGTGCCGCTGTCGTACCGGCATTGCAAGGCTTTGTCTCTGACCATTTGGGGTCAATGCAGCATGCTTTCGTTGTCTCATTATTGTGCTTTGTTTATGTAGGTTTCTATTTTTGGGGTGAACTGCGTAATAAGCAGCGGGTCAATGCGGCAACATTGGCAAATAATGAATCCTAATTAACCGGGGAGTAATCATAAATGACCGCCAAAATAATGCTATTTCGTGAACAATTCAGCCGTCATGAGCAGGAAATTTATCACAGCGATAATTTTACTGTGAGCAGTTTTAAATATGCATCAGGTATTGAAGCGTTAAAAATTACCAACTCACGAGGTTATGTAACTCTGTTACCTTATTACGGCCAGATGATTTGGGATGCAGAATTTGATGGTCACAATCTGAAAATGGATAACATGTTTTCTCAGCCTAAACGGGGGGAGAATATTGTCGATACTTACGGTTGTTTCGCTTTCCATTCAGGTCTGCTGCGCAATGGTTGCCCATCACCTGAGGACGATCATGTATTACATGGCGAAATGCCATGCGCCGACATGGATCAAGCCTGGTTACTTATTGATGGTGATCGACTGGCACTGACGGGTAGTGTGGAATATGTAAAAGGTTTTGGTGACCACTATTGTGCTCAACCATTAGTTCGGTTGACAGCGGATAGTGCACAATTCGATATTGAAATGAATGTCACAAACTTAGCCAGTATCGCTATGCCTCTCCAGTATATGTGTCATATGAATTACGCTTATATTCCAGGGGCCACTTTCCGACAAAATTTACCTGGCTCAGCCCTAAAACTACGTGAGACTGTGCCCGCACATGTTCATCCAACACCGCAATGGCTGCAATACACACAGCAATTACGGGAACGCCCCGCGGGACTCACTGATTTAAATGAGCCTGAGTTTTATGATCCGGAAATTGTTTTCTTTGCCGATGATCTTTCACAATATATTGATAATGCCGAGTTCTTTATGCTGGCTCCGCAAGGACATCGATTTGTAACACGTTTTTCAACTAAGCAGTTTAATTATGCTACTCGCTGGATATTGCATAATGGCGATCAGAAAGTGGCTGCTTTTATTTTACCGGCGACCTGTCGCCCTGAAGGTTATTTAGCCGCAAAAGAAAAGGGCACTTTGCAGATGTTATCACCGGGCGAAACCCGCCATTTTAGTGTAACCACTGGGGGGGTTTAATGCCGGTTGTTTTCTAGGCGGGCAGGGAAGCTCACTGCTGACAAACCCCAACGACTCGATCTTGCAAGGTGAGGACAGGTAGAAGAGTAAAGCGTCCGCGCCAGGGAGGGCTCGGCTCGAGCCCCCAGAGATGCTTGTTTTAACAAAAGAAGTACAGCGCCTTTACGATCTACCTGTTTTCACCGCTAAAAACTAAAGTCGGCCATAAAACGTCATTCTGGCGCTTTCAGATAACGAAATATCGGGCTGTGCATTATAAGCTAAAACCACCAGCATTCGGGTGATATAACCCTGCGTCGGCGTCACGCGATGAATGGCATTTCTGCCGCGGAATAGGACTAAATCCCCCGGTTCAATGTGCAATGTTTTGGGCGCGATTTGGTGGTTTAATAGTGCTTCGACTCCGGAGTAATTCATCTCACCTTTATCGGCATCCCTCATCTCTTCAATATATTCAAACACGCCACCCGCCTGCGGTTTTTGTATTAATAAGGTGATGGCAAATGATGAATTATCAAAGTGCCAGCCTAATTCCTGATCTTGGCTGGCGTAGTGTAAATTAATCGAAGAAAGAGAATCGGCATAGGGATAGAGCCGTTCTTCGCCTAAGACGGCACAGAGAAAACCCTGAAAATCAATAGCGCCATAGAGTGTTCGTAGTGCAGAACCTACGGGAATCTCCTCATCGGTAATACAGCCTTTTGATGAGGTAACCAACCGATTCCGTGGGTGATCAGCGGCAAACTCCGGATCAGTTTTGGTCAGATAAACATTGTGTTGGTTAGCCGCGTAGTAAGCCGAATGCTTATGCTCAATACCTTCTTGCTTAATACTATTCAGGGCCGGTGGTAATAGAAAATTAGATAAAACCAAGGCACCGTAGGTTTCTAAGGTACTTTTGGCTTGTGCAATGAATGCCGGGTCGTTGATCGGATGGGCAGTCATATCAATTATCTCAGCGAGTTTCTGCATATGTCCCCACAATGGTGCTAAATGTCAGTTGGTTGCAACATCTAACCATATAGGATTATTTGCAACCAGAATAATAATAAAACGTTACCGTCAGATTGAGTTTAGCTATGGGGAAGGGAGTGAAGTATAAATATCTTTGCTAGCTGAATGCATAATGAACTGGCATAATTGGTTTATGACCGTTTGGGTACGCTTTCTGCCGGACGGGCCATTATTAAAATAAAATACGACTTATTATTTAACCTATAAATTGGACTTAAGTGCAATTTACAGGATACCTCTGTGGTTTTTACAGCGCTTAATTTATGTAAAGAGTATCTGTAAGACGAGTTATTTATTAAAAATTGCCCTTAAAGGCAGAATAAAAATTATTATTTTAAGATAGGGGCATATAAACCATCGTGGCTAAGAGAAAATCTACTGGTACCGTCTGGGTTGTCCTACTGATCGTTGCCTTAGGGCTGATGACCGGGATCCCAAGAGAGGCGTGGATTGCACTGAGTGCGGCTATCTTATGCCTGTTTTTTGTCTGGCAGAATCTCAGAGGAACCAAGCGGCCCGCAATCCCGTCGATTAATACTGACATGCAAAAAACCGCGGCGGTTCCGGATCTGGGCGATTATCAAATAGCTCCTGCGCAATTGGAATCAGAACAAACCATTGCTCCGGATGAAGTCAATAAGAAACCCGCGGCTGATGAAGCAAAAAAAACCAAGGAAAAACAGCCTGATGTATCGCGGGGTTCTTTAGCTCGTGCATCATGGCTACGCCCTGGGGAGTTGGCGGTGGTTGCCGGAATAAACTTACCCGATGGTATGATTTATATTGGTAATAAATACAAAAGTAACCGCACCGGTGCAGAGCCAGCATTTATTAACCCATCAATGGATGTCGCGACAGTAGAAATAGATATCTCGTTACCGCTTATTGATAGTGCACCGGATTACTCGACTTGTTCGCCTGAAGCGAGAAGAGGGTATTTACAGTGGTTAGCTGAAGGGCGCAAATCTCCCACCGCAGATATTGGCTATGTTTTCTTATTTTTCTATGGCTTAGAGCATCGCGTACTCATTGATGCAGCTATCGACCCAATAGCAAAGAAAGAACTTCCTATTATTGAGGCTGAAATTAATCGCCTGCTAAATATTTATAGGAAAAATAACGCATTTAATCATTATGCACAGAATTTATTAGTTTATATCTCCCGAGTGAATATAGATGAGAAACTCTATCTCTCTGCGCCGCCGGCAACTCGCGAAGCTTCAACTGAACTGCCGCTAGCTTTATTGGTTGGGTTGGGGCAATTAGCCCTTGATCAGAAGCCACTACCGGCACAATGGGCACTCGCATGGGGAGAGGCTGACCCGGCAATTAACCAAAATATCTCCATGGCACATTGTGCGGATGTTTTTGCCACTCTGTTCTGTCAGCGTTATCAGGAGCAGTATGGCGACGGATTTTTATTACCAGTTAATAAAACCAAGTTGCAAATATTCTATCGCCCAGCGTCAGCGGGTTTGATGGGGCAACAGTTCTTCCAACAAATTGCCGATCTGCCCAATGTTGCTGTGTGTAAAGCGCATCGCGATAAGCTGCGAGCTATATTTGAAGCATGCCAACAAGAGCTTGATATTTATAACCGCTTTGCCAGTGTTAATCCGAAGAAAAAAATGTCACTGGAAGGGCAGTTATTAATGCCGGAGGCATTGTGGTCTGTGGCATTAAAAACTGAATTAGCGAATATCAAAGCCCGGGTCGGTTACGGGTTATTGATGGTCACATTGGGTGAACTGTTTCTTCAACTCAGTACGGCCTGTGGCGTCAAGCCATTAGAGCGCTTATCGCGCAGCCATGTTATGGCATTAACTTATGCATTAGCTTCTTTGCAAGTGGGTATTGAGCCTGATGTCCGGGCAGATAATCGCACCCCTATATTACAAGATGCTGTTGCATTGTTTCCTATTGAATCGCTGGTTGCGGAGTCGGCAACCTTTGATACCTACCGTGTCACGATGCTGACTGTCGAACTTGCCTGTGCTGCGGTGATGTTTGATGGAAGTATCGGTGAACCTGAATCGCTAATATTGACCCGACACATTGATGCCTGGGGCTTCCTGAGCCCCGGTCAACGGATGCGCCTAAAGGCCTATTTGCAACCAGGTATTCGGAAAAGTAATACACTGCTGGCGCTGAAAAATAACTTAGAGCCGCTTTCACTGGAAAATCGCCGAATTATAGCGCGGTTCCTGGCTCACTTGCTTCAGGTCGAAGGCACTATTACACCACCAGAAGTGAAGTTCCTTGAACGGGTATATAAACGTTTTGGTCTGGACAGTAAATTGGTTTATGCCGATCTTGATAGCCGTGCAACGCCAATGACATTAAGTCTACCGTCGGCGGCTATTGATATAGTGACTGATGTTGAACGCGTTAATCTGTTGAAAAAAGAAAGCCAGGAGTTGGTAACATTACTTGAGGATCTGTTTGTTACGCAAACGGCTGCGGTGCAAACCACGGAAGTAATTAATCCGCGTTCGATGGCCGCAATTACAGCTAATTTGGCTGATAGCCTGGTGACATTCTTAAAATTATTGATTTCACGTGATTCTTGGCAACGCGAAAAATTGGTGGATATCGCCGCTGATATGGAAGTTAAACTTGAAGACGCGCTGGTTGAAATTAACCGTAAGGTATTAGCTGCGTTTGATACCCCGTTAATTACCGGTGATGCCACTATCACGATAGATCGCGATATATCCGCTGCGCTGTTGTTATGAACAGTATCTAAAATACGCCTGGCTTGAGCTAGGCCGCAATACTCGCTACCATAGCGCGCCTAATAATGCCAAAAGTCAGAGAGACAATAGTAATGAAATACCAATGGATACTGTTCGATGCGGATGAAACTCTATTCCACTTTGATGCTTATCAAGGGCTAAAGCTGATGTTCTCGCGCTTTAATGTGGATTTCTCCGTACAAGATTTCGACCATTATCAGTTGGTTAACAAGCCACTCTGGGTTGATTATCAGGACGGTAAAATATCGGCAGCCGAATTACAAAGCACACGTTTTGAAATGTGGGCTGAAAAGCTGGGTGTGACGGCAACTCGCCTGAACAGTGAGTTTTTAATTGCTATGGCCGATATCTGTTCACTATTACCTGGCGCGCGTGAGTTAGTCGATGCATTAAGCGGTAAAGTGAATATGGGCATCATTACTAATGGTTTCACCGAATTGCAGACCATCCGATTAGAGAGAACTGGGTTAAAAAATATTTTTTCTCCGCTGATTATCTCGGAGCAAGTCGGTGTGGCTAAACCCGATGTTGCTATATTTGAGCATGCATTCAATTTAATGAATAACCCGGCGAAAGAAAATATTTTGATGGTGGGAGATAACCTCCATTCGGATATTCAGGGTGGTATCAATGCAGGTATTGATACTTGCTGGCTTAATACCAGTGGCGCAGTGGTGGATGATAATATTGCACCACGTTATCAAGTCAGTTCACTGGCCGAATTACAAAAATTATTGTTGGCATAATTTAACGCAATTTCATGAAGTAAGGGCGATTAACGATATATTGTCGATACCGCCCTTATTATTTTCTCCATACCCGCCGTTGCGCCGGCCAGTATGGAGAAATGCGAATGCGCTATTACCGCTGATGAGCGACTAAGTCTTCAACTTGATCAAAAATAGGCATTTCTGAGTCAAAACGGCAAACCTGAAGCACGTCTTCGAGTTTTTCCAGTTGGCTTATCATTTGCTGCAAACGCTGATCATCTAATACCTGCAACCAAATACGGCTCTCTTCTCCGCCAGCCAGCGGCATACACAATATCCCGTCAACGTTAAAGGCGCGGCGGGCAAATAAACCACAGATATGGGACATGACCCCAGGGTGGTTGCGCACTGTTAACAATAGCGTGACGCGTGCAGAAGATACGAGTTGACTATTCATATTATTCACCTCCAATCATATCGATATTTGCCGCACCCGGCGGCACCATTGGATATACTTTTTCATCTACATCAATCAGAGCATGAATAAGTACTGGGCCAGGGCGATTTAATGCCTCATGCAATGCGCGATAAGGATCACTGGCGGTATTGAGGTCACAAGTTGAGAAACCAAATCCTTCTGCAATATGAATAAAATTAGTGCGATAAGGGTAGTCTGCGGCAAAAATTCGCTTACCGAAGAACAGGTCTTGTTGCTGATGGACTAACCCGAGTGACTGGTTATTCATCAAAATAATCTTAACGTTAAGTTGCTCTTCCGCAGCCGTCGCCATCTCTTGAATATTCATCATCAGGCTGCCATCACCGGAAAAACACACCACTCTTGCTTGCGGTTTGGCCAGCGCGGCGCCAATTGCCGCGGGCAAACCAAACCCCATCGTGCCTAGCCCACCGGAGGTTAACCACTGGCGGGGGCGATGCAAAGGATAGGCCTGAGCCACCCACATCTGATGCTGGCCGACATCGGTGGTAATGATGGTTTCATCATCCAATGCGGCGGCGGCGGCACGAATCAAACCATAGTGGCACAATGGATTTTCGCTGTTGGGCTGATTGAAGGGGAATTCGCGCTGCATATCGCTAACCTTGCTACGCCATTCACCGCGCGCTTGTGTTTCGATCAAGGGCAGTAAGTCGGTTAACACCTGCTTGATATCCGCATTCATCGCCAAATGTGGCCGGCGAATTTTACCCAGTTCAGCCGGGTCGATATCAATATGAATGATACTGGCATCAGGGCAGAACTGTTCGGCTTTTCCGATGGCCCGATCATCAAATCGCGCACCGAGCACAATCAATAAATCCGCTTGTTGCATGATGAAATTGGTGGATCGCGCAGCATGCATACCTAACATGCCTAATGATAATGGATGGTCAACCGGCATGGTACCTAATGCCATTAATGTCATGGTGGTTGGCAAACCGGCTTGCTCGGCCAGTTGTATAGCTTGTTCATGAGCCTCAGAACTGACTATTCCGCCGCCGAGATAGAGTACTGGCCGCGCAGCGTTGTTAATCATTTGCGCAACTGTCGCAAGGGCAATGGGGTCAATCGGGCAAGATTTATCGGCGATCCCTGGCTCAGGCAGGTTATCAAGCTCGATTTCCGCCGTTTGTACATCTTTGGGAATATCAATCCATACCGGGCCGGGGCGGCCAGATTGTGCAATGCGAAATGCCGCCGGGATGACTCGTGTCAATTCGCTGATATCGCGTACCAGATAATTGTGTTTGGTTATAGGGATCGATATGCCGTAGGTATCGACTTCCTGGAATGCGTCCGTACCAATCATTGAGGATGAGACTTGTCCGGTGATGCAAACCAGTGGAATCGAATCGAGCTTGGCATCGGCGATTGCGGTGACCAAATTGGTAGCGCCAGGGCCACTGGATGCCAAACAGACCGCAGTTTGTCCTGTGGCTCGGGCCATGCCTTGAGCCATAAAGCCTGCGCCTTGCTCATGCCGCGCCAAAACATGGCGGATAATGCGACTTTGCCCCAGAGCATCATACAGCGGAAGCGCGGCTCCACCTGGAATGCCCGCAACAGTGGTAATGCCTTGCTGTTCCAGCAAACTAACTATTAATTGGGCGCCTGTATAACGCATGGTTATATCCTTCATCAGGGCCGGTAGCTAACAGAGTGGGGCTAAAAAGAAACCCCGCTCGGCTGGCGCCGGCGGGGTTTGGGAATCTTTCTAGATTCGGTACCCGTTACGGCGCGCTGCCGACCACTACCACCACCACGCGCACGACGACTACCGCGTCAACATGCGCGGCGTTTAGTAGAGCGAAATGAGCAGCAGTGGAATAGTTCACGGGGTATCTCATCAATAAGTGTTGTAAGTGTAATAAGTCTGGTAAGTGAAATCAGTGTAGTAAGTAAAATAAGTGTAGTAAGCCTTAAGAGATAAACACGCTTTCATAAAAGGTACAAGAGCGGCGAATAGCCAGAATACAAAAATCGAAGATTGATCACAAAATGATGCAAGGTGATATCAAATGAGTCATTATTTAATTGACTGAAACTACAGGAAATTTACCTCAGATAAACACCCTTCCCAGAATTGCACCGGGAAGGGCGAAAAATAGGTTACGGCACCGCTATCGGCTGGATGGGTTTTAATATGGCCGCTAATTGCGTTTGATGCTGCTCGCTGATTTCACTGCTGGCGGAATAACCCTCGTTGTGAATAATCATTTCACCTAAACCAACCAACCAATCATAAATATAAAATGCCGTGTTATTGGTGGGTGTGGGCGCCAATTTGGTCAGCCTTTGCGATGCGCCTACCGGTGATGCGGACGTCGGGATGCGAGCAAAAATCTTATAGCCCCGGTTAATGCGGCTATCTGGCCGTTGAGTTTCACTGATTTGCAGGAATCCCAGCCAGGCCACGAAATCACCCAACACCGTCAGGGCGCGAGAGACTTGACGATCTGCCTTAGTATCGCGATGCAAACTGACTTGCTCATTGTCAGCCAGTATTTTAACCAATTGCCCGGTGACATCTAATCGAATGCTGGCGGTTATTAACTCAGCGACCAGCAACTCAATAGTCGGTTTGGTGATCCCCAATAACTCAATGAGCGGCCCGTTATCGGGTAACTGCCGCAGGTGATTAACCCAGTAGCGTTGCACATTCGCGGCGTATTGAGTTTCATCATCCCCACCAAACTGCATAGCAGTTGGCGTCGGTTGTTCTGGTGATAAAGATAAGTCGCTGAACAAGTCAATATCAATGCCAATACTGAATGGATCATGATGAGTGTCACCAGCGGTTATCAGCTCAGCAACCCGGTTTTGCTGTTGCAAATACAAAGCTCGCAACTCGTCCCGCGCAGGTAATAATCGCTCCAGCAGCTCACCATGCAGGCCGGTTCGGGTTTGCAGTGCTTTAAGCAATGTTTCTGCGATGCGCTGTTTTTGTTGTGATTCATTGGTGACTGGCTGATACCAATTGGCCAGCATGTTCTCGGTCAATTCGCGTTGCAGTTCATTAAGCTGCTCGGTGATGCGTTCGGCCTTAATATCACGGCGAATTTCTTGTGTCAGATAACTCACCATGCGCTCTATGCCGCGAGTATCCAATGCCAGCAGGGTACCCCAACTGCTATCACCGGGCTGACCAACATAACGCTGTACCGCTTCGTCATGGTTTTTTGCGCCATCAGAAGCAATACGCTGGTCGAAAGGTGTTAGCGCCCAGATAAGGCCAGGATTACGGCGCGAACGCACTTGGGCATTTTCGCCCTGAGACTGTTTAACCCAATAATCCAGTGACTTACCCGCGGTTTTAACGTCGCTACGGTGACTCACTGCATTGCAGACCAAGAGCATATTGATTTGTTGCCTCTCCGTATAACGCTCAAGGAGATAGGCGTTTTTTGCCCATGATAACGACGCCGCCAGTGCATAGGACGAATGCGATACCTGCGTTGGCGTATCGAATTCATCGCCAAAATCGGGAAAATCTAATAACTCCACCGATTCGAATACATTTTCAGTGGCAGACATAGGTAATGGGATCTGCAGTTCTACCGCTAAAAATGTCAATTCAGCCAGTGACAACGTCACCGACTTTCCGGCAAGAGTTTCTTTCAAGGGCAGTACTTGAATCTGAGTATCAGCAGGGGTGTACAGGTCATTGAGTGTGGCGACATTCATGATGCCGTTGGCGGGCAACAACATGTCGTCGACTAACACACTTAGCGGAGCCAGTAATTGTGGTGCGCTATCCAGATGCTGTAACGTATAGGCAAAATGACGATAAGCATCCGTCAATGGTTGCGATTCAGCCCACAGCAGCGAAAATAGAATAGCCCGATCATCAATACGTAAATAAGGTGCCAATTCAATGGCGACCGGCCAGAAATGTGCTTCCAATCTCTTTTGGCGCGGTGCGTCATGGCGAACCAGATAATCCCAAAGGCTAATGACATCATCAGGGGTTATCCCGGCAATCGCGGTCTGTTGCTTGCGCATCGTCAATTGTTGGAGATGATCGGTAATATGTTGCTCACTCAGTGAGTGCTGCACCACGTCTTGCTGACTATCGTGCAGATACGCTCCCACCACTATTTTGGCCAGCTCAATTTCATTCAGTAGCGAAAGTTGTACTGGATGAGTTTCATGATTGATAGCCACTTGGTGGCTAAACCGCGTCACCAGACCACTGGCTTGGTAGCCGGGTTTAATTTGCTGCCAAAAGTTAAGTGTCTTTCCCGCCAGGGTGGTTGCCAACTGACCGTTTTCATCGGCAATCAGCGCTGAAATCAAATGCTGTTTTCCGGCAGGAGATTGCCCAAAAAAGCCAATACTCATTGGCGTTAATGACATTTCAGACAAATGGCGAGCCTTATTACGATGGCGACGCAGTTTGACGGTCAGTTGATCAGCTTCAATATCCAAACGAATAGCATGTTGGCGCGTATTGTTAATCCAATCAATCGTCTGATCAATGCCTTGGGTAACCTGTTGTAGCTGGCTATTGAGCTGTCGGCTGGTTAATGATTTCATTTTTTAAATACGCTCCCACTATCAATCCAATAATGGGTTGATGCTGAACCATTGCTGGCTAGTGTGTTTAACTTAAGACGCAGATGATGTAGTGGAACACGGCTGCCATCTTGCAGTACCGCATCAGCTATCTCAAAACGTTGCGGGCTGTTGTTTTTATCAAAAGCAGTTTTATCAGCGGCCGTTTTATCAAAGACAGTTTTGTCATCACCTTTCGCGAGTTTCAATCTGACATACAAGGCACCGTCTCCGGCAACTTTACGGGCCAGTTCTTGATCGACAATCGATAAGGTATAGAGCGGGGATGCTGGCCAGCGGTCATTATCAAGCTGGCGGAACCCCAGACACGACGTGCCTCTGACCTGAAAGCGCGCGTCAGATGGTAGGGTAAAATCCGTACTATCAAGATCGATGTCGCGATAGTAGACATTTTCATCGGTCAGGGCATCGTTGCTGCTCAGTATGCCAAGATAGCGGATGGTCGAATAAGGCTGGAAGTCACCGGCTTTGAAGTAAAAGCCGGCTAGCCGTAAATCGAGTGACAACAAACACAGCATTGCCCCCACCGCAGCCGTGGATTTAGGATTATCTATTCGGCCCTGTTTGTTAAATGGATACCAATCGTTGGTATGGTATCCATCCAGCGAAAGAATACGATTATTCGGCAACGGCTGTAAGTGGCGGAATAGGGCCTGAATGCCAGGGAAGCGCGAAGGGCGGCCAGTCAATAACAACACATCGCAACTGTAGAGCGACACCACTTCGGATAGCGAACGCAGGTTTTGAGTAATACTCATCCGGTTAGATAAAAACTCGCCGTGCAATTTACTTAATTTCAATACCAGCGGCACCTGCAAGATATCAAATGCCCCAGCATCGGCGGCCAATTCACGCTGAACTTCGCTGTTAATGTATTCCAACACCTTCGATGTTGGCTGTTGCAATAATAGCTCACCAAAGCTGGCGTCGATCTCTGCGTTGGTATCCAGTGGGTCAAAGTTTTCATAAGCTTCCAAAATAGCTCGGCCTACTGGCATAAATATCTGTAACGTGGCTTGCTGGCGTAACGCCGATTGCCCATCCATTCGGCCATCATTACCGAACAACTTATCCATCAGTGCATCAGTATTGGCAATAGCAACTTTCTTAAGCCGAGCCTGTAGGGCTGGCAAAATATAGAGCTGAATAACATCCAGCAAAATGTCGTCACCCGCGACTTTAAACCCCTCGCGGAACAGTAAACGCGGGCTGATTTTGACATTATTGCCCATACCATCATCCAGCCAGTATTGCGTAATGGCCAGATCCGTGGTGCCGCCACCAATATCAATTGAGGCGATTCGTAGGGTTTTCCCTGCGGTTTCTCCCGCTTCAAGTTGCTTGTCTGGCCGTGCCATGCTGGCAAAAAATGCGGCAGTACGTCCACCGAAGTTAACCTGGGTTTCGTTATACAGATAAACCATCTGACCACAGGTGGCTTCATCCCATTCCATCTGAACTGTCGGAACTAAGACCCGGCTTTTAGCGTGGTCTTGCTTAGAGACCTGTTTTTGCTCAAAGATAAAGTTATCATCTGCTGGATGCCACCCCATGGATTTCCACACCAGGGCAATAGCTTCATTCATCCGACGGCGGAAAATCTCCCGCTCGGGTTTGGGCATGGCTGACGGCAGAGTGAGAATAATGGCCCGCAGCTGGCGCGGGGCGTTGGCATGAGTCATTTTCAAGCGCTGTGCGGCGCTGTTTATTTGCATCAGCGCCTGTGCCAGTAGCTCCGATAACATAAATGTCATCAATGAGCTACGGCTATAATGTGGCGAAAATACTGGCAGCCGCTCGTCAACTGGCACGCTGTACAAAGGCTGGCCGTCATCATTCACCAGATGGGTCAGCGGCAATGCGGTGGCTAAGGGTTCATGTATTTGCGCAGTTTGCGTTTCATTGAAACGCCAGCCTGGGGTATAGGTTTCTTCATCCCACAAATAGCGGCGTGGGCTGGAAATACCGGTAGAACCTTCGGTACCCAACCGGTGCAGCGCCATACGGCTGGCTTCATTACCAACACGGGTAATCGATGGCCAGACAAAAGCATCATCACGGCCACTTTCTACTGAAAAATTCTGTTTGCCAAACTTAGCTTGGGCGAACTCAACCCGGCTCTCAAACAACTCATTATAGAGGTGGTGAGGCTCACTCAAATCGCGGATTTGCAATTCATAGGTTTGTTTCAGACCATGACTTTCGTCGCTACTGTCTTCCACCAAAATACCGCAGGTATGAGAGTTACCGACATCAAGAATAAGGTCGACATTCACTGCGGGTTCTTGCAGGGTGCTGGTATTGATTTTGATCTCTGGCACACCCACCTGGCTGCCCAGTAACTCCAGCAAATTAAGATAGTGGGCTTGATATTCAAACTCGCGCAGCGATGCACTAATATGGCGAGCGGTGCGTTCTTCCTGCTCAGAGGCTTGCTGAATAAAGACTTCGCGTAACCAGCCATCCACCCAGGTCAAATCAAGAAATTCGGCTAATTCTTCATTATGATACGCCAGCGCGAAACTTAATCCGGTTTTAATATCGTTTTCATTGGGCGCGAGATATTCGTTAGCATGGCCTTCCGCGTAAACCTTGGTATCAAAAGCAAGGGTAACCCGTAAGGTATTGCCATCTTGATCAGGGCTATCCAACACTAAAATTTGTACTCTGGCCCAATTATCCGGCCCATTAGTGAAGTTGCGCGGGGGATTAAAACGCAAGAACGGCAGGGGGAGCCAAATTTTATTCAGCAGCTTAAGTGATTGTTCCAGCGGGAAGCTAAATTCCGGTTTTACAATCTCAGGGGCCGCGCCCGGTACCATCAGTGAATATTTGCCATTATGTTCATGGTAATTCAGCCGTAATAGCGGGCCATTGGCACTTTTGCGGACAAATTTATTCGGCAATTCGCTATCAAATTCAGGTTTTAATGCGAAGTCCAAAAACTGGATACCACTATTCTGAATCAGCGAAATTTTCTGTTTATAGTCAGTGATCGTTGCCAGCATAATATTATTTAGTCTCGCGCTTCATCGTCATTGGAAGTGTGGTATTGGCATCATAACGGCCTTTACAATCAGCAATACCGGTAAGACCTTGCTTACAGACGATCTCAGGCATTTGATATTTTGAACCATCACTACACTGCGCCCTATAGCGGCTGTTAATCACCAAATTCCCCGATTTCATTAGCCCGGCGGTAATGTTGGCCTGGCAGGTGACATTGTCACCGTGGGTAATTTTTACCGTGCCTTTACCATTCTTAATCTGATATTTCAGGCTCGGTGCTCTACCGGTCTGGGCGGCTTTAATATCGGGGCTGACGCGCCAGTTGCCATTAAGGAAGGCGGTCGACCCCACCTTAACCGCATCGAACGGGAGGATCAGCGCACTCTTGCTCTGTGCGGCAGTTAACTCTGGTGCAGCAACCGGTTGTTGTACTACGACAGGTGCCGGGGGAACAATGGTGGCATGTTCTAGCGGGAGTTTTGGCTCCAGCAACGGCGGAGTCATCTTGATAATCGGTGTGCTGGCTTCTGGCTCGGCTTTATCTTTAACGACTTTATCTTCAGCTACCTTATCTTTAGCCACCGCTGGCTTAGCCTCGGGAGCCGCCGACGCACTTTCCGGTATTCCGCCACTGAATTGCACGATTAATGCGATAATTAATGCCACAACGGGCAATGCCCAGCTTAATCGCAGCCAACGAGATGTCTTTTTCTCAGGCAGGGAGGGCGGTACCGGTTCTGGCGTCGGCTCGATGGCTGGCGCAATGTCGGCTGGCAGTGGTGGTTCGCTAATCGCGGCAACCGGCGGCGCAACCGGTGCAACGCTCAGTGGTGAGAATGTCGGCTCAATAGCTTCAGCTGTCTGTCGTAAGCAATCGAGTGGGTCAGTTCGTGTTTTCTGATCCTGACTGACAAATCCCCAAAAAGTCAGTACCGGTTTACCTGCCACCAGATAAACATGATTCTGATCGGGAAATTGCAGGGTTTTGGCCAGCAACACACCGAATAACCGCTGAGCGGCTTTATCTGATTTTTGCGCACGCAGACATAAATCATTGGCACTGGAGAGGCAGGCAGACAGTTGTTTTATCGCGGATTTTCGCTCTGTGGTACTGGCCGCAACCCATGAGGTGACTTTACCTTCAATAGGCGCATACCAGTCAATACGGTCACCTTGTTCATTGAGCTGAGGGATCGCCAGACAATCGGCAATCGGCTGCTGTTTTTTGAGACGCAATGCCTCTCTAATCTGAAGTGCAGCAGCATAAACCGGTTGTCCGTTTTCGCCCAACGCCAGAATATCGTCCAAACTACCACTGCGTAAAAATGATTTCGCCACGCAAAAGAGACCTTTTCAAAGCAGAAAATAAAGTGTTATCTGCGACAGTGACTATTTTAAGGTCTGCGAGGGAGAATCAAACGTGGGAATAAGTGGCAAAATGGGGCGCTGTTTGCCAGTAAAGCGGGTTCTCAGGATTTACCCTGCAACGAAACTGGTTTTTCCGTTACAGGGTATTATTGATTGACTCAAAGACAATAGACGCGGCAACGTCTCAGACTGTTGACTAAGTTGATTGAAGGGGAAATGTTCCGTTGGGTCGTAGTCGCGTAAGCGACCGAAGCGCCCCGAGGGACAGTCGCCCCGTCATACACCTGGTTCATTGCTGGGTTTGTCATCAAGCTCAGACGTGACAACACCGTTTGCAATAGCAACATTTAATCAATTTTGGCACGGTAAAATAAGTTGGAACGCCGCGTTAAGTCAGCTATTTTTAATATGAATAAATTACTTTATAAACAAACTTCTTATAAATAGCTATGTCAGACTCTCAACCTGTTTTGTTGTTTGTCTTCTGGCCACAATACCTGCGGTAATAAAAGTGAGCAGGGCAGAGAGCAAACCGGTAACAATCCAGAATATTGATAATGTATGGAAGTTATAAAGTGTTTTGCCTGCTTCTATTACGGAGGTTTTATCAATAATAACCCCGGTAATAAACTCACCTAACCCGGCACCGGCATAGCTGGCAATACCAATCGTGCCCAGCGCTGCGCCCGCGGCCTTTTTGGATGAAATATCAACGGCAATCAAGCCGCCAAGAAAACAGGTTAATGCCCCTATTGTGGCACCGAAAATAATCATCGCTAATATATCGGTATAATGGTTTCGAGGCATAAATATCATTAAAGCAAAACCAAACGTATTTAATAAACCTATTATTCCGGCCATAACACTGCGATTACGCGGAAAGAATTTGTCTGATAAAATACCGGCGATAATAGTGCCAAATATACCGGCAATAGCATTTACCCCGATGATACCTGATGCTTCCAGCGTGGTATATTGTTTCGCTTGTTGCAGGAAGAAAATACCCCAAGAATTCACCGCGTAGCGGTCGATATACATAAATGCTGACGCCAATGCGAGTGTCCATAATGCCGGATTACGCAGTGACCAAAGTTGGCTTTTTAATACTGAAGTTTTCTCTTCAGCCACACTTTCTGGCTCATTTCGAATCACACTGATAGGCGGGTAACTGGCACTTTGTGGCGAGTCCGTCATAAACAGCAAAATCAGGACAATCCCAACCACGCCCAGCATGGCGGTGGTGAAATAACCAAACTGCCAGCCAAAACCGGCAATCACCGCCGCAATCACCATATAGGTGACAGCCTCGCCGATATTGTGTGCCGTTGACCAAATGGAGTAAAACGTTCCCCGTTCTTTATCGCCATACCAACGGGCTAATGAAACCACACAAGGGCCGACCCCCATTGATTGCGCCCAGCCATTAATACCCCAAAATAGTGTCAGCAGCAGGGCATTGGTAGTGGTGCCCATCATAAAGTTCATACCGGCACTGAGTAGCAGCCCCAAACTCATAAACCGCACGACATTGGCATGGTCAGCAATAAAACCATTCACTAACTTACCGATGGCGTAACAGAAAAACAGCGCTGAACCAATCATGCCCAACTCGGTTGGGGTGATGCCAATTTCCACCAATGCACTTTTGGCGACGGTGAAAGAGAGACGGCAAACATAAAACATCACATAAGCCACCGTCATCGACAAAAACGTGCTCCAGCGCAGAGTGATAAACTTCTTCTCATTAAACACCCCTTGTGGGGCTATCGCCGGTGCAGCTTTAAAGAAAGCGAAAATACCAGACATAATTTCACTCCAGATAGCGGATAAGCAAAATACACGCTGATTAAGCATTCTCCCGAGATTCCGTAAGGGGAGCGATTGATCCTTAATATTGTTGTGAGTGTGTAGGGTACATAATCAGAATGCTGTTGCTGTTCCAGACAATAAGTAAGTAGATAGTAGATAGTAGATAGTAGGCACCGCCCACTACTTCGGTCAGCTATGACTTCAGTGGTTGCTTAACAAATTCAGTCAGTTGCTGATAAACCTGTGGATTGGCCATCAAGACTACGTTGCCTTTTTGCAGCCCGCCATCAGCCAAAAAGTTATTGGTTATACCACCGGCTTCGCGTACCAGAACTATCCCTGGCAGGCTGTCCCACGCATTCATATGGGGCTCGTAGTAGCCAATCAGCCGCCCGGCAGCCACCTGCGCGGTCATCAATGCGCCGGAACCGCTGCGCATAAACATTCCTCCGGCATGCAGCAGATGGTGGAGAAAGGGCAGGAAATCCTCTGGCGTGACACGGTGTGAGGTGCCAGCCCCCATCACTCCATCGCGTACATCTTTGCCCGGATGAACCTGGATAGGCTTACCATTGAGAAATGCACCGCCACCCCGGCAGGCATGGAACAGTTCCTGATGATTGGGATCGTAAACAACACCAATAACCGGTTCGCCATCGACAATCACACCGACAGAAACACACCAGGTATGCAGCCCGTTCAGGAAGCAGGCGGTTCCATCTATCGGATCAACCACCCAGGTACAAGCGGCATTGGCATGACCTCCGCCGGTTTCTTCCCCCAAGAAATCATCCATTGGGAAGCGCTGTGCAATCATATTGCGGGTCAATGCTTCGACTTCGCGGTCAGCCATACTGACCACATCCTGCAAATCATTGCCTTTGTGTTGTATCTCTAATTCTTGTCGTTGCTGGTAAAAACCGAATGCCATAAAGCCAGCAGCTTTCGCGACATCACAGGCAAATTGATAGCGGGAATCAATGTCCGTCGCGCTTAATCTGGTCATATCAAATACTCCTTGTTAGCTTTTGCACTCGTGTGCAAACAAAGAAACTCATGTGGCCGGTAACAACTCTGCTACATGATAATGGCGATAATGAAAATATTATTCCGTGATCGCTTGCACATAAAACAAATCATTCATTTTATGCTGATTGTCGAACAACCAATTCCACTGGAATCGTCTTTTGTACCGAAGGTTGTTCAAAGCGACGAATGCGATTTACCAGTAAATTTACCGCAGTTTGCGCCAAACAGTCGGTATCTTGCCGGATAGTCGTTAATTGGTAGGCGGCGTAGGTTGCCTGTGGGATATCATCGAAACCGATGATTCGAACCGGTTGCTGGGGCAGATGGCGGTGTAAATAATCCATTGCGCCCATTGCCAGCATATCGGTGGCACAGAATAACCCATCGAGATCAGGGCACTGTGCTACTAAGGCCGCCGCAGCATCCCAACCCGCTTCATAACCGCCTTTCTCACAAAAAATGCTCGCGAGTGGCTGCCCGTGGGCTGTTAATGCTTGCTCAAACCCATGATGGCGTTGGCGGGTACTGAAATTGTGGGCATTTTCACCAATAAACCCGGCGGCCGTCACTCCTTGAGCTAACAGGTGCTGGGCCGCCAAGGTCGCGCCTTGCGCATTATCACTGCAAACCTGATCTGCTCCGTCTAATTCGGTCTGGCGATTGATCAAGGTGACAGGGATTTTTCTGGCGAGATACTCTTCGGCTAAGGAGAGGGGGGGAGCGCCAGAGGTAAGAATCACACCGGCCACATGGTAACTCAGTAACTCTCGTAGCTGAGGTTCCAATTGCCTGGGGTCATCGGCGTTCATCAACAGCGGCATAAACCCTTGAATCGCCAGATGATGGGCCAATGGAGCCAACAATTTACTGCGAAATGGGTTATCAAAACCCGCCGTCACTAATCCGATAAAATTACTGCTGCCGGTTATCATTGAGCGCGCAATAATATTGACCTGATAGCCAAGTTCAGTTGCCGCCGCCTGAACGCGCTGGCGTGTTTTTTCTGAAACAGAGGCTCCGGGAGTAAAGGTGCGTGAAACCGCGGAACGAGACACACCCGCTAGCCTGGCAACATCACTGGCGGTAACCCAACTGTTTTTTGCTTCGCTCATCTTACTGGCTCGGTATTGTTTTGCGGTGGGCGCTTGCGGCAAGTATACGTTTCTGTCGATGTTGAATCATTAGTATTTTCGCGCTAAGACATTTAGATTATCAAAACAGCAAATCAGATTGCTGACCAAGCCAACGGAAGGAAATACCGTGAATCAATCACAAGCGACAACTCATCTCTCGGCCGTTGAGGCGATAGAGAGGCTGGAGACATTATACGAGGCGGCGCTGAGCGCATTGCGTGATGCTATCAGCGCCTATATTCGCGATGGGGCTTTGCCTGATGTGGGTGACCGGGCGAAGGGCTTATTTTCATATCCACAGTTGAGTGTCAGTTGGGATGGCCGATTCCGGGATCATCAACGCACCAGAGCTTATGGCCGTTTTTCGCGCACCGGTCAGTACAGCACCACAATCACCCGGCCAACATTATTCAAAGAATATCTGACTGAACAGCTGACATTACTCGAAAATGAGTACAATGCGGTGTTTGAAGTGACACCGTCACAACAAGAAATGCCGTATCCCTTTGTTATCGATGGCTCTGACCTGATTCTCGACCGCTCGATGACCGCAGGGCTGGCCCAGCATTTTCCGACCACCGATTTGGCTAAAATCTGTGATGGCATCACTGACGGTATTGATATTGCTGGCGTAGATTTCCCGCTATCGCATTTTGATGCGCTACGGACAGACTTTTCCCTGGCACGACTCAAACATTACACCGGCACACCGGCAGAACATATTCAGCCCTATATTCTATTTACCAATTACAGCCGCTATGTTGATGAGTTTGTCAGCTGGGCCTGTCAGCAGATTCTGGATCCATCCAGCCCTTATAAGGCGCTATCTTGCGCCGGTGGGAGTTACATCACCGCTGAAAATGCTGAGCCAGAGAAGACAACATCTGATTTGGCATGGAAAAAATACCAAATGCCGGCCTATCATTTAATCGCAGAAAGCGGGCATGGCATCACACTGGTGAATATTGGCGTCGGCCCCTCTAATGCCAAAACCATTTGTGACCATCTGGCGGTGATGCGACCACACGCATGGCTGATGATCGGGCATTGCGGTGGTTTACGTGAAAGCCAGGCGATTGGCGATTATGTATTGGCCCATGCTTATTTGCGTGATGACCATGTGTTGGATGCGGTGCTGCCACCGGATATTCCGATCCCCAGTATTGCTGAAGTTCAACGGGCATTATATGACGCCACCAAAGCGGTGAGCGGTATGCCGGGGGTTGAAGTCAAACAACGGCTGCGTACCGGAACGGTGGTGACTTCCGACGATCGTAACTGGGAGCTGCGTTTCTCCGCCTCTGCACTGCGTTTTAGCTTAAGTCGTGCGGTGGCGGTTGATATGGAAAGTGCCACGATTGCGGCGCAAGGATACCGATTCAGGGTGCCTTACGGCACATTACTGTGTGTGTCAGATAAACCGTTGCATGGTGAAATCAAGCTGCCGGGGCAGGCGAATCACTTCTATGAAGGTGCCATTTCCGAGCACTTACAGATTGGTATTCGAGCCATAGATTTGCTGCGCGCGGAGGGTGACCAACTGCATTCGCGTAAATTGCGCACCTTTAACGAACCTCCTTTCCGTTAATATCACTGTTGTTGCCCCTCGCGACTGAGGGGTAACGCACTCGTTGCCTCCAACTGAGAAAACAAGCCAATAATGTGTTGTAACACCGGATCGGATTTTTGCGCCTTATGGATATGCGCATAAATATTAAGTTTACTGCTATCCAGAAACGCTGTTTTAACTGTTTTCAGCGGTAAAATTGCACACATTTGCCGGGCAAAGAGTGCCGGAGCAAACATCAGAGCATCAGAGTGAGCAGTATGTATCAACAGGTTGCTAAATGAGGTGCTGCGGTAAGTGCGGTGAACCGTATAAATATCATCGAATGCAACCAAGTATTGTTCTTTTTCGACGGCGTCCTGCGGCAAGATCCACCCCAGTAACTCTTCAGCCTTTAGCTCTTCAAGGGTAATGGCTTCTTTGACCCGTGGATGGTCACGTCGGCATACCAATACCGAGTTGGACTGAAATAGCGGGTAGCGCTGAATGGCACTGTCATTTTCCAGACTAAAACCAATATCAATATCGATTTGCCGTCTTCTTAACAACTCAAGCCGTTTTTGCACTGAGGGTTGATTGGAGAGAAATTCATACGACAGCGAGTGACCCTGCGGGGGATTTTGCATCATGTAGCCAAGCAACCAGAATTCAACTAATGAACTGCTCCGTATCCTGAGGGTACGCATAGCAACACCTTGCTGGTTAAGCAGCGCGCTTTTATTGACCCCTGAATCCATCATTTCCAGTGCAGGTTTGAAAATTTTATATAATTCAAGTGTCAATGCGGTTGGCTGCATGCCAGTTCCGCCTCTAAACATAATCGGATCGTTGTAATGCCTTCTCAGTTTATTCAGCACCACACTGACGGCGGATGCACTCATATCCAGCCTTACCGCCGTTTGCGACACCGTTCCTGTTTCGACAATCGCGCATAAAACGCGGGTGAGATTCAAATCAAGTGAGCTATTCACGCAGGATCCCAAATATTATTTTGCTAACTATCAGTATAGACAGCACTTTTTGATTTTCAAAAACTAACTTTTAGCTTTGACGATAGTAATTGATACTTACAGAGCCTAGATTTACCTCACGAACCTCATAAAGCGTTTTCAATTTATATTTTTCATCGGATTTTTCTGAAGAATTATAAATGCAATCCTAATGACTTAGAGGGGGATTCGTAAGGATAATGCCGCTTATGAAAATAGAACCTTTTAAATACCCACATAATAATTGTGGAATTAATAATGCCACTGAAAAGATCAATTTCTTTTTTTATAGTGATTCTGATTTATTGGCATATTCCCTCAGCCAACTGGTTCAGAGCATCAGTGATATCGATTATGCTCATTTAATTAAAGTAAATTTCTTTCATATAACAGTTATTGATGAAACTGTAATCAACATGTTAAGAAGTAGCGTGAATAATGTCATTATATTCGATCTTGATAGTATGTTTTACACTGAAAAAATACATGTGATAAATGATCTTAAAAAAACCAATCACACTCTACAGTCAATTGCACTTTGTAACGATCAGGAGTTTTTAATTTATTATAGATTCTATTCATCTTTTTTTGAGCTTGTTTTAAGAAAGAAAATTAAAATCAATGAATTGACTAAATATCTCGGTGCATTTATTGATGGATTTATCGCGCGACATGGCGAATTCTCACCAAGTGAATACGTTTCATCGAAACATTACTTTTATATGTTAACAGATAAAGAATCAGCCATTTTAAAGAAAATCCTGGCTGGAGAAACCAACAAGAAAATAGCCAATACATTATTTATCAGTGAGAAAACCGTCTGTAGTCATCGTTCAAAGATCTACTCGAAATTTGGTGTCAGAACATTATCTGAATTATATTCAAGATTAAAACATGAATCACTTATTGTTTAATTTCTTTAAGGTAAAGAAGCAGCAACAAACTTGGCGCTGACAAATTAAATAAAACTAACACTCATCAAATTTAATTAAATCTAAAAACCTCATTCCATCAATCGTGGACGGAGCGTTGCTATCTATATTTCGGAGTTTATATGCATAAAATTTACCGCTTTATAAAAACTTTTATGGTTAGCTGCCCGGTGTTATTGGGTGGATTTTCTGTCGTTGACGCTAAAGCTGAAACCGCACTTAATACCCAGTCCGGGCCAATTTATTTATCCTTGCTGGGGCCAGAAACCCAATTTGTGGTGGCTGATAATGCCACCATTACAGCCATAACTGATAGCGCGATTTTTGGTGATAATAGTGCCAACTGGCGGCTGATTGTTTATGGTTCAGTGCTTGATAATCCCAACTATTCTGTTGCCGCAGGCGTGGTTCATCTCGACGCTAAAACGGCCGCTGGCTCTCAGCTGGATAACTACGGCATTCTGGCGGCAAACCAAGCCGGGAACAATGTGTCTGGTGTAAAACTGGAGAATGGGGGGGTTGTCGTTAACCATGTCGATGCCCAGATTAGCAGCCTTGGCGGTTACGGTATCGTATCCAGCGGAGCATTGGCCGCTATTTGGAATGACGGCGCCATAAGTGGTTATTCCAGCGGGGTTCGCTTGGCTAGCGGAGGTTCGGTTATCCAGAGTGCTACCGGGACGCTGGTCAGTAGCGATGGCCCTGGTATTTTATCTGATAGTGGTATTTTTTCGGTGAATAATGCGGGCAGCATTACCGCCAATGTGGCCGCGGGTATCCTTGCGCGGGGTGACAGCAGCGGCTCTATCTCGAATAGCGGCACCATTACCGGGCCAAATGCCATTGCTATCCAAGGCAATGCCGGGATGATAATCAATAACACCGGCACCTTCACCGGCACCAATGGCACAGCGGTTGATCTTAGTGGCAGTAATAACCAACTGATATTAGATACCGGCAGCGTTATCAATGGCAAAGTGGTGAGTCGCGGTAGCAATAACACCCTCGCATTGCTGGGTGATGGCACCGCCACTAATGATTTCAGTGGATTGTCCTCAGTTTCAGCCATTGGCACCGGTCTTTGGACTCTGGGCGGCAATGTCACGACCACGGCGGCCAGCACTTCAGCGTTGGAGGTACAAAACGGCAAATTAATCATCACCGGTCAATTGACCAACAGTGGCGTTGGGGCGGCAGCCAATGTCTCACATGGTGGGATATTACAAATTGGCACTGGCTTGAGCCGCGGTAATCTCATCAGTGACGTCAATATTGAACAGAGTGGGACAGTCGGTGGTTATGGCAGCGTCACCGGCAAGGTGAACAATGCCGGTAATCTTATCGTGGGGCAGGCATTGTCCGGTGAGGGACATGGCGAGTTCACCATCAACGGTGACTACCATGGTCAGGGCGGGACAGTCGTCTTTGATACCGATATGGCAGCGGATAATGCTGCAACAGACAAATTGATAATCAATGGTTCTACTTCTGGTGAGAGTCATATCCGCGTTCAGAGCGCACACGGCGAGGGCGCTCAAACCTATGATGGTATTAAAATTATCACGGTCAATGGCCGTCAGTCTGACGGGCAATTTAATTTGCTGGGCCGTGCGGTGGCCGGGCCTTATGAATATTTTCTGCAACAAGGCACACTGACTGACCCGGACAACAAAGACTGGTATTTGCGTTCAACCTTTGGTGGCATCGCTCCGGTTAGTGGCGATACCGGTGGTGGTGCCAAAGACATTCCGGCGAGTAGCAAAACACTGCGCCCAGAAGCTGGCGGTTATATGGCCAATTTAGCTGCGGCACAAACCCTGTTCAACTTGCGACTCAATGACCGCGAAGGTCGCGCCGAAAACTCAAGTATGTGGCTGCGTCAGGTGGGTTCACGCACTGGCTTCAGTGATGGCAGCGGCCAGTTACACAGCACCGCCAATGCTTATGTGGTGCAAGGTGGCGGCGAAGTATTGAGTGCGGCAATGGGGCAGAATGACCGCTTGGGTGTCGGTGTCATGGCCGGTTATGGTTATAACAATAATCAGACCCAATCTAACCGCACCGGTTATAAATCACGCGGCACGGTGGATGGTTACAGTGCCGGCATTTACGCCACCTGGTATCAGGATGCCAAAAATCAGCAGGGTGCCTATGTGGATAGCTGGTTGCAATACAGCAAACTCAATGCCAGCGAGCAGGGCGATGAGTTGGCAATGCAAAGTTATAACATCAATGGTTTGAGTGCCTCGGTTGAAAGTGGTTACCGCATGCCGGTGTATCATGGTGTCAACGGTGATGTGTTTGTGACGCCACAGGCGCAGGTTATCTGGGATGGACAGAAAGCAGATACGGTGCATGATGACAGTAATACCCAAGTTCAATCAACAGGAGCGGATGTTATCAATACCCGAATCGGTGTTCGAGTGGCGCGTGATAGTGTCAGTGATCAGGATAAAGGCAAGGATAAGCTGTTCACGGTTTACTCGGAAGTGAACTGGCTACATAACAGCAAAGATCCCGGCGTCGCGATGGATAACATTACAGTGAGTCAGGCTGGCAGCCGCAACGTGGGTGAAATAAAACTTGGGGCGGAAGGTAAACTGAATAAAAATTGCAATACCTGGGCCAATGTTGGTCAACAAATAGGTGGCAGTGGTTACAATGACAGCCGCGTGACGGCGGGCCTTAAGTACGCATTCTAATCACTACTGATAAGAAAATTAAGCACCAATAAGAATGAAACGCTGCGGGCAGTCCGTGGCGTTTTTCTTTTTCAAATCAGCTTGATGCTACTGACCCCATCACCTGCTGGATAAAATTATCCCGTACCCAATCTTGTATGCGATCATCCCAGGCGATACCCACTTGCCAACTGAGATTCTCTCCACTGAGTGGCATGATATTTATGCCAGGCGGCGCAATATGCACCACACTTTGCGGTAATAAGGCAACGCCGATACCAGCAATCACCAGCGCCAGTATGGTCTGAATATCTTCAACTTCTTGCGTCGTGGGCGCATACCATTGGTTTGATTGCAAAAATAGATCGGTTTGTGCATTGAGCCCACGCCCACGCTCAGTATATAAACGCAGCAATGGCAGGTGTTTTAACCACTCATCGGGGGAGTGTGTTTTATTTTGTGCTGTCACCAGCACCAGGCGGTCGTCAAATAAAGGATAAAAATTCAATACCGCTGTGGGAGGAGCACGAACAAAGCCAATTTGCAGTTCACCGCGCGTTAATAACGCATATTGTTGCGCCGAGGGAATATCTTCCAGGGTGATAGAAATCGCCGGGAATTGCTGTCGGAATTTGGCGATATAATGTGGCGCGGTATAGAAAGTCGATAGACCAAACCCGATGGCGAGCAACCCTTCAATACCCTTAGCAACGCGGGCGGCAGATTGCAAAAAAAACTCGGATTGACTGACCGTTTTCTCAGCTTGTGCGAGTAATTGTTGCCCACTGCGTGTCAACGCCGCGCCATGTCGCCCACGGGTGAACAAGTGAATATTCAGCATCGATTCCAACAAGTTAATCTGCTTGGTCAGTGCCGGTTGCGTCACGCAAAGGGCCTGTGCAGCATCGCCATAGTTGCCTTTTTGTGCGAGCATCACAAAGGCTTTCAGCAACTTTATATTCACTTATTCATTCCTGTTGGTAATCAAAAAAGGAAAATCATTCATTATAAAGTTATCAATAGCGCTGCTGTAATACCAGTCATGAAAATCAGCAATAGATATCCTTGGAGGATAATGTGACTGAATTACCATTAATCACCGCAGCAACGGTACAATTCCAGCATCAGGCCAACAATAAACAATACAACCTATTGGTTATTGAAAGGTTTATTGAGCAGGCAGCTCTGAAAAACATCAAAATACTGGCTTTCCCAGAGATGTGCATTACGGGATATTGGCATGTGCCTAAATTGACGGCAGCGCAAGTTACCGCTTTGGCTGAGCCGATTGAAAGCAGCCCATCGATTGCCTTGGTGCGGGCTTTGGCGCTGAAACATCAAATGTTGATTGGTGTCGGCCTGATAGAACAGGGAAACGACGGGCGACTCTATAATGCTTATGTCGCTTGTATGCCTGATGGCTCGGTGCACACGCACCGAAAACTGCATGCTTTTGAACACTCAGCTATCAGCAGCGGTGATTCTTACACGGTTTTTGATACCCCCTGGGGCGTCAAAGTTGGCATTCTTATCTGCTGGGATAACAATTTGGTGGAAAATGTGCGCGCAACCACCTTGCTTGGCGCTGATATATTATTAGCACCGCATCAAACTGGCGGAACGCATTCCCGCAGCCCATATGGTATGAAGCCCATTCCACTCGACCTCTGGGCGCAACGCACGGAAAGAAAAGCGGAAATGACGGCGGCTATTCGCGGCGTAAATGGTCGGGAATGGTTAATGCGTTGGTTACCGGCCCGTGCACATGATAATGGCCTGTTTATTCTATTCAGTAATGGTATTGGCGCGGATGATGATGAAGTTCGTACCGGTAATGCCATGATACTGGACCCTTATGGCCGTATCATTAATGAAACCTGGGAAGCCGCCGATGTGATGGTCAGTGCTGAATTAGATTTGTCGTTAATCCCACTCAGCACGGGACGGCGCTGGATTTATGGCCGTCGGCCCGAAATGTACTCTATTTTAACTCAACGGCAAGGTTATGAACGGGATGCCATTTCAGCACGTTTTTCCACTGACATTCCTGACGTGAAAAAACCATAAATTAGCCAAAAGTAGGGGGCGGGGAAACCGGCCTACCTGCGCACACCAGTACCAATACTGATACTCGATATGCCGCTTGAACCGCCACTCACCCCAACATGGCCAGTATTGGCACAGGCGACCAGTAATAGCGTAAGCATCACGAGGGTTAATATTTTCATTTGAAGCCCTTGGTTTATCAATTAGTTCGTAATCATAACATTCAGTATATAACTAAAGCTTCTGGCGACCGACGCTTCTGTCATCAGTGACAGCGGAATAGGTCGCCTTGCCAATAATAAACAGCGCAAATAGTGAGTCACATCCGCCTTATTCAACCTGATTGGTGACTGTATCTGTTTAATAATCAGATCAACAACGTCGCAACACTCAATCAAGAGAATCGTCTATGCATTTTACTCAAGCCATTGCCAGACTTCCTGCTGACACCTGTGGTAGCGGCCAGACCACCGCCCAATTGGGCGCGCCGGATATTGCTGCCACCGGGCAACAATTTTTGGCTTATGTCGATACTTTGCTGCGACTTGGCCTGAAAGTGACTATCTTACCGGCGGCTCCGACCTTCCCGGATGCCCACTTTGTCGAAGATACGGCGGTGGTGATGCCGGAGCTGGCGGTGATAACTCACCCCGGAGCGCCAAGTCGCCAAGGCGAAGTGGACACCATTGAGCCACTGTTCACCGATCGCCCTGTTTTTCGCATGAGTCATCAGGGGCATCTTGATGGCGGTGATGTGTTATTAGTCGATAAACAGTTCTTTATCGGGCTGACGTCGCGCACCGATAAAGCGGGCATTAGCGAGTTTACCTCTGCGGTCGGGCGCTATGGTTATCAAGTGACCGCCATTGAAGTGAGCGCCGGTCTGCACCTGAAATCCATTGTGAACTATGTGGGCCGCAACACCTTGTTGCTAACCGAAGATTACCAACACCATCCGGCCTTTGCTGGCTTTAACACTATTGTGATTACCGATGCGGAGTCTTACGCCGGTAATACCTTATGGATCAACGATACGCTGATTACTCCGCAAGGTTATCCTGCTACCTTGGCGCAAATTGAAAAGCTGGGGATGCCTATTGTCCAACTGGATACCAGTGAATTTAAAAAAATGGATGGCGGCTTGACCTGCCTCTCACTTCGTTTCTGATCTTTGCCAACACCGGGATTTTAATAATGAAAAAGACATTCGCTGCATTATTGACTGGCTTGATACTTTCCGCTCCCGTAGCGGCTCAGACGATAGAAACTATCAGTTTTGGTGTGGACGGCGGATACCCACCGTTTGATGTGCTGGCGCCCAGCGGCGAGATAACCGGCTTTGATATTGATATTGCAAATGCATTATGTGACAACCTGCATGCCAAGTGTGTGTTCGTCAAACAACCTTTTGAAAGTATGATTGCCGCACTGAATGCGCGTAAGTTCGATGCCATTATTGCCTCGCTGAGTATTACCGATGAGCGCAAAAAAGAAGTCGACTTTACCGATCGCTACTACCGCAGTGCGGCACAATTAGTGGCGCGCAAAGGCAGCCCATTGTCACCTGATGTTGCCAGTCTGACAGGGAAAACTGTCGGCGTGCAGACCGGATCCATCCATGAAACTTACGCCAAAAAACATTGGGGTGGGCAAGGGGTCAAAATTGTCTCTTACGCCAATCAGGATAATGTCTATCTGGATCTGATGTCAGGGCGGATCAACGCCTCGCTACAGGATAATATTCAAGCTGCCAGCAGCTTTATTGATACGCCCCGCGGGCAGAAGTTTGCTTTTGCCGGGCCGGTTATTCAAGACGACACCATCTCATCTGATGTGGGTATCGCCGTCGGTAAAGATAACCCGGCCTTGCGCGATGCCTTGAATGGGGCCATAAAAGCTATTCGTGCTGATGGTACTTACGACGCCATTCAGAAAAAGTATTTTAGTTTCGATATTTACGGCGAGTGATTTTTAGCCATGATTATTGCGAGCGCCGGGCAATAGCAGCCACGCCCGGTTGCCGTTGGTTAGCCTTGGGAGGTCGATAATGGTCGTAGACTATTTGCCGTTACTGGCACAAGGGGCGGGCTTATCACTGTGCGTGATGCTGTTGTCACTGGCCGTGGCACTCACACTCGGCCTGATTAATGCGGTTATCAAGCTGTTTGGCCCGCGCTGGCTACGTTGGATCTCTACCGGCTACACCACATTAGTGCGTGGTATTCCTGAACTGGTGATCATGCTATTGCTGTTTTTTGGCGGCGAAATGTTGGTCAATGGTTTTCTCGGTCTGTTGGGATTAGGGCCGGTGCGCTTCAATACTTTTGTTTCCGGAGTGCTGGCAATCGGCATTGTATTTGGTGCGTATTACACCGAAACCTTCCGTGGCGCGTTTCAAACCGTCGATCGCGGTCAGTTGGAAGCCGCGGTGGCTTACGGCATGCGCCCCGGCCAAGTGTTTCGTCGTATTATGCTGCCGCAAATGCTTAGCTTTGCCATTCCCGGCATCAATAATAACTGGCTCGGTTTGATGAAAGCCTCTGCTTTGATCTCGATTTTGGGATTGGAAGATATGGTGTGGCTGGCCGAGCAGGCGGGGCGCGCAACACAAAAACCTTTCCTGTTCTACTTCCTGGTGGCGATGATTTATATGGTGATTACCGCGCTGTCCAGTTGGGGCTTTAGTCTGTTGGCGCGGCGTTATGCACTGTCAACCTCAACGGCGGCGAGGGCGCGCTGATGAACCTGCAAACTATCATAGAAGCGGTGCCAACATTTCTCTATAGCGACGGTGCTGATACCACCGGTCTGGCGATGACCGCCAAACTGTTTTTACTCTCGGTGTTCCCCGGTTTACTGCTGGCGCTGGTGATGGCTGTCGGGCAGGCATTCGGCCCACGTCCGTTGGCCTGGTTGATTCGCAGTGTGACTTATTTCTTTCGTAGCACGCCACTCTACCTGCAACTCATGCTCATCTACTATGGCCTGTCGCAGTTTGACATTGTGCAGTTAGGCTGGCAGGACGACCAACCCTTTTGGCTGCTGTTCCGTGATGCTACTTTCTGCGCCACACTAGCGTTGGTGCTCAATACCAGCGCTTATGTTGCGGAGTTATTGGCGGGCATGATGGTGACTTTCCCGCGTCAGGAGTGGGTGGCTGGCGAAGCGTTTGGTATGAGTCAGTGGCAAATCATTCGCCGTTTGGTATTACCAGCGACATTACGCCGCGGTATTCCGGCGTTGAATAATGAAATGGTGTTCTTGCTGCATGCAACCTCTCTGGCCAGTACCGTCACATTGCTCGATATCACCGGTGTAGCACGGGCTTTCTATGCTGCCACTTATTCGCCGTTTATTCCGTTTCTGATGGCGGCGGCGCTGTATTTATTGTGTACATTTATATTGATTTTCTTGTTTTCACGTGCGGAACGGCGCTGGTTAGCCTTTGCCCGCCACGATTGAATCCAGCGGGCAATCCAGCTTTAAGCATTTTTAACAATTTTAAGCATTTTCAACAGCTTTAAGCACGTTTGATAGCCTGTAACTCGGTGATGGTGACGATTTTATCGACGCGGAATTTTTTACTGGTGAGCCAGGTGTCGGCCAGTAGTCGGTAGTGCTCCATGTGGCGGCAGCCAATGCGCACCAGAAAATCAAAACTACCGCCGACCAGCCAGCAATCCAGCACCTCTGGTGTTTTACGCACTTCTTGCTCGAAGGCCGCTTGAGAGTGCCCGTGGTCGGCTAAGGCAATTTGTGCTTGGATAACAAAAGCATGCTCGGGTTCCGGTAGCTCAATAATCGCACTATAACCACGGATAATACCGGCGCGCTCCAACAGCCGAACGCGCTCCAAACAGGGGCGGGCGGTCAAATTGACCTGCTCGGACAACTTCTGATAAGAGATACGGCCATCCTGGCTCAGGATTTCAAGGATTTTTTTGTCAATTCGGTCAAGCCGGGGTTTCTTTTCCACAGATAGGACGTCCAATGAAAATCAATAATCATAAGTTACCTGAACATGCCCTGAGTGGGCAGCGTCAATTAACCAGTTTTCATTTCGGCCAGCCGGGTGTGGGCGAGAAAATCTACCTACAGGCGGGCCTACATGCCGATGAACTGCCCGGAATGCTGGTATTACATTATCTTAAAAGATTACTGAGTCAGGCGGAACGGCGCGGAGAAATTCAGAGTGAAATAATTATTGTGCCTATAGCTAACCCGGCAGGTATTGCACAAGTGCTGTTAAACAGTGGAATAGGTCGTTTTGATTTGGTCAGTGGCCGCAATTTTAATCGTGATTTCCCTGATTTGGCTAAATTAGTCTCACAACGGCCAGGGGCGGCGACATTAAGCGAAAAAGAGACGACGCCACAACAGATACGCCGCGCGATGGTCGCTGCATTACAGAGTTTGCCTGCGCTCAGTGAAGTGGATGCTTTGCGCCAACATTTACTCATGCTGGCCTGTGATGCTGATTTGGTGCTGGATTTGCATTGCGATGACCGCGCTATTTTGCATCTGTATGCCGATCCGGCCTGGCAAACATCAGTGGATGTGCTCGCGCAGTTTTTGCATATTGACACCGTGCTACTTTCACAAGATAGCGGTGGCGGTTCGTTTGATGAAGCCTGTGGCTTGCCGTGGCATCGGCTAGCTGCACATTATCCTAACCTGGCCCCCGCCTGTATGGCCGTGACGGTTGAATTACGCGGGCAACAGGATGTCAGTCACCCGCTGGCCAGCGCGGATGCCGAGCGTATTTATCAATATTTACAACATCGTGGCGCTATTGCTGGGGTTGTCCCTGAAATTCCGCAGCGAGAGGTGGTGATGTTGCCTTTTTCCGCCGGGGAAATCGTCAATGCGCCAGCCAGTGGTTTGCTGTTGCTATTGCGTCAGCCGGGCGAATGGGTGACAAAGGATGAAGTCGTCGCTGAAATAATTGATCCGCTTACTGATACGGTTAAAGCGGTGCGGGCAACAGCGGGCGGAATTATCTATGCCAGCAGGCGTACTCCGTTTGTGACGTTGGGGGCTGAAGTGATGAAAATTGCCGGGAAAACCCCCTACGCAGGTGGCGGGGGGTTAGCGTCCTAAGTGTTAAAGACTTAACTCGCGCAGCAGCGAAAATCAACATGTGGCTCCGCAAAATTTGCAATCTGCCACTCGTGATTTTCAACAGCAATTGATGACCCAAATGCTAAAGGAAAAGGGATTGGGTAGACGCGGGCTAAATAAGCGCCCTCAACCCTGAGAAAATCAGGCTTGAGGGCGGAATATATACTATTTTATCAGTCGGTCAAAATCTGAAGCATCATGGCGCTCAGCTAACTGTTCTTCTGGCGCTCCCCAGGTTTTATTGACGATACGGCCGCGCTGGACAGCAGGGCGCTTACCCATGGTTTCGGTCCAACGTATCAGGTGAGTATAGGATTTCACATCCAAGAATTCACCCGCTTCATATTGCAAGCCCAGTACCAGATTGCCGTACCACGGCCAGATAGCGATATCCGCAATGGAATACTCATCTCCCGCAATATATTCATGAGTCGCGAGCTGTGTATTGAGCAAATCGAGCTGACGCTTGGCTTCCATCGTAAAACGGTCGATGGCGTATTCAATTTTCACTGGCGCATAGTGATAAAAATGGCCGAAACCACCGCCCAAATAAGGGGCTGCACCTTGTAGCCAGAACAGCCAATTGAGTGCTTCGGTTCTGGCAGCAGGGGATTTTGGCAAGAAATGACCGAATTTATCCGCCAAATACAGCAGAATAGCACCAGACTCAAAAACCCGGACTGGCGGGGTGGTTGAATGGTCCATCAAGGCCGGGATTTTTGAATTTGGATTAACGGCAACAAACCCACTTGAGAACTGATCACCTTCACCAATACGAATCAGATGGGCATCATATTCCGCCCCTTTCTCGCCCACAGCCAACAACTCCTCCAACAAAATGGTGACCTTCTGACCATTCGGCGTGCCCATGGAATACAGCTGTAAGGGGTGTTTGCCAACCGGCAGGTCAGCTTCGTATCTGGCACCGGCAGTCGGGCGATTGATTTTGGACCACACACCACCGCTGGCATTGTTTTCCGTCCAGACTTTGGGTGGTTGATATTCGTTATCTTTCATCGTAGATGACCTTATTTGAGAATGAAGACGAACTGAATAATACTCATAGTGATTATGCCTCAATCATAAAGAATAACAGGGATAATATTTCTGTCATTCCAGCTCCCTATAGTGAAGTTGCTTTTTACCTTTGGGCAATAAAAATAATTAGGGAACTTAACATGCAGATGAAAAAATTCAGATTGGCATTGCTGGCCAGTAGCATCGCGTTCAGTACCTCGCTGTGGGCGCAAGCTGTTGAAGTGCCAGCAACACTGGTCGGGCATGCGGTTTTGCCAGTGAAATCAATGGTTGCAGCGCCTGCTGATGCGCCGACTGATTTACAACAAAGTGGCAAATACACCAGTGGTCAACGCGTAAGTACATTGGGCGCAGTCGCCGGTAAATCTGCCGATCGCCCAACAGGAATCGGTTTGCCAATCACCGGCCAGCCACTACAAGGTCATTCTGGAATAAAACACATGCCCGATGGCACCTATTGGGTGCTGACCGACAATGGATTTGGTAGCAAAGCTAACTCGCCGGACGCCATGCTGTATCTCAATCACTATGATATTGATTTCAAAAATGGCAGTGCCACGCCCCTGCAAACTCTGTTCTTGCACGATCCTGATAAAAAAGTCCCTTTCCATATCACCAATGAAAGTACTGATAAACGCTATCTGACCGGCAGTGATTTTGACCCCGAAAGCTTCCAGTTTGCCGATGATGCACTGTGGATTGGTGATGAATTCGGTCCTTATCTGATTAAGGCCGATTTGAACGGAAAAGTGTTAGCGGTATTTGAAACACAGGTTGATGGTAAAGTAGTGAAATCACCTGATAATCCAACACTTACGTTGTCAGGCGCTCCGGATGGTAAACAGAATTTTCAAGTGGCGCGCTCAAAAGGATTTGAAGGGATGGCGGTGTCACCGGATGGCAGCAAGCTGTATCCCATGTTAGAAGGTGCGCTGTGGAATGGCGAAAATTTTGAAAACATTGATGGCAAACGCTACCTGCGCGTGTTGGAGTTTGATGTTAAAAATCAGGCGTGGACAGGGCGCAGCTGGCAATATGTGCTGGAAGATAACCAAAACGCTATTGGTGATTTCAATATGATTGATGCGAAGCATGGATTAGTGATTGAACGCGACAACGGTGAAGGGACAGCGGATAAAGCTTGTGCAGCAGGGGCTGCGACCGATAAGTGTTTTAGCCAAATAGCCAAGTTCAAGCGTGTCTACAAAATCGCCTTTTCTGATGAAAACGTCGGCAAACCAGTAGAAAAAGTTTCATATATTGATCTGCTCAATATTAAAGATCCGCAGAACCTGGCACGTAAACCGCTAAATAATGGTGTGCTGACATTCCCATTTTTTACCATTGAAAACGTTGATGTGGTAGATGCGAACCATATCATTGTTGGTAACGATAATAATTTCCCATTCTCCTCCAGCCGTCAGCCTAATGAGGCAGATGATAACGAGTTTATCCTGTTGGATGTTAAAGATTTATTGAGCCAGTAGCTGACTCAATTCTTCCGGACAAGCCCGTCTAGAGCGGGCTTTTACTCTTGAGTATCATGCTTCATACAGTACTGTTGATGCTTCTTTGACTTGCCGTTCAAGAATATTAAGTGTCTTGGATAATACATTTTCTTGTTCTGTAAACCATTGTTCTTTATCAGGCAGAGAAGTGGCCAGCCGCCATGACTCTTCACCCTCCAGAGCTTTCAGTTCGTGCAATATCGCATCAATTTGTTTTCTGACTTCATCGATTTTACGCCGCAACCGCTCAAGATCATCAATAACATCACTGGACATCAATGGCTCAAGCCCTTGTTTTAAACTCTCCAGCAATGCGTGAATAGCAGGGAAGTCACCACGTTGGCGGGCTTGATTGAGCTGAACCATCAGCTGATGAGCTTTCTCTTTAAACTCATCAGCGACTAAATCTGGATGGCAGAGCCGGCTGGCTTGCCGCCACAACCGTTTGAGTTCCTGACGTTGGTGAGAAGAAAGTTTCTTGTCATTATTAAGCCGCTGCTCGGCATCTGTTTGTTTTTCCTGATAACTTTCATATTTCTCTTTTGCGTCTTCACGTGCTTTGCGTGTTGACTCAGTATTTCGCGTACAAAAGTTATTTTCCAGCTCTTTAATCTCTGCCAGCAATGCAGTAATCAACTCTGCCTGTTGTTGAATTCGGTTTCTTATCTCAATAGTTTCGCTAGATATGGATGGCAGTGCCAACCAGCGTTGCTTTAATGCAGCGAGTTCATCTATTGCCTGAGATATGTACTGCTGACAGTTGCGATAATCGCGTTCTCTGCGGCGAGCTTCAGCCTCGGCTTTGCGCAAGGTGCTTTCCGCCAACTGTTTGCGCAAATTAAGAATTTGCTTCATCAACGGGCCGAGACGCACCAGGTAAAGGTCATTAAAATCATCTAGCAACTGAATACGTTCATTACGTTTATCGATTAAATCGCTTAACTGTTCCTCCAGCGCTTTCAACTCAAGCTTGCAAGCCGACAGCTCGATATCTTGCCACTGCGTGACTCCTTGCTTGCTTCCCAGCCACGCAGAAATAGCCTCCAAAGCATGGGTGAATTTTCCCTGTTCGATCGCCGTGACGATAAAAACCAGTATGGCATCCTGAGTCTCACTTTTAAGATAAGGGAGTTGATGTCGAATAATGTCGTCATCTTCAAGCTCAATACCGCTTTTAATGATCTCCAGCCGTTTAATGAGTTTTTTCATAAATATAGGATTTGCTGATCGCTAGACAGAATACCTACATACTAAACAACGGCTTCACATTGTTCCAGATGAATGAGGAGTGATCCGGTCAGGATGCTCAGATAGTTAGGCGGGCATGTGCGATAAATCACATTCGATGCGCCGCAGGAAAAATCACAATGAATGTTAAGGGGCTGGGAGTCACTATTTCCAATACTGCTACGCGAATTCTACATCACTGTGGTACTGCAACAAGCACAGAATTTACGTAGCGCGATCGGATGAATATTATCGTTTAAATTCAATTAATTAATATTTTCATCGCTTCAATTTGCGGTTTAGATAAACTCTCCAACCTATTGCATAGCAAAATATTGAAATGGCGTTTTAAAAAAACGTAAAATCTCAAGTCACTCCGAATATTAAGCCACCCAAAGTCACCAAAATGAATAAACACCAAGCTCACGGTAGCGCGGCAACCGCAAATAACATTCAGTTCGGGGAAAATGAGTGAATCTGACTACCTCCATCTCATCTTCTCGGCATCCGTTTCACTATGCACCATTTAGAAATTTATTCTTCGCCCGGCTTCTCACTGTATTAGGTAATGGCATTGCACCTATCGCATTGGCTTTTGCTGTATTGGATATTGGCGGTTCCGCCACCGATTTAGGCTTAGTTGTTGCTGCGCGCTCGATTTTCAATCTGGCCTTTTTATTGATTGGTGGAGTACTGGCGGATCGCTATTCCCGAAGTATTGTTTTGTTATCTTCCGCTACCATTGCTGCATTGTCCCAAGGGGGGGTTGCCTGGTTGGTACTTGATGGAAGCGCAACAATCATGGGATTAGCTATACTGGGAACGATTAATGGCGCAGCTGCGGGCATCGCACTACCCGCATCTTCGGCCATGGTTCCGCAGACAGTACCTGCGCATAACCTCAGGGCGGCGAACGCTTTTATTCAAGTGGGTGTCTACGCTGGAACGATAATTGGTGCCTCATTGGGCGGCATTCTGACCAGCACTATCGGGCCGGGATGGGGCTTAGCGGTTGATGCTTTGGGGTTTGCAGCCGCCGCACCGTTATATTTCTATATTCGCGTCAATTCAACACTGTCTCTGGAATCGAACACCAACATTGTGCAAGATCTGCGTGATGGTTGGAAAGAGTTCATTGCCCGTTCATGGGTTTGGGCTATCGTCGCCCAGTTTACGATTATTAATGCGGCTTTCAGCGGCGTAGTGATGATTCTTGGCCCCATCATTGCCGATGCATCATTTGGCAGGGCAGGTTGGGGCATTATTGTTGCAGCGGAGAGCGTTGGTCTGATTGTAGGTTCATTTCTTGCTCTACGTTGGCGTCCACGGCGCGACCTATTTATTGGTGTCATATTAGTTTCGCTTTGCGCTGTACCCATCGTGCTACTCAGTATGATTTCGTCGACATTTGTTCTAATGGCTGGTTTCTTTATTGCTGGCATCGGTTTTGGGCAGTTCGGCGTGGTTTGGGCTAATTCGCTACAAACCCATATTCCCGCCGATAAACTCGCGCGAGTTTATGCCTATGATGCGATGGGATCATTTGTGGCGATCCCGGCGGGAGAACTGGCAGCAGGGCCACTTGCTATGCATTACGGTAACTCAACGGTTTTATTGGCCGCCGCCGTTGCTGTGGTGATAGCAACAGTCGCTGCCAGTTTTACTCCAGCGATTCGGCAGCTTGATAACGGGCCTAAAGTGAAACCATGCGATGAATAACTGTAACCGCGTTAGTAGCAAAATCTGGCGGAGTTAATGGGCAGGGAGCGGCTATTTTCCAATACTGTTACATGAGTTCTGCTCATCTTACTTAATATTATTTATTTGAATATGGGATTAACTCTGAACGCAAGGTTTTACAAACTTAGGCGGGATATATAAATCTAAACCTAAGTGACCACAATATTCTCTAAACATATTTATGGTTCTAACACCGGACTTTTCGTATATCAGTCTTAATTTATTCTCTATTGTCCTATGTGATAAAGACAGCCTTTTGGCCACCATTTTTGAAGTCATTGGCTGTAAAATGAAAAAAATTATCTCAAGTTCTTTCTCGTTGAACAGATCAGTGGGCGGGGTCAGTGTTAATACTGAGGGGCTGCGCCGGCCTATATATTGGGAAAGAGAAATAAAATTCAATTTACTGGCATTTGTTAATGTCCCTATACATTCACCAACTTTATTGTAAATTGGAAACCTGGGTAAATAATAGGGTTCTAATACTTTATCTCGCCCATAAAAATGGGTTGAAATAATGGCTACGCGCTTGCCACTTTTTTCCGCTTTTCTGTCATTAGCTTGATATTGTTCAGCAAATTCCGCCCAATCCGCAGGACATTCGTTATCTAATCGGCCCTCAATATCAAAGTCAGCAGGTAAGCTTAAAAAGTCCAGACCAGCTTGATTTACATAGACATAGCGGGATTCGCAATCTCTTATCACCCAAGGTTCATGACTGTATTCCATAATAGAAATTAGCGGCAGTGAATTCAGGGATTCTACAATTAGTTTTTTTGTATTCAGTGGCTTATTTTTTTCATCCATGACTAACTCAGCCTCTCAATTATTGCTTTACTCAAATAAAAAGTGAATTCGACGTTTGATTCTAACTCTTTAAATCCTACTCTCGCAAACTCGCAACATCAAGAAAGTTTCATTTATTCATCCTTTTTTAAATTAATTTATCTTCCTAAGCATTCTTTATAAGATAAGTTTTTAATAAATAAAATACGAATTTATTATAAAGCTTAATTCGTACATTTATAATCAGACCGCATTATCTGATGTAAAAAAACAATCCGAATAAGTGCGGGCTTTTCTTAATCCGCTGAGTATGGTAAACATTAATAAATATGTACATGTAAAGGTGATTGAAATGACTAGCATCAGTTATACAGCCGCAAAAAATAATTTAGCCAAGATATTATTAGAAGCGCAAAAACAGCCCGTAGAAATCACGCGTCGTGGACAGAGCGAAGTCTATATTATCAGCAAGGCTGATTATGAAGCTTTGATCAAAGCAAAGGTAAAAGCACACATTCAATTTAAACATGCTGAAACCATTAAAGCTCTTGCGGATAGATGATATTTTAACAGCGAATGATATCGCGGAGTTTAACGCAGAAATTATCCCTAACGGCAGGCCTGATAATAGTAAGTGAGGCTGTAGCCAGCCGCGTATTAAATGCACATCATTATGACAACGTGGATGATGTATATCAGTTAGCCGCTATCTACTTAATTGCCATTAGTCGAGGTCACATTTTTCTTGATGGGAACAAGCGCACGGCATTTCAAAGCATGGCGCTGTTCCTTGGTATAAATGGCGTAGACCTGTGTGCAAGCAATCAACTGGAAGAATTAACCGTTGAAGCAGCGCAAGGAAAAATTGGTGTTGAGCAGATAACGGAACAGTTACGCGAGCTTACCGAGTAATTTAATAAGGTTTTTGTTATGCCAACAACAGGCCTGCATAAGTGCGGGCTTTTTTGTGTTTGTTGTTTGGTGAAATCTGACGGCAATCATGCAGCGAGTTCTACAGATTTCACGTAGCGCCACCGGTCAAAAATGAGGGAAGGGGTTAATCTGTTAAGCAGGGTCATGTTTTTGTGCACCATAATACTTTAGCTACATACTTCAGCCATAAATAGCAAAACGACAAATATTACCTACGGGGCTAGAATAAACCCTTAGCGTATAAGCCCCGGCTCACTCCCAGTAATTCAATTTAACATAATATACATTATGCGCACCATGATAGCAGTAGGTAGAATGTGGGGTTTTAGTCGCTGTCATGGTTGCTGCTTCAGATCGATACTTGGCAAACATCCGTTCCAAACATCCGTTCCAAACATCCGTTCTAAACGTCTTCAGGAATGTGCAACTATCCGAAAGAACATCAGTTCGACTGGATAAAACAGGACATGAGAACAATACTTAGTAGGGTTTCACATGTTGTTCATTATCTTTGCAGAGGACTATTATGAAAATATTGAAAACAATGGCCATGCTGGTTGTTCTGGGTACATTCTCTTCCGCTGTCATATCAGCTGAACTGTTAACCAAGGAGGAGCTTAATAATAACCCGCAGCAATATGAAAAGATCGGCAATATCGTTACTGCTAATGAGTTGGCCACAATGGATGCTAAAGCTGAGTTGTCCAAAAAGGCCGATGAATTGGGCGGAGATTATTATGTAATTACCTCAGCAAACACAGATAATAAGATTCACGCAACGGCTGATGTGTATAAGAAAAAGTAGTGCTGATGTTCAAGTATTAAAGTTAAAGCTGGCTGGTATATTCACAGCCAGCTTTGTCTTTCAGTACCGCGTACGCTACATGACGTTGTCACAATAAATCTCCTCTTTTTAATCCTACTTTAATCCGGTATGCTCGAAATATGTCAGTAAATTGTCCGGATTTGAAACGTGATTTCATTGTTTAGACCAGCACAGTTATTTTGCGCCAGATCAGTGCATTGCCTCTTTTTATCTCGGCATGCAGCATGAGTCAACCTAACGCTATCACCCCTGCAAAAGTTCTTGGCCCTGCTCTACCCTTATTGGTCGCGGGCGCTTTCTTTATGGAAAACCTGGATGCAACGGTGATTGTTACCGCCATGCCACAAATGGCTTCGGCATTTGCTGTGCATCCGATTGATATGAATATTGGTATTTCTGCTTATATTCTTACCCTGACGGTATTTATTCCTGCCAGTGGTTGGATTGCTAATCGTTTTGGTGCTCGTAATATTTTTACCGCCGCTATGGTTGTTTTTACATTAGCATCAGTATGTTGCGCATTAAGCACTGATCTTGCGACATTCACTGCGGCAAGAATTTTGCAAGGAATTGGCGGCGCGATGATGGTGCCAGTGGGCCGATTGATTGTATTGCGCAATACGTCCAAAGCAGACCTGATTAAAGCTATCGCGACCATTACCTGGCCGGGATTGGTTGCCCCGATCCTCGGGCCTCCCGTCGGTGGATTTCTAACCACCTATGCATCCTGGCATTGGATATTTATCTTAAATGTCCCGCTGGGGATCTTCGGGATATGGTTGGCATGGCGGCTGATTCCTGAAGAGTCGCCACAAAAAGAGACACCTTTCGATATGCTGGGTTTCTTGTTAACCGCCTCAGCTTGTTTCAGTCTGATGTTTGGGCTGGAGTTATTTAATCACCAAACTTTATCACGCTGGATTCCTTTGTTGTGTATTAGTGCCAGCCTGCTATTAGGTGGGTTGGCGGTTTATCACGCCAAACGGCAGATTTCACCGCTAATTGACCTGTGGGCTTTACGTATAAAAAGTTACAGCGTCACCATTTGGAGTGGGAGTTTGTACCGAATCGCGATCGGCGCCGTTCCTTTCTTACTGCCGTTGCTGTTTCAGCTCGGGTTTGGCATGAGCGCATTTGATGCTGGTTTATTGGTATTGGCCGTTTTTGCCGGTAACTTGATGATGAAGCCTTTTACTTCAGCCATCTTATATCGCTTCCGTTTCCGTTCTACCTTGTTGGTCAATGGGTTACTTAATGCGGTCGCTATCTTTGCCTGTGCTCTTATCACACCTGAAACGCCTCATACATTGATTATATTGCTGCTATTTATCAGTGGATTAACGCGGTCAATGCAGTTCACCGCTCTCAATACATTGGCATATTCTGAAATCCCAGGGCCGAAAATGGGTGGCGCCAATACCTTTTCCAATATGATTCAACAACTGGCTATGGGGCTGGGGATTGCCATTGGGGCCTTAGCGCTGCGGATTGCCGAGTGGTTCCACCCTTATCGTGCCGGCGTTATCCCGTTAGAAAATTTCCAGATAGCATTTGTGGTTATTGGTGTGGTCGCATTACTATCGATAGTGGATACATTAACACTTAGCCGTGATGCGGGTGATGAAGTGCGGAAAAGACCGTCCAGACTGAAATGAATGAAAGCTGGACAATGGCGTCTCTCAGTACTTAAGAGTATGTTATTCATATCAAATTATTGGCAACGAAAAATAAGGAATGAATATGATCGTTTTCGTCACAGGCGCAACCTCCGGATTTGGTGAGGCAATCGCTCGCAAATTTATCAGCCACGGTCATCAGGTTATTGCTACTGGGCGTCGTCAGGAAAGATTGGCAGAATTAAAGGCCGAGCTGGGTGAGCAACTGCATATTGTGCAGTTAGACGTCCGTAATCGCGCGGCGATTCAGCATGTTATTGACGAACTCCCCGCTGAGCTGAAAAACATTGATGTGCTGGTGAATAATGCTGGTTTAGCATTAGGTTTGGAACCGGCTCACAAAGCCAATGTTGAAGATTGGGATACGATGATTGATACCAATACCAAAGGTTTGGTGAATATGACGCGTGCATTACTTCCTGAAATGGTGGCGCGTGATGTCGGCCATATTATTAATATTGGTTCTACTGCGGCTAACTGGCCTTATGCTGGCGGTAATGTGTATGGCGCGACCAAAGCCTTTGTTAAGCAATTCAGTCTGGGTCTGCGCGCCGACTTACATGGCACACACATTCGCGTCACGGATATTGAACCTGGTATGGTGGGTGGCACGGAATTCTCTGCGGTGCGTTTTAAAGGCGACGGCGAGAAAGTGAATAAAACCTACGATGGTGCTAACCCATTAACACCAGAAGATGTTGCCGAAGCGGTATATTGGGTGGCCACATTGCCTGCTCGCGTCAATATCAATACCCTGGAAATGATGCCGGTCAGCCAATCTTTTGCCGGATTGAGCATTCACCGCGAAGGCTAACCCGTGTTTGGGGCGTTCACCGCCCCACCCTTAACTGACCCGCCAGCCCGCGACAATAATCAACATCCCGACCAGCGCCACTGCCGCACCCACCCAATCAAAGAGAGATAGCTTCACGCCATCAACCACTCTCAGCCAAATTAACGCCGTCGCCACATAAACACCGCCGTAAGCCGCATAGACCCGACCACTGGCGGCAGGATGCAAGGTTAATAACCACACAAACAGCGCCAGACTGGCAACTGCCGGTAGTAATAACCACATGCTTGCCCCTTTGCGCAGCCATAAGTAAGGCAAGAAACAGCCAATAATTTCAGCCAATGCAGTGACAAAAAATAGTAACGACGCCTTTAACATGCACACATCCCTTTTGATACTACTCTTAAAAACAACACACATAGTGTGAGAGGTTAATGACAAAGTGCCCGTAAACCCTTCCTTGGTGGCGCGGACACTTTACTCTTCTCCCTGTCCTCACCTGGCAAGATCGAGTCAGCCATCGGACCCACTTGGTATGCTTGCTTTACTGGTGTTGCCTGAATATCCACTCGCGCACCGGTTCGATGTTGTAGGCAACACGCCAGGTATTTCTATGCCCGGAAGCGCCAGCCATCGATTCGCCTGCGGGTACCACGGTTCCTTGGCGAAAAGTAATGTAGTTAATCGACGCATTTTCAGCATCAATTTTTTCGAAAGCACGACGAAATTGTTCCGCATCCCAGGTTCCATCCCAAACGGCCTCGGCAACTTTTGCGCCTTCTTTTTTCAAAACATCAATAATGGCATTCTGCCCCGGCCAAGCCTTGTCATCATCTTGAGAAACAATAATCCACAGTTTCTGGCCTGCCAACGACTTGACCAGTGCGGGGTCCCACTGCCCAGCCACCAACAGTGATGCCGCAAAAAGATCAGGGTACTTGATGTTCATAGCAATTGACATCATACAGCCACCGGATTGCCCGGTCACATAAAGACGTTTGCGATCAATATTATACTGCTGGCACAGAGCATTAATCAGATCGATGGTGGTATCCAGCATATCTGACGTCTGCGAATTATCATCAGCGATGATTTCAGCATACTGCGGTGCCAGAATAAAACAGGGGCGTTGGGCTTGATCTTCTGGCGATGCCCAAGAGATAGCCCCTAATCCCTGAAACAATGTGGTTTGGGTTACATCACTGGTTGCCCCGGCATCATGCATAAACAACACCAGTGGCCATGCGTGTTCTTGGGTGTAATCTGCTGGAATATATAAATTGTATTTCAGTGTTTTTCCGGTCTTAGGATCTCGGTATTCCAGTTGTTTAAAATCATCAACAATGCGGTTTTTCACCTTATCAGTCGTCAGCTGTTTTTCTTTCGGCAAAATAGCCTGGCCGGAAACGGTATGAAGTTCAGATAGTTGGCTAAATGATGCAACTGCCGCCGGATAAACCGTGTCATAGACCGGTATGTCCCCTGCCTTACCTGGCCCGCCTTGCCCTGGATTCTCACTTTTATCTTTTTTCGGTTGCGGCAATTTTTCGGCTAAAGCGGCGTTTTTATCTTCCGGCGATAAAGCGATGATGACATATTCCCCGCTTGGCGCTTTATCTGCCGGATCCGCTGAATGGCTGGTAAATACATCGGTAACAGTACGGCCCTCAACCGTGAAATCCGTTGGCTTCAGCGCCTTACCATTGACGGGCTGATTGTAATGCACGGCAACGCCTGTCAGCCGGACACCGTCACCATAAACCTGAGTAATCGCAGTCCCCTCTATCATGGAGGGCTGCAAGCTGGTTGCCCTATTAGCGCCAGCGGCAAAAACCGGTGCACTGCATTTGAGCACAATGCCCAGCCCTGCCACCATCGTTAGAAATTCACGCCGTGTTTTCATAACGAACCTCCTTCTCTACTTGACTTGTCGATAGTCAAAAATGGCTATATGACCTACGTGCGAACACCTGATAATGCGTCAGTTGTTGTTGACTGGTTTATATACCGTGACCAATGATATAATTTTCTCTCGCTGATGGTGTGCCAGTAAATTATATGATGATTTCGCATCACCGACTCATAAAGGACTTAAGACGATGAAAATAACTAGCTTGCCCCGCCTGATGCGCGTTTTTCTCCCCGTAGCGGTGCTGGCTTTGCCGCTGGCATGGCAAACTGCCGCGTTGGCACAATCGGCCACCTGTACCCAAGGCAGCACCTGTGTTTCTGTTGGTGGCAACAATGACCCAATGTCAAAAGAACAAGCACGCCAAAGCCAGCAACAGTGGGATGATACCCACCGCTTGCGTAATAAAGTGAATAACCGGGCCGAGAAGAATTTTGATAAATATGATCGTGCCGAAGATGCAAAAGACAATTGCGATCGTAGCGCAAACTTTAATGCCTATTGGGAACCGAACACTGAACGTTGCCTGGATCGTTTGTCCGGTCGCCAGATTAATCCGTAATTGTCGGTAATGGCTCGGATTGACTTGAGGTTATGTCAACCAGCGCTATCCTTACGTTAGGCAAACTATTCATCCACATAAGGATTTTATGATGAAAAAAACGCTTATTATCAGCACATTGTTATTATCTCTGGCCCCTTTGGCTGCTTTGGCCTCCTGTGAAAGTGTCAAAGCAGATATCGCGCAAAAAATTATCAATAATGGCGTGCCTGAATCTGGTTTTAAACTGGATATCGTCCCTAACGATCAGGTACAAAATGCGGGTGGACAAGTGGTTGGGCATTGTGAAAATGATACTCAGAAGATTGTTTATACTCGCATCACTGACAGCGAATAATTTCTCCATTGGATTATCAGGGCGTACCTCTCGGTGCGCCCTTCTACTTTATAGCGACCCTAGTTTGCTTTATATGAAACGGCCTGCCCATTGGTATTACTATCGCGCCATGTTGCGCCGGCTGATGATTGCCATCATGCTGGGCATCATTTCTGCGCTAATTGTCTGGTTGTTCCATCAAGCGATGTTGGGGCTTGAGTGGTTATTATTTACCCGAACCGACGGCAGCCTGGTGGCAGCCGCCTCTTCCATTAGTGGCTGGCGACGTGCATTAACCCCCGCATTAGGGGGATTGGCAGCGGGCTCACTATTGTGGGTGTATCAGCGTTATCAGCATCGAAAACCCAGTGCCCCCACCGATTATATGGAAGCCATTGAAACCGGTGATGGTCGATTAGACATTTCTGCCAGCCTGGTCAAATCGCTGGCTTCGTTGCTGGTGGTATCCAGCGGCAGTGCCATTGGCCGTGAAGGTGCCATGGTGCTGTTGGCTGCATTGTTCGCTTCTGTATTTGCCCAGCGCTACGCAAAACCTAAAGAATGGAAACTTTGGGTCGCTTGTGGTGCCGCTGCTGGTATGGCCAGCGCCTATCATGCACCACTGGCTGGTAGCTTATTTATTGCGGAGATTCTATTCGGTACATTAATGCTGGCTTCCCTTCGGCCGGTGGTGATTGCTGCTGTCAGTGCATTGCTCACCACCAACCTGTTACATGGCGGGCAAGAAACGCTGTATCAAGTACAGGTGCTGCCATCCCCGTGGCCGATACAATATCTCCTAATGGCACTATTGGGATTATTCGCCGGTTTCTGTGGGCCACTGTTCCTTAAAGGTATGACAGCCAGCGGGCATGCATTTCGTTCCCTGAACTTATCACCACCACTGCAATTGGCGCTGGGTGGGGTGATTGTCGGGCTATTATCGCTCATTTTCCCTGAAGTCTGGGGCAATGGTTACAGTGTGGTGCAATCATTATTGACCACCCCGCCGGGAATTTTGTTAATTGGCGGTATTTTGGTTTGTAAGTTGTTGGCGGTACTGGCCAGTAGCGGTTCGGGTGCTCCTGGTGGGGTATTTACGCCAACACTGTTTGTTGGTGCGGCGTTGGGGATGTTATGCGGTCAAATATTTGCCTGGTGGCCCATGTTGGGTGACAATATTGCGTTATTAATGGCATTGACAGGCATGGCGACATTGCTGGCAGCGACCACTCACGCGCCTATTATGGCAGCACTCATGGTGTGCGAAATGACAGGAGCCTATACCCTGTTGCCAGAGCTACTATTATCCTGCGTTATTTCGACAACAATAGCCCGTTGGTTACGCCCTATTTCAGTATATCACTCACGCTAAATTAAAGTTTGATGGATATATTACTTGGCTATTGCGGTGAGATCTAAATACTTTGCTAACGGCTTTTGTTCTGCATGGGGCAAATAAGGTAGTTGCCCTAATTGTGGTGCAGGTAAACGTTCGCGTAACATTGCAATAGTTTCAGCGTAATGTGCCAGTCCTGGATTAATACGATTGGCAACCCATCCTAATAATGGCAATCCATCATTAAGAATAGCTTGAGCAGTTAATAAGGCATGATTAATACAACCTAATTTAATGCCGACCACCAAAATAACCGGTAACTGTTCTTGAATCACCCAGTCAGAATAAAAACGTTGGTCGTTCATCATCACTTTCCAGCCACCGCACCCCTCGACGACAACGGTATCGGCTTTCGTTGATAAGAGCTGCAATCCTTCGGTCATTTTATTGTAGTTAATCAGGGTGTCAGAGCAGGCATGGATAACATCCCCAGCCAGTGGGTATGGGTTAACTTCCTGATAATCCACTTCAATAGAGGATGAAGCTTGTAAAATCAGTGCATCCTGGTTGCGTAGTCCATCGGGAGTATCTTTACTCTCCGTTGCTACTGGCTTATAGCCAACAGCTGTTCTGCCATTTTGGCTTAAGGCCTGAAGTAAGGCCCGTGACACTACGGTTTTACCAACAGCAGTGTCGGTACCCGTCACAAAAATACGCGTTAACATAACAATACTCCGCAATCTGACCACTTCGACTCACGTCTTTCCGCCTAATATTAGCGAAATTGGTAACATGGATAAAAGTCTAGGCGATGCCGACCACAGACAGCTTGCGTTAGCGCAATGTTTTGCCGAACTGAGAGCGGTTTTTAGCGGATAACGCTCAATAATATGGGGAACACACCCAATATACCTACTAATAATTAACTCTTAATTATTAGTAATGCCCTATCCTTGCAGGAGTTTCACCAATAAAGAGCCATTATATAATGCTTCTTTTACCAGAGCGGCTCCCGGCATTGTCCCCTGATTAAAAAATGCCGTTGGCTCCACCAAAATATGCTCGCTATAAGCAGGTAGGGCTTGTTGGCGAATACAAGATGCAATGGCGGGATGCAGAATAGAAGCCGCTTTATTTAATGGCGAACCAACCAGAATCTTTTCCGGATTAAATAAATTGACCATAATGGCAATAATGCGCCCGACACTGTGGCCAACACCTAGAATAATATCTTTAGCTAATTGATCGCCGGCCAACGCCGCATCACATAAAGACTCAACCGTCAGTGGTGAGCCATGTAATAACGAACTCATTGAGCCATTTAATCGCTGTTGGGCAATTTCCAGCATATTTTCAATACTGGCAACCGTCTCCAGACAACCATGGTTACCGCAATAACAACGTTTGCCATAAGGGTCAACTTGAGTGTGGCCAATTTCAACCACACTACGGCTGCCTGCGTGTAATACCCTACCCGCAGCAATAACCCCTGCACCGACATTATGATCAATCACGACTTGAATCACATTCTGACAGCCACGCGAAGCGCCATACAAGGCCTCTGCCATCGTCCAGGCGCAAATATCATGTTGCAGATAAACAGGTAATCCCGTTCGCTGCTCCAATGCCGGGCCAAGTAGCATTTCATCCACTTTATAAAATGGCATTTTATGCACAATACCCGCTGGTGCGTCGATGATACCGGGCATGGTAATGGCGATAGCCGTCAGCCTTTCAAGTTTTTCCTGATGGCGGATAAAGAATTGGTCGACTTCGCTGAGAATGCGATTGAGTAAGGGCTCAGAGTGGCTATCCGGTAAGGGAATTTGATCTTCAACTACCAGTTTACTGCTGAGGTCACGCAGCGCGAGAGTTATCGAACCTCGGCTAATCCGTCCGGAGACATAATGCCAAGCCTCGGTATCCAGAACCAAACCAATTGCTGGCCGCCCACGACTACCAACATCTTGATATTCGGTTTCTTTTACCAAATGGGCTTCAACTAATTCCCGCACAATCTTGGTGATACTGGCGGGGGCCAATTGCGCCCTCTTAGACAGTTCAATACGGGATATCGGGCCGAACAAATCAATCAGCCGATAAACGGCCCCTGCATTGGTCTGCTTGATTTGATCAATATGCCCAGGCTGTCCATCCGTTATCACTAAACCGGCTCCTTCTCTGTCACCGAGTATTTTTCGCGCTTCTAAATAAAGATTATCGGCTATGTTGGGGCTTTTAGCATATGGCGTCAACTATTTGATTAGTTATGTGATTTACTGCACATAATCGCCGATGCCCTTTGACTATGCGCTGATTATTTAGACGAATAAAGGTCGAAAAACACTCACCAATATTATTTAACCTTAGCAACCCAAACTGCCTTTATGCTTCATTTATTGGGCTATCCGCTATCATTAGGCGGATCAATGCTTCCGCTGGCGCGGTCACCGGGCGATGTTTATGATTCACCAACCACACCTCAGTTGTCGCACTGCTTTCAGCTAACGGTAAGTATTTCACCCCATCCACTTTTACCCGCGTGAATGACGCTGGCAAAATAGAAACACCTAAACCGGCGGATACCAGCCCGACAATGGTCATCGCCTCCCCGACTTCTTGCGTGATATAGGGAGTGATCCCAGCACGAGTCAGCAGCGTGAGGATCTCATCATAAAGCGCAGTACCTACCTCGCGAGCAAAGAAAACAAAAGGTTGATCGGCCAACGAACTAAATTTGACACGCCCAAGAGGTAAAGCAGCTAACGGACTTTCTTCGTGGACCACCGCAACTAAAGGCTCGCGTAACAACAGACGGTATTGCAGCGCGTCGGGCAAGCGAGTGTTGCGCATCACACCAAGATCAAGTTGACCATTCAACAAGGGTTCAATTTGCTGTTTGGTATTCACTTCCTGCATTTTAATATGAACGTGCGGGTGCAACTGGCGAAAAGCGCGCAAATTCTTAGATACGGTGCTGATAAACGGTGCCGATGAGGTAAAACCAATGGTTAACTCCCCCGATTCCCCACGATGCAAACGCGCTGCTTTCTCAGCGGCCGAGCTAACCTGCGCCAGAATTTGGTAAGCCTCCTTTAAAAACAGCACACCGGCCTGTGTCAGGCTGACATTACGGTTATTGCGGGCAAACAACCTGGCCCCGATTTGCTCTTCCAATATCCGAATTTGTTGGCTCAGCGGGGGCTGAGAAATACGTAAACGCTCTGCTGCTCGCCCGAAATGCAACTCTTCAGCCACCGCGATAAAATAACGTAAATGCCTGAGTTCAATACTCATCCGACTCCAGTGATATTTTTAAAGTCTTATTATGAATAATTAATATATTAGACAAAAAACTCTGCTATTTCTATGATCCTATTATTACACCGAACGACGATTGAGCCTGTGCTCTTGCGGTGAACAAACTGTTTTGATTGTGCTTGTTTTTATTGTGCTAATGATAAGGAAATACCGTGACCACCTCTTTGCTCACTACGGATACCGCAGTGTCGAACCTCGCCGCAAATGACGATGCAACTGCTACAACGCCTAAAACCACTCGTTTTACTAAACGTCCTTATATTCAACGCGGTACACCGGAATTTATTCGTGTCACCCTGGCTTTCTTTTCCGCCGGATTAGCGACCTTCGCCCTGCTCTATTGCGTGCAGCCAATCCTACCGTTGTTATCACAAGACTTTACTATCTCACCGGCGAGCAGCAGCTTATCGCTTTCAACTGCCACCGGGATGCTGGCTTTTGGCCTGATGTTTACTGGCCCACTTTCTGATGCCATTGGCCGTAAATCCGTGATGGTAGTGGCATTGATGCTGGCCGCTATCTGCACCTTAATTTGTGCTTTTATGACCAGTTGGCATGGGATTTTACTCATGCGAGCATTGATTGGCCTCTCCCTTAGCGGCGTTGCCGCCGTGGCGATGACCTATCTTAGTGAAGAAATTCACCCCAGTTTTGTCGCGCTCTCGATGGGGCTGTATATCAGCGGCAACTCGATTGGTGGGATGAGTGGCCGTTTAATTACCGGGGTGTTGAGTGATTTCTTTTCCTGGCGCATCGCTCTGGCGGTGATAGGTATATTTGCGTTGGCCGCCGCTTGTATGTTCTGGCGTATTCTTCCGGCCTCTAAACATTTTCGCCCTACCTCATTGCGCCCCAGAACGCTGGTCATTAATTTTAAACTGCACTGGCGTGATTCGGGCTTACCCCTGCTGTTCGCGGAGGGTTTTTTAATCATGGGTAGCTTTGTCACTTTGTTCAATTACATTGGTTATCGTTTACTGGCACAGCCTTATTATCTCAGCCAGGCGGTGGTGGGGTTATTATCGATAGTCTATCTGACCGGCTCATATAGCTCCCCAAAAGCTGGCGCGTTGACCACTCGCTATGGCCGGGGGCCGGTATTAATGGCTGCAATAGGTATGATGTTGATTGGTGTCATTATCACCGGTTTCTCTGCGGTAATAACCATCTTTATTGGCATGATGGTATTTACTGCCGGTTTCTTTGCCGCGCACTCTGTTGCCAGCAGTTGGATTGGCCGCCGCGCGCGCCGCGCTAAAGCCCAAGCCTCTTCACTATATCTATTCTGTTATTACGCCGGTTCGAGTGTCGCAGGAACATTAGGCGGTATTTTCTGGCTTAATCTAGGGTGGGCCGGCGTTGTGGCATTTATCGCCACGCTCTTGTTGCTGGCATTGTATGTTGGGCAGCGGTTACGGAAATTGCCAGAAGCGGCCAAAATATAATCTTAGATGAAGTAAAGCCGATTGGACGCCAAATTACAATTTGACGTTCTCTCTGCTATGTACCTATTATTAAGGGGAGCTTAACGACCCTAAGTGATTGTTGCTTGAGATATAAATTAAGTATCTAGTGTATTAAGGGATTTATTACGAGATATTTCCTTAATTTATGTAAGGTCAGGAGAAAATATGACAAACCACTTCCTCACGCTTTGGGACATACTCGCGACAACATTTTCCATTTTCTTTTTCATCGCATACTTGCTGATTCTGTTTCAGGTCATTTCCGACCTGTTCAGAGACCATGAATTAAGTGGGTTTTATAAAGCGATTTGGATTCTGTTTTTACTCTTCATTCCACTACTGACGTCTCTGGTATACCTCATCACACGAGGTAAAGGTATGGCTCAGCGCTATCGAGCCTCGGTACAAAAATCAGTATCCGAAACCAATGAGTATATCCGTCACGTTGCGGGTAAATCGCCAGCAGAACAGATTGCTGACGCGAAAAAATTATTAGATGAAGGGACTATTACTGAAAGTGAATACCAGCAACTAAAAGCGAAAGCACTGTCCTAATATTTTGATTTATCACTCTAGCCAACACAGCTACAACATTGAAAACGTGTCGGCTATAAAGGCTAAATGTCACTTACCCTGCCATTTAGCCTTTTTTATTTCTGAATTAAAGCGATAAAAATAATAGACAGTGGTGCTTAGTCGCCATGGAGATTATAATTTCAGCCTTATGCTTATATTGTTTGCGAGATTCAGGAATGAAGCACTCTTCGCTACGGCGTTCACTATTATTAGCCGGTATTACCCTGCCCTTAGTCAATTTTGCGCCGCCAACCTGGGCCGCTGCGATTCCGGGATCATTAGACAAGCAATTGGCAGCACTTGAGCATAGTGCTAACGGTCGTTTAGGCATTGCGATGATTAATAGCGGCGCTGGCACCAAAATTTTGTATCGCGGAGCTCAACGTTTCCCATTCTGTAGTACTTTTAAGTTTATGCTGGCCGCTGCTGTATTAGATCAAAGCCAGTCTCAGCCGAATTTACTCAATAAGCATATAAATTACCATGAGAGTGATTTGTTATCTTATGCCCCGATCACGTGTAAAAATCTGGCGCGTGGCATGACCGTCTCCGAGTTATGTGCTGCCACCATTCAATATAGTGATAACACTGCCGCGAATTTATTAATTAAAGAGTTGGGTGGTTTAGCGGCTGTTAATCAGTTTGCTCGCAGTATTGGCGATCAGATGTTCAGATTAGACCGCTGGGAGCCTGATTTAAATACCGCGCTACCTAATGACCCACGTGATACCACCACTCCTGCGGCTATGGCAGCGAGTATGAATAAATTGGTGCTGGGTGATGCATTGCGCCCTGCCCAACGAAGTCAACTCGCTGCATGGCTGAAAGGAAATACCACCGGGGATGCCACAATTCGTGCGGGTGCCCCTACTGACTGGATTGTGGGTGACAAAACGGGTAGTGGCGATTACGGAACCACCAATGATATTGCGGTACTTTGGCCGACTAAAGGCGCGCCGATTGTTTTAGTCGTGTATTTCACGCAACGCGAAAAAGACGCGAAGCCACGCCGCGATGTATTGGCCTCTGCGACCCAAATAATTTTGTCGCAAATATCCTGATTTCCTGTGCGGGTGACGTTACCCGCCTTTTAACCGCTATAGATGCTTTTGATATTTTGGCAAATACCCCATGATTAATGGCAACACTGGCTTTCAGAGGTATTGTTTTATTGATATAACTTAGTGTATGTTGTAACTAAAGTAAGGTTAATTAAAGATACGATGAATAAATATGATCTGATAGAGCGGCTAAATAACCGCTTTACCGCGTTGGAAGCCGGATTGCAGGCGCTCCACCAGCAGCTTGAGGATTTACCCCTGCTCGCTGCCCGCGTGTTTTCCTTGCCTGAAATAGAGAAAGGCACGGAACATCAACCCATTATGCATATCCCTGTGAATGCAACCGTGGGAGTAGCGGCTAGAGATTTAGCGATACAGCATTATCAGCGGCTGTTTATTCACCACCAAGGTCAGAATGTTAGCAGCAAAGCAGCCCTCCGCCTCCCGGGAGTCCTTTGTTTTTCGGTGACGGAGAGCCAATTAGCCACTTGCCAAAAGAGTATTCAACACATTAATCAATTAAAAACCGAGCTGGAACATATCATTACCGTTGAGTCTGGTTTGCCGAGTGAGCAACGTTTCGAGTTTGTTCACACCCACCTGCATGGGTTGATCACGCTAAATACCTATCGCACCATTACGCCGTTGATAAACCCCAGTTCGGTTCGCTTTGGTTGGGCTAATAAACATATTATTAAGAATGTTACCCGCGAAGACGTGCTGGCGCAGTTAAATAAAAGCCTAAATGCAGGCCGTGCCGTTCCCCCTTTTAGCCGTGAACAATGGGTGGAATTAATTAGCCAAGAAATTAACGATGTTCAACGGTTGCCGGAACAAGCGCGCTTAAAAATCAAACGTCCGGTAAAAGTACAACCTATTGCACGAGTTTGGTATCAGGAACAGCAGAAACAAGTTCAACACCCCTGCCCTATGCCTTTGATTGCCTTTTGCCAGCTTCAATCGGCAGCCGAATTACCTAAATTAGGCGAATTAACTGATTATGATGCCAATCAGATTAAACATAAATATAAGCCAGATGCCAAACCATTACAGCTGTTGGTACCCAGGTTACATTTATATCTCGAAATATAGATAAAAAGTCTAAGCTAATCATTTACTCTCATAGAACCTATAAGATTACGCTTCTTCTGGTGATTTTTATGAATAAGCAACTCAATTACCAGAAGAAATTAACCCCTTCACGTAGAACTTTTTTAGGGACATAGTGACTCAATCCTGAAGTATGGCAATATTCAATCAACTCTTTTAAAGAATGACACCCCACTTTGTCATAAATAAATCTAAGCCGATTTTCAATAGTTCTATTTGACAGGGATAATTTTACCGCTATTTCTTTAGCGGTCATTTTTTGAATCGCATAAAATATGATATCAAGTTCTCTTTCTGAGAAGCCATCTACCGGCGGGGTGAGTGTAATAACGGAGGGTTTTAAACTGTTAAAAAAATCACATATAGAAATAAAGTTAAATTTTTTACCAAAAAAAACAGTGCCTAACACCTTCCCATTTTGGTTATAAATAGGAAATTTAGGGAAGTACCAGGGTGAAATAACCCTTTCACGCCCAAAGGAAGAGGTGACAATGATCTCCGCGCCCTCTCTGCTTTGTTCCGCCTTTCTATCGTGAGCCTTGAAGTCATCACTATACTCCGACCATGAGCATGGCATTTCCTCATCTAAGCGCCCTTCAAAATCAAAGCCAGGCTGAATATCAAACAAATCAAGACAAGATTCATTTAAGTAAACAAATTTGGAGTTATTATCTTTTATCGCCCAAGGAATACTCGCCTTTTCCATGATGGAAATAAGCGATGTTTCACTGAGTGAATTAACAATCATGTTAGATTGATTCTGGGGGACTGATTTTTCATCTTCCATAAAATGAACTCCTATCGCGTCAAAAACAACATTTTAATAAATAAAAACCACCTTAATTATATTAACCATAGCAACCCGGTGGCCCACGGGAAAAATAAGCAAAACGTATTTTTTGCTAAAAACCTCAAAAAACACAACTTAAATAAAATGATTTTTCTTTTTTATACGATTAGCCAATGCAATTATAGGTATTATGCTTATTACTTCTGACAATATAATGCTTAATATTGCACAACGTCTCTCTCTGCTGAATACCATATTGTCATAAAGAACGCCGGGAATAGATCCCGGCGTTACCAGCGAGGCTATTTCATAGTTCCAACCATATCTTCCGGTTTAACCCATTCATCGAATTGTTCATCAGTAACATAACCTAGTTTCAGCGCCGCCGCCTTGAGGGTCAGCCCCTCTTTATGGGCTTTCTTCGCAATTTCAGCCGCCTTGTCATAACCAATATGAGTATTCAACGCAGTAACTAACATTAGCGATTCATTCAGTAGCTGAGTGATACGGTCACGATTAGGTTCAATGCCAACTGCGCAATGCTCATTAAAACCGCGCATACCGTCGGCGAGCAGACGAATAGATTGCAGGAAGTTATGAATCACCAGCGGGCGGAAAACGTTCAATTCAAAGTTACCAGACGCCCCACCAATATTGACCGCCACGTCGTTACCCATCACCTGCGCGCATAACATGGTCATAGCTTCACATTGTGTCGGATTGACTTTACCCGGCATGATAGAACTGCCTGGTTCATTCTCCGGAATAGAAAGCTCGCCAATGCCACTGCGGGGGCCTGAGGCTAACCAGCGCACATCGTTGGCAATTTTCATCAACGAGGCCGCTAAACCTTTCAATGCACCGTGACCATGAACTAATGCATCACAAGTTGCTAATGCCTCAAATTTATTCGGCGCGGTGACGAAAGGTTGCTGGGCCAAGGCTGCAATCTCATTGGCGACGCGCACCGCATATTCAGGATGAGTATTCAGCCCCGTCCCAACGGCAGTGCCGCCCAATGCCAGTTCGCACAGATGAGGAATAGTGGCTTCAATATGTTGTACATTGTGCGCCAACATCGCCACCCAGCCGGAAATTTCCTGCCCCAGCGTCAGTGGCGTGGCGTCTTGTAAATGCGTGCGGCCAATCTTCACAATGTCGCGATAGGCTTCGGCTTTATTTTTCAGGGTCTGTTGCAATACTTTCAGTTCAGGTAACAGATGCTCTCTTAACCCAATAACTGCGGCGACATGCATTGCGGTTGGGAATACATCATTTGAGCTTTGGCTTTTATTCACATCATCATTAGGATGAACCAGACGATCATTACCTCGTTCGCCCCCTAACAATTCACTGGCCCGATTGGCCAGCACCTCATTCATATTCATATTGGTTTGCGTGCCAGAACCGGTTTGCCAAATTGAAAGTGGGAACTCGCTCGCATGTTCGCCATTCAAGACCTCATCAGCCGCACGCATAATCGCTCTTGCCCGCTCGGCGGGGAGCAAACCCAGATCCATATTGACCTGGGCTGCGGCGCGTTTAGTCAATGCCAACGCATGAATCAGTGCCGTTGGCATCTTCTCTTGCGAAATACGAAAATGCTCGAGTGAGCGCTGGGTTTGCGCGCCCCATAATTGACTTGCCGGTACATCAATAGGCCCCATTGAGTCCTTTTCACTGCGGGTGGTCACCATCACTGTCTCCTTAGCATATGAACAGAAGGTTGTAGTATGACGGGTATATGATGGCATATTTATCACCACCTTTATGCGATTGATTCGCATTTCTCTCATTTAGTTATATTCGGTTATAAGACGGATTACATTACTACTTGCAACCCCTTTGGCCCCATTGTTTACTAAGGGACGATTTTTATCAGGGCGATGAATTTCGCCAGATTCAACGGCAGATGACCTATGATGCAAAAAATGAAGAATGCAGTACAAAACTACGCCTGGGGCAGTACCAATGCGCTTACCGAGCTTTACGGCATAGCCAATCCGCAAGGCAAACCTATGGCTGAATTATGGATGGGCGCTCACCCCAAAAGCAGTTCTGAAGTTGCGGATGCCAGCGGCCAATGGCATTCATTGCGTGATGTGATTGAGAAGAACCCTGATGCCACTTTAGGTCATGACGTTTTTAAACGTTTTGGTGAATTGCCCTTCCTATTCAAAGTGCTATGTGCCGCCCAACCATTATCGATTCAGGTGCATCCAAGTAAGGCTGCGGCAGAAATTGGCTTTGCCAAAGAGAATCAAGCGGGTATCCCGCTGGATGCCGCCGAGCGCAATTACAAAGATGCGAACCATAAGCCTGAGTTGGTTTATGCCCTAACACCTTTCCAGGCCATGAATGGTTTCCGTACTTTGGATGACATTGCGGCCCTGCTCCAGCCATTAGCCTCCGCTCATCCGGATATCGCAGCGTTTCTACGCTCCCCTGATACCGAACATTTAGCCACCTTATTTGCCAGTTTGCTGAGTATGGCGGGCGAAGAGAAAACGCGAGCTTTGGGGATATTGAAAGCGGCACTGAATAATCAATTGGGTGAGCCGTGGGATACTATTCGCAGTATTTCGCGTTTCTACCCGGATGACAGTGGTTTGTTCTCTCCGTTGTTGCTTAATGTGGTCACCCTGCAACCGGGTGAAGCCATGTTCTTGTATGCTGAAACCCCTCATGCCTACCTTAATGGCGTGGCGCTGGAAGTCATGGCAAATTCGGATAACGTATTACGCGCGGGACTGACACCTAAGTTCATCGATATCCCTGAATTAATGGCTAACCTGCAATTTATTCCAAAACCTGCCGCTACTTTACTGACCACGCCCCAACAGCAAGGCAACGAGTTGCTATTCCCCATCCCTGTTGAGGATTTTGCTTTCTCACTGCATACATTAACGTCAGAGCCACAGGAATTGGCGCAAAACAGTGCAGCCATTGTATTTTGTGTTCAAGGTCAGGCGATATTGAAAAAACAGCAGCAAGAAATCACGTTGCAACCCGGTGAGTCTTGTTTCATTCCGGCTAATGAATCGCCAATTACCGTCCACGGAATAGGCTCAATTGCCCGTGTTTATAACGCGGGATGAACGAAGTGACTTATTTTGTTGTCTATTGCTGGCCTTTTGATGCTGTGGTGGTTAAATTTCACCAGCGCAATAAGTCGTTATCGTCGCAATAATATTTGTGTACGGTTAATCTAGGCCTATATTAATTTGGGAGATGTTGTTTTCTATGCATCTCTTTGGTGTTATTTAACTAGCAACTCATTACCGCGTTCAACAGTGAATTTGGTGTATTAGAAAAGGATGAACAGAACAATGAAAAAATCGTTAGTGGCTGTCAGCGTCATAGTCGTACTTGGCGCAGCATGGACTGGGGCCTCATGGTATACCGGCAAATTGATTGAACAACGTATGGGCGAATTGGTTAATAACGCCAATGACCAGATCAGAACCTTGCTGCCGAAAGCCGGTGTAAAGTTCGCTTATAAAGATTACCAACGTGGCCTGTTCAGTAGCCAGGTGCGCTATGTGTTGCAAGCAGATAGCAGCGTTGCGGGTGAAAAAGCCTTGCAAGATGGTGATGAAGTCGCATTCATCGAAACTATCGATCACGGCCCTTTCCCATTGGCGCAGCTAAAAAAATTCAATCTGATCCCAAGCATGGCGTCGGTACATACCGAACTTGCGAATACCCCAGCATTGAAAAAACTGTTTGAAGTCACTAAAGGCCAATCACCGTTTACTGCGGATTCGCGCATTTCATACAGCGGCGATACCTCTTCTGCCATTACATTTATTCCTATTGATTATCAGCAGAACACCACCAGCATGAAATTCTCTGGTGCAAAAATTGATGCTGATGTCTCCCGCGATCTGCGTGATGTGAAAATGAGTGGTTCAAGTGATAGCCTGATTTTCGCCAGCAAAAATCAGTGGGATCAAGTTGAGCAATTTAGTCTGCAAGGTTTGGTGATTAAAAGTGATACCAATATCGGCAAGTTTGATCTCAGCATTGGCTCCCAACTACTGGGAATCAAACAAATTGGCCTCAGTATTGATGGTAAAGACACCGCGACATTAATGGGCTTTAACCTGAACACACAATTGGGCGAAACCGATAAGGACTTGAACGGCAAGCTGACTTACACCCTGGACGCATTAAAAATTCAGGATAATGACTTCGGCTCTGGTAAATTAGCCTTTGCCTTCGACAAACTTGACGGTCAAAGCTTGAAGCAGTTTACCAATGCCTATAATCAGCAAGTATTGCAGGCCGTTCAGGCGGGTGAAAACCTCGATCCCGTTGCTTATCAAGAGCAAATGACCGAGATACTGATTGCTAACCTTCCGGCCTTGCTGAAAGGTAACCCAACCATCAGCATGGCACCACTAAGCTGGAAAAATGCCAAAGGTGAAAGTACCTTCACTCTGAATATCGCGCTGACTGACCCGGCACAAGCCAAAACCGGTAGTGAGCCAATGCTGGCGCAATCAGTGAAAAAAGTCGACGCAACATTGACCATCCCAATGGCTATGGCCACTGAGCTGACAACCCAGGCCGCTCGCCTGCAAGGCTATAACCCAGAAGAAGCACAAAAACTGGCGCAGCAGCAAGTTCAGGGTATTGCGGCCATGGGCCAGATGTTTAAACTGACCACCACTAAAGATGATGTTATTAGCAGCAGCTTCCACTTTGCTGATAACCAGGTCGATTTGAATGGTCAGAAAATGTCACTGCAAGAATTCGTTGGCCTGTTTGGCATGTTCGGTGGTGCACCTGCTGAAGAAGATACCGGTACTGAATCTGAAGATGCGCCCGTCGCACCAGCACCAGCACCAGCACCAGCACCAGCACCAGCACCATAGATATGAAATATTAAAACCATAAGAAACGGGGCCTGATGGCTCCGTTTTTTTATCCAAAGAGGTCTAGATTATGAAAGATAAGCCAATATTAGGGCCAGATCCCCAGTGTAAACACCCGATGGCGGGGTTTAATCAAGTATGCTTTATCAAAAATACCACACAGAATCCGAACATTATTATCGGTGATTATACCTACTACGACGATCCACAAGATTCTGAAAACTTTGAACGTAACGTGCTTTATCACTACCCCTTTATTGGCGATAAGCTGATTATCGGCAAATTCTGTGCATTAGCTCATGGGGTGAAGTTCATTATGAATGGTGCCAACCATAAAATGTCTGGGTTATCGACTTACCCATTCAATATTTTTGGTAACGGCTGGGAAAGAGTCGCCCCGTCCAGGGATGAGCTGCCTTATAAAGGTGATACTCATGTCGGAAATGATGTGTGGATTGGCTATGATGTGTTGATTATGCCAGGTGTCACCATTGGCAATGGGGCAATTATTTCATCACGCTCAGTGGTCACGCGCGATGTGCCCGCTTATAGTGTGGTCGGCGGTAATCCCGCAACACTGATTAAAAATCGCTTCTCCGCCGAGGTTATCGGTAAGCTACAAACCATTGCCTGGTGGGATTGGCCAATAGACGCGATCAGTCGCAATCTACACCTGATCGTTGCCGGTGATATTGAGGCATTAGCGCGAGCAGCCAGCGAGATTGAACACACCTAATCAGGCCGACCCTCGGCGGATCAACACCGGCGGTAATATGACGCTTTGCAGTTGTAAATCTACCCCAGAAATACGCTGAAGCAGCCGCTGCCCGGCACTGTAGCCAATTTCCCGGGCAGAACTGGTGATAAAGGTCAATGGTGGCTCAGTAAGTTCTGCTGCTGGCACATCACCAAAACCAATTAATGCTACTTGCTGATCGAGATAAGTATCTACCCCCGCACTGCCAATCGTCCTGCCAGTCCGTAAAATACCAAAATAGGCTCCCAATGCGATGGATGCCTGATGACATACAATCGCGCTGACATTAGGGTGACGCCGTAACAGCTCTTCCGCTGCATCTGCCGCCGCCTGTTGCTGACCATCACATTCGACCACCCACTCCGAACGAAACGGTAGCCCATACTGCACTAGAGTGGCACAAAAGCCCCCGAGCCGTTCAGCCCGCGTCAGCGAGTGCGAATGTCCGCCAAGATAGGCAATTTGCCGATGACCACGACCAATCAGAAACTCGGTCGCCATTTTAGCGGCTTGCATATTATCAGGACGCACCACATCAACGCCGTCCAGCACATGGGATCGGGCAGCGCAAATCAGTGGAATATCATGTTCAGCAGCCTTTTCTCGTAGCCCCATTTCCCGCTTGGCTCCACCGCCCAGCACCAAGCCATCGACACCTTGATCGATAAGCGTGTCGAAACAACGCAATAATCCTTTGCCTTCGCGGCCACTTTGCGTCAAGAACAACAATTTACCTTCAGCCTCAATGGCTTCACTTAAGCCGGCGGTCATTTCCGCATAAAAAGGATCGCCAATATCACGTACAATCAAGCCAATGACACCTGACTCCCCGCCGCGTAATTGTGCCGCCTGACGGTTACGTACATAGCCTAATTGTTCTATTGCCTGATTAACCCGCTCGGCTGTCGCCGGAGAGATACGCCCTTTGCCACTGATCGCTAACGAAACTGTCGCCACAGAGACGCCAGCAAATTTAGCGACATCAGTGATTGTCGTTTTTTTAATTGTCATGCCAAAAAGTAAGCCAAGTTAAACGTTTAATCCATGATGACCCAGTATACCCAAAAATTTGGAGTTGCAGCCAGGCAGTCAGCAAACTCATCCCAATGAGCTTAACAAGTAAGTGATTCGGGTGAGAGCGCGCAGCTAACAACCCTGCGGCTTCAAATGTGAAGGGTATACAGAAATAGGATCAGTAATTGTGACATATCACTCATATTATCTGGGTTAAACGTTTTATCTTATTTTACCTCCAGACAGGGAGGCGAAATAGTCGCCATTATCCATCAATTTTTTAACATCAGGTGTATCAGTACAGGAGTCACTATGTCAGCGGCAAAAAAACAAAAAATTACGCTGTGGGAGTTTTTCCAGAGTTTAGGGAAAACCTTCATGCTACCGGTCGCCTTGCTCTCCTTCTGCGGGATCATGCTGGGTATCGGTAGTTCGCTTAGCAGTAAAGATGTCATCACCTTATTACCTTTTATTGGTCACCCGGCCTTCCAGCTATTGTTTACCTGGATGAGTAAGGTTGGCTCATTTGCCTTTAGCTTCTTGCCAGTCATGTTCGCCATCGCGATCCCACTGGGTATGGCGCGTGAAAACAAAGGGGTGGCCGCATTCTCCGGTTTCGTTGGTTTTGCCGTACTGAATCTGGCAACCAATTTTTACCTAACCACCAGCGGCGTATTACCGACAACTGACCCACTGGTTCTGAAAACACATAACATTCAGAATATATTGGGCATCCAGTCCATCGATACCGGTATTTTAGGCGCGGTGATTGTAGGGATCATTGTTTATTTACTGCATGAACGCTTCAATACCATTCGCTTACCTGATGCATTAGCCTTCTTTGGTGGCACCCGTTTCGTGCCGATTGTCACCACCGTGGTACTCGGATTGGTCGGTTTGTTGATCCCGCTGATCTGGCCTTGGTTTGCGGCGGGTATCAATGGCTTAGGCCGTTTGATTAACGGTGCTGGCATGTTCGGGCCGATGATTTTCGGCAGCGGTGAGCGCTTATTACTGCCATTCGGCCTGCATCATATCTTAGTGGCATTGATCCGCTTCACTGAAGCTGGCGGCACTATGGATGTGTGCGGTCATAGTGTTAGCGGTGCTTTAACTATTTTCCAGGCGCAATTATCTTGCCCTACCACCTCCGGTTTCTCTGAAAGTGCCACTCGCTTCCTGTCGCAAGGTAAAATGCCCGCGTTCCTCGGCGGCCTGCCAGGTGCGGCACTGGCAATGTATCATTGTGCTAAGCCAGAAAATCGCCATAAAATTAAAGGGTTGTTGATTTCAGGTGTCGTTGCTTGTGTTATCGGCGGCACCACAGAACCCATTGAATTCCTGTTCCTGTTTGTTGCCCCGTTCCTGTATTTGATCCATGCCATCCTGACCGGGCTGGGCTTTACTGTTATGGCGCTATTAGGGGTGACCATCGGTAATACTGACGGTAATATCATTGATTTCGTGGTATTTGGCATTCTGCATGGCACCGCGACTAAATGGTACTGGGTGCCTGTCGTTGCCGGGATCTGGTTTGTGGCTTACTACTGTATTTTCCGTTTTGCTATTCAGCACTTCAATATCAAAACACCGGGTCGTGAGAATGAAACCACCGCCAGTAGCAATGCAGAAAAAGCAGCCAGTGGCGCTGTTAGCGGCAAGTCTGGCTATAACTCCCCTGCTATCTTGGCTGCTCTGGGTGGTGCCGATAATATCGTCTCATTGGATAACTGTATTACGCGCTTACGCATGTCGGTCAAAGATATGAATTTAGTGGATAAAGAAGCATTGAAAGCCAATCGTGCCATTGGTGTCATTCAACTCAATGACCACAATCTTCAAGTTGTTATCGGCCCGCAAGTGCAATCAGTGAAAGATGAATTAGACTCACTGATAGGAAATGGTCAATTTGCCATGTCATAAGACGGTAATTCGCTAACCATCGTTGCCTGGATATGAGTTACATAGAAACTATACCCGAAGCCATTGGAGTCGCAGGTAGGCAGCCAGCAAACTCATCCCGATGAGCTATAAGTAAGTGATTCGGGTGAGTGCGCGCAGCTAACAACCCTGCGGTTTCAAGGGCGAAGGGGATACTTGATAAGCGAGATGCTGATGTTTGATTTCTCCACCCCCGTCGATCGTCACGGCACCTGGTGTACCCAGTGGGACTATATTGCTGACCGCTTTGGTGCTGCGGATTTGCTGCCCTTCACTATCTCGGATATGGATTTCCCCACCGCGCCGGTTATTTTACAAGCACTCAATCAGCGCATCGAGCACGGTGTGCTGGGGTACAGTCGCTGGCAACATGAAGATTTTCTCGGCGCGATCCGCCACTGGTATCAGCAACGTTTTCATTGTCATATTGATACATCAATGGCGGTCTATGGCCCGTCGGTCATCTATATGGTAGCCCAACTGATTCGCTGCTGGTCGGCACCCGGTGATTTCGTCGTCACCCACACCCCGGCTTATGATGCTTTTTACAAAGTGATCCTCGGCAATCAGCGCCAATTACTCAGTTGCCCGCTGCATAAAGTCGATAACCAGTGGCAGTGCGATATGGCACATCTGGAAGCATTACTGGCGCGCCCGCAAACCAAAGTATTGTTACTGTGCAGCCCGCATAATCCCACGGGCAAGGTCTGGACAGCAGCAGAACTCACCCACATGGCCGAGTTATGTGAGCGCCATCAGGTCAAGGTCATCAGTGATGAAATTCATATGGATATGACGTGGGATAATCAAGTGCACACGCCGTGGAGTCAGGTCGGTCAAACACCTTGGGCCTTACTAACCTCGGGTTCCAAGACATTTAATATTCCGGCCCTCACCGGGGCTTACGGTTTTATCAGTGATACTGAAACTCGTGAAACCTATAGCCAGATGTTAAAGGGGCGTGATGGTCTCTCTTCCCCGGCTGTTTTAGCTATCGTGGCGCATATCGCGGCCTACCGTCAGGCGGAACCCTGGTTGGACGAATTACGCAATTATCTGCAAGCCAACCTGGCTTATGTGGCTCAGCGGTTGAATGAAGCATTTCCCACATTAAACTGGCAACCGCCGCAGGCAACCTATTTGGCATGGATAGATTTGCGGCCACTGAATATTGACGATAATCAATTGCAGAACGTGCTGATCGAGCAACAGAAAGTCGCCATTATGCCGGGCTTCACTTATGGTGAAGAAGGCCGCGGCTTCCTACGCCTTAATGTCGGTTGTTCGCGCAGTAAAATTGAAGCCGGCATGGGTAAACTCATTAATGGTATCCGGTTTTTACAACGAGAATAGCAAGTTTGCGTCGGATAAATGCAGATGTTGAAATCGGCTCTCTCTCCACAGTAATGCAATTTACAGGCACCTTTTGAAGGATAAAAAGGTGCCAAAATGAGACTGTCATCACTTTTTTATGTAACACGGTGGATATTTTCACTGATTTGTTTTTATAATGTTCTGCACTTAATCCATAATAACCCAGTGAGTGCACACATGATCGATCCCCGCCTTCCCTTGACTGACATTCATCGCCACCTTGACGGCAATATTCGTGCGCAAACTATTTTGGATCTGGGCCGTCAGTTCAATTTGTCGCTGCCTGCTGATGAGTTAGAGGCTCTGCGCCCGCATGTTCAAATCACTAAAACTGAACCTGATTTAGTTAGCTTCCTGCAGAAGTTGGATTGGGGCGTCGCGGTTTTAGGCTCTTTGGAGGCCTGCCGCCGCGTGGCTTATGAGAATGTGGAAGATGCCGCGAATGCGGGCTTACATTATGCCGAGCTGCGTTTCTCTCCATTCTATATGGCGATGAAACATCAGTTACCCGTCGCCGGTGTAGTAGAAGCCGTCATCGATGGTATTCAATCTGGTTGTCGTGATTTTGATATTGATATTCGTCTCATCGGTATTCTTAGCCGCACTTTTGGTGAGCAAGCCTGTCTGCAAGAATTGGATGGTTTGCTGGCACATCGTGATGCGATTACTGCGCTGGATTTGGCGGGTGATGAACTGGGTTTCCCTGGTGGGCTATTCCGCAGTCACTTTAACCGCGCACGTGATGCCGGTTGGCGGATTACCGTCCATGCCGGTGAAGCCGCTGGCCCTGAGAGCATCTGGCAGGCTATTCGCGAGTTAGGGGCAGAACGTATCGGTCACGGTGTTAAAGCTGTAGAAGATATCAAACTGATGGATTATTTGGCTGAGCATAATATTGGTATTGAATCCTGTCTGACATCCAATATTCAAACCAGCACCGTGGCATCACTGGCTACTCACCCCTTAGCCACCTTCTTGCGCCATGGTGTATTAGCATCAATCAATACTGATGACCCTGCGGTTCAAGGAATTGAGATTGCTAATGAGTATCATATTGCAGCACCAGCAGCTGGCCTGACACCACAAGAAATTCGTCAGGCGCAAGAAAATGGCCTGACAATGGCCTTTATCAGTGAGCAAGAGAAACAAGTGTTGCGTGACAAAATTCGCAACTAAACAGCCGGATATCAAAACAGCGCGTACGCGCTTCGAGTCACTAACCAAGCCAAATAAAGGGGAAACGTGCCGTTGGGGTCGTAGTGGCGTGAGCCACCGGAGCGCCCCTGGGTGCGGTCACCCCTGCGATAACTGGAGTGGGTCAGTTACAATGTCTCGTGTGTTTTCGCAGTGAGCATTTCCGCATTCTCTCTGGCGACCCGTTTGGCGTATCGCTGCGCCAATACGGCACAAACCATCAATTGAACCTGATGGAATATCATCAGCGGCAATACCATAACCCCCACTACCGAGGCAGGAAACAACACGTTAGCCATCGGAATTCCATTAGCCAGGCTTTTCTTCGAGCCGCAGAACACAATGGTAATCTCATCGGCGGTATTGAAGCCCAACCAACGGGCAGCCAACGTATTGACGACCAACACCACTGTCAGCAAGACCATTGAACAAACCAATATTGCCAGCAACGACCAGCCGTCGATTTGATGCCAAATCCCCTGCACGACCGCCTCACTGAAGGCAACATAAACCACCAACAGAATCGATGACCGGTCAGTAATATTGACCAGTTTCTTATGACGCTCAACCCATTTGGCTATTAGCGGACGTGATAAGTGACCGACAATAAACGGCACCATCAATTGCATGACGATAGAACCGATAGCATGCAAAGTATCAGTATCGCCCCCCTGGGTATGCATCAACATCCCGACCAGAATCGGTGATAAGAATACACCGAGAATACTGGATGCCGAGGCGCTACATATGGCAGCAGCAACATTGCCTCCGGCTACCGAGGTATAGGCGATAGCGGATTGCACCGTCGCTGGCAATGCACACAGATACAGGAAGCCCAGATACAGAGTTGGCGTTAACACCCCAGGAACTAACACATTCATACCCAATCCCAATAGCGGGAACAGAGCAAACGTACTGAGGAATACCACTAAATGCAGTTTCCAATGCCCCATGCCGGAGACTATAGCGGCGCGGGACAGTTTGGCACCGTGCATAAAGAACAGTAATGCGATAGCTGCTGTCGTCAGGTGTTCAAACCATACTTTAACCTCACCCTCACAAGGGAAGATCGAGGCAATAATAACGACCAGTATCAGTACTAATAAGAACTTATCTATTCGTAAGCGTTGTAACCAAGACATGCAAAAGTATTCCTTCAATATACCCTTCGCTCTGGAAGCTGCGGGGGTGTTAGCTACGCTTACTCACCCGAATCACTTACTGATGTATGCTCATCGGGATTTGTTCGCTTGCTGCCTACCCGCAACTCCAATAGCTTTGGGTATAGTTTCAAAAAACCGCAGAGGTCTAACTCAATTTGCAGTGACAACTGGCAGCGTTTTTTTCTGTTGATCAGAGGCAATGCCCAACTCAATCAACTCCATCACCGTAATCGCTTCAGATGCTGGCACTGGATTGGCTGCCGTACCCAAAATGGCATCGCGAATGCCAGCATAGTAGGCAGGATAATTACCCGGTAAGGTCAGCAATGGCTTTTCGGCCAATACGCCGTCATGTGACAGTGTCACGACACCATCGCGCATGTCATAGCCCCAGTCAGCCTGCGGTAAACGCTCACCTGCTTTCAGTCGGTCTTCCTGTGGGTCTAACCCAAATTTAATGTAGCTGCCTTGCATGCCGTGGACGATATAACGCGCAGTTTCTGCCGCGGCCAAAACGGTGCCATGCAAGACCACACGTTGATCTGGATAGCTGAGAATGGCATGGAAGTAGTCAACCGACTGCGCCCCTGGACGTAGCATTGCCAAATCCACATTTAAGCTGTCTGGCAAACCAAATAGTTGCAGCGCTTGATCCAGTAAATGTGGCCCCAGATCGTACCAAATACCGCTGCCAGCACCGCCTTGCTCGCGCCAGCGCTGACGGATTTCAGGGCGATAACGGTCAAAGTGAGATTCAAAATAGACGATTTTCCCCAGCGAACCTTCCGCCAGTAGTGTTTTTAATGTCAGGAAATCACTGTCCCAGCGGCGATTGTGGAATACGGATAATAACAACCCAGCTTCGTCCGCCTGTTGCTTCAGATCTCGCGCTTGTGACAGTGTCACGGTAAACGGTTTATCGACCACCACATGTTTACCGGCTGCCAGTGCCCGCTGGGCCAAAGGGAAATGGGTATCATTGGGTGTTGGAATAACGATGAGTTGAATTGCCGGGTCATCAAATAAGGCTTGCGGGTCAGAAACGACAGTCATTGACGGCCAATCTGCATGAACTTTACTGGCATCACTACTGGAAACCCCTGCCAGTTCCAGCCCCGGCGTCCCCATAATCAGGGGAGCATGGAATGTTTTACTGGCGTAGCCATAACCCAGCAAACCCACTTTTATTTTTTCAGCCATCACATATTTCCTCTTGCCCGCTATCACTCGATACAATCGATTTGACACTATGATGATTGCCGCGACAAGAGGTAATTTTTTGCTTCACGAGACAAGTGGCATTAAACCCGTACGATGCCCTCGGCATTCTCGCGCCATTCGGGGTGGCGCAAGCTGCGTTGTGGATAATTGGTTTCAATGCTGCGACGCCTGAAATCACTGGGGCTAACCCCTACGCGCTTGCGGAATACTCGGGAAAAATAAAGTTGGTCGTCATACCCCACCACCCGGCCAATGGTCGCGATCGGTTCTTGCGTGGTTTGCAGTAATAATTTAGCGCGGATCACCCGCTGATCTTCACGCCAGCGCAAGATATTAATCCCCACTTGCTCGCGAAACAGGTGCGCCAACCGTGACGGCGATAAACAGACATGGCGGGCAACTTCATCGATGCGCAACTCACCCGCCAAATTGCCGGTGATAAATTGGCATGCTTCAATCACCCGCGGGTCCATAATACGTTGTGGGCTGAGAGGATCTTCTTCCATTGAACGCAACAACAGCCGCTCTAGCAAGTTCATTCCTAACTCTTCACCAAACCGCCGTCCGGATTTTTGTGTCTGTTCTATATTGGCAAACAGGCGATCGAATTCTAGCAGTAAGTTATTGTTAGGTAATGATAAACGCCCTACTTCATGGGTTTTACTGTGCCACTCCAACCAATCTGCCCAATAGGCCCGAGGACGGAAATAGACCCAGCGATGATACCAACAATCACTGTTAGGTGAGCGACCATAATAATGTGCCGCTTTAGGCGGAAAGAGCAGCAAATCACCAGGGTTACTGTAAAAGGTGTTTTCACCATCAAAAATCTTGCCCTGACCCTTAATGGTCAGATTCAAGATATAACCTTTCATGCCGCCGGGCCGGTCGATAAAGAAATCGAGTGGTCCATCGGCCAGAATCGGGGTTAATCCAGCCACCAGATAAGCATTAAAAGTGTAGCCTGGCAGCAAGGGATTGGGTTGCGGTTCCTGAACCATTCGATGGTACATTGAGTCTCCTTGGTGTCATTTCCTAATCATCAGTTTATCGGGCAGATTTGAAATCTGCCCGATAGTGATAACAGAATTGTGAGCCACGGTGGATTTTTATGGACTTTCCTGTCATCGGTGCGCTTATACCGTCCGTTTAGCCAGCTGTTTGTAACGGTCGAAGATAACCGCTGCCAGCAGGATCAAGCCGCGCACCACGTATTGTGAGAACGGGGAAATATTCAGTAGGTTCATGGCATTTTCCACTGTGCCAAGAATCAAAATACCGGCGATTACATAGGAAATTTTGCCAATGCCGCCTTTGAGAGATACCCCACCCAGCACACAAGCGGAGATAACTATCAACTCATAACCAATCGAAGTCATTGGCTGACCACTGGTCATACGTGAAGCCAAGATGATCCCCGCAGCGGCGGATACCAGACCAGACAACACAAAGATAATGATTTTGGTACGTACCACCGGAACCCCAGCCAAACGAGCGGCATCTTCATTACCACCGATCGCCAATGTATTGCGGCCAAATGTGGTTTTATTCAGCAGGAAACCAAACAGTGCCAGGCAAGCAATAGTGATCCAAATCGGCGCGGGCAACCCTAACCAATTGGTATAGCCAAGTGCAAAGAAACGCTCATCTTCGATACCCACTGCTTTACCATCAGAAATGATATAAGCCAGACCACGAACAATTTGCATGGTCGCCAGAGTGGTTATCAGGGCATTTATCTTCAGCCGGGCAATGACAAAACCGTTGATCAGACCACACAATGCGCCCAGTAACAAACCCGCCCCCACCCCCAGCCATAAGCTTTCAGTCATATTGATGACCACCGCGGTGGTGACCCCCGCACAAGCAATAACTGAGGCGACAGATAAGTCAAAATCACCGGATGCCAAACAAAACAGCATACCGCACGCCACCATCCCGGACATTGAGATAGCCAGCCCCAAGCCTTTCATATTGATAAAGGAGCCAAAATTAGGCACAAATATGACACAGCCAATAAACACCACGGCGAAAACCACCAGCATGCCGTAGCTATCCCAAATGCGAGATAGCCCCAGCCCCCTATTAGCAGGAGCCTCTTGCGGTGGCTGCGACTGAGGTGATGTGGGGGTGGTCTTTTTATCTGAGCTCAAAGTCACGCTGGACATGGATGTATTCATTACAATCTTCTTCACAGTCATCTCCTTCACAATCAGGCCACCGCAGGTGCGGTATCCGTCGCAATATTCGGGGTACGTAGCATCGCCAAACTGAGCGCTTGCTCTTCAGTGGCATCATCGTGATTTAACTCACCGGAGATGGCTCCTTCGCGCATCACCACAATTCTGTCCGCCAGCCCAAGAACCTCTGGCAAATCGCTCGACGCAAACAGCACGGCAATGCCTTGTTTCGCCAGTTCATAAATCACGTTATAGATTTCATGCTTGGCCCCGACGTCAATACCACGAGTCGGTTCATCCAGCAGGATCACTTTCATATCCTCAGATAACCAGCGGCCCAAAATGGCTTTCTGCTGATTTCCTCCGGAGAGATTCATAATCAACTGCTGAGGGCCAGGGGTTTTGATATTCAAGGACTGAATGCGTAGTGCCGCGTTCTGTTGTTCCCAGCGATTATTAATCAGGCAGCCAGCGGTCAGTGTTTTGCGGCGGGCGCTGATATTGATATTGTCCTGCACCGAATGCACTGGAATGATACCGTCAGCTTTGCGATCTTCCGGGCACAGCATAACTCCGGCGGTAATGGCATCAATCGGCGAGCGAATAGTGAGCGGCTTGCCATCCAGTAAAACCTGCCCACTGGTCAGTTTGGTGCCACCAAATAGCCCTTTAAGTAATTCGCTGCGCCCTGCACCGACCAGCCCAAACAAGCCGACAATCTCACCTTGATGTACGGTTAGGCTAATGGGAGATTTCACACCAATGGCTTTGACGTTTTGTAATGTCAGGCGCTCAGGCCCAATGTCACGTGGCAGATAACCATAAATATCCCCCAGATTGCGCCCGACCATGGCTTGTACCAGCGAATCATTATTCACCTGCGCCATATCATCAAAAGTGCGTACGTAGCGGCCATCTTTGAACACGGTAATGGCATCACTCAGCGCAAAGATTTCTTCCATACGGTGAGAGACATACAATATGACGCGCCCTTCAGCACGTAACTCACGGATCACCCGGAACAGTTGCTCGATTTCCCGCGCAGAAAGCGAACTGGTCGGCTCATCAAACGCAATAATTTTGGCATTACGCGCCAGTGCCTTAGCAATTTCCACCATCTGCCATTGGCCGATGGAGAGGTATTTGAGTGGAGTATCGGGGTCAATATCCAGCCCCAAATGCGCGAGTTGTAAGCTGGACTCATAACGCAGCAATTTACGATCAACCATGCCCATCTTGGTGGGCAATTGGCCTAAATAGATATTTTCTGCCACTGTCATTTCCGGAACCAAATGCAGTTCCTGATAAATGATTGCCACTCCCGCATCAAGCGCTTCGGTGGTATTGGTAAAATTAACGGCTTTGCCTTTAATATGAATCTCACCCTGAGTCGGGGTGTAATTGCCGCTGAGAATTTTTAGCAGAGTCGATTTCCCTGCGCCATTCTCCCCCATCAGGGCATGGATTTGCCCGGCCTGACAGGTAAAACTGATATCATCCAGCGCTTGCACACCGGGGAAACTTTTTCCGATGCCACAAAAAGCCAGATACGGTGACTGTTCGGCTTCCAGCTCGGCCTGTAACGCAGAATGGAGTGCTGACATGATGGTTTCCTTATAAAGATTGGGTTGCACCGGGGCCAAATATCAAATGACCCCAGTGCGCCATAGCGTGTAGTGGAATTACATCAAGCCTTTCTTCTCTAACTCAGTTTTGAAGTTATCGCGGGTGATCAGCACCACATCAGTCACTTCAGTAAATTTCGCTGGCTCAACATCTTTGGTGACCCAGTCATGCAGCATCTGAATGCTCTTATAACCGTGGATATCCGGGCTTGGTAACAGAGAACCGTAGAAGCCAGTCGCCTGACCTTTGGACAGTTCGCTAACCGCATCAACCCCATTGATACCAATGCCTATCACATTCGGCGCCTTAAAGCCCTGACCTTCAGTGGCACGCACACCACCCAATACGGTGTTGTCGTTCATCCCGACGATCAGCCAGTTTTTCACTTCAGGATGCTGTACTAACATAGAGTTAGCGGCATCGAATGCCCCTGGGATATCATTGGATTTAGTGGGAACTTTGTAGATCTGTTTTTCCGGGAAGCCCGCAGCTTTCAATGCGTCCATTGAGCCAGAAGTGCGACGGCGCGCGGTGTCCAGCTCATCAGAAGTGATCGCCATAACGGCGGTTTCCCCTGGCTGCCACCCCCGTTTATTCATCTCTTTCCACAGTTCCTGCCCTTGGCGCTCACCAATTTTGGTCGCCGCCATCATCACCAATGGCACGCTCTCCATGGGTTTGCCTTTGGCATTGACGAATTGATCGTCAACTGCGATCACTTTCAGGTTATAACTGCGAGCCTTAGCTTCAATGGCTGGCCCTAGTTTCGGATCAGGGGTACAGATAACGAAACCTTTCGCACCACTGGCGGCCAGACTGTCGATAGCATTTAAGGTTTTTTCACCATCGGGCACGGCAATTTTTATCACTTCAAAACCTAAATCTTTGCCCGCTTTATCGGCAAACTTCCACTCGGTCTGGAACCAAGGTTCTTCAGGTTGCTTAACTAAAAATCCTAGTTTCATGCTTTCGGCAATAGCTGAATGTGACATAACTGCCGCTAACCCAACCACTGCCAGCGCTTTAGTTAATTTATGCATAGTGTTCTCCGGACTTTTTTTGTAGGAAGAGATATTTTTTGTTTATTTAATCGACATCAACCACAATCAATCGTTTTTCAGTGGAAACGTTATCAATCGTATTTTTCAACGTTAATAAGCTTTAATCCTTTATTAAAAGCGACCTAACCTCACCATATCCGCTAAGACAGGAACAGTTTTAACGTTAATTACGTGTCAGAATGTAGAGCGCTATCACATCCAGGGATTACAGTTTATTTATCCATGTATTCAGCAAATTTAACCTATTGCTAACTTTTGACTAGCATCACAAAAACGCTATAGGAAGCAGAAAAGTGCATACTTCCAGCTATTGACTCCTCACCTCTTGCTGTCACTCACTCCTATCTTTGTTAGCAATTAATAGGCAATTGCCCATGAATCCTTGTTTTCAGTAATGAGTTAGGAGCAACCACCATGACAGGCGACGTTATATCGGCAGAACGCCCTTTTTTGACAAAAGAGGCTATCTCGCTCGGGTTGGATTTTGGCAGCGATTCCGTTCGGGTATTGGCGGTGGATTGTCAGGATGGCACTGAGATAGACACTGAAGTTGTTTACTACCCTCGCTGGCAGAAAGGCCTCTACAGCCACGCTGCGCAAAATCAGTTCCGTCATCATCCCCTCGACTACATCGAAGCCATGCAACAGGCTATTCGCCAAGTCGTTAGCCGCCTGTCAGTAGAACAACGCCAACACATTATTGGCATCGGCGTGGATACCACCGGTTCCACCCCCGCACCGATTGATGAACAAGGTCAGGTATTGGCGTTACGTCCTGATTTTGCTGAAAACCCTAATGCGATGTTCGTGCTATGGAAAGATCACACCGCCATAGAAGAAGCTGAAGAAATCAACCGGTTATGTCGCAGTGGCGAATTTGAGGATTATTCGCGTTATATTGGTGGGGTTTACTCTTCTGAATGGTTTTGGGCGAAAATTCTGCATGTCACGCGCGCCGATAAAGCGGTGCGAGATGCGGCGGTATCATGGATTGAACTATGCGACTGGGTTCCGGCGCTACTTTCAGGCACCACTGCCCCTAAAGATATTCAGCGGGGTCGGTGCGCTGCGGGGCATAAAAGCTTGTGGCACCCCTCATGGGGAGGATTACCACCGCGTGAATTCCTGGCCGCACTTGATAACAGTTTAGTCAGCCAACTCGATTACCCGATGTTCACTGATACCTATACCGCTGAACGCCAGGTTGGTCTGATTACCGCTGAATGGGCCGAGCGTTTGGGGCTGCCTGCGACTGTGGTTATTTCAGGTGGTGCATTTGATTGTCATATGGGTGCCGTCGGTGCCGGTGCTCAACCTTATACTTTGGTTAAAGTTATCGGCACTTCTACTTGCGATATTTTGATTGCCGATAAAAAGCTCGTCGGTGAGCGGGCTATCGCTGGGATTTGTGGGCAAGTAGAAGGCAGTGTTGTTCCCGGCTGGATTGGTATGGAAGCGGGCCAGTCAGCATTCGGTGACATGTATGCCTGGTTCAGCCGTTTATTGAGCTGGCCACTGCATCAAGCTGCACTGACACAACCAGAATTACAACCACAGTTAAAACAGATTGAATCTACCCTACTGGCTTCACTGACGGCTGAATGGGCTAAAAATCCCTCACTTGATAATCTGCCAGTGGTATTGGATTGGTTTAATGGCCGCCGCACCCCGAATGCCAATCAGCGACTAAAAGGCGTTATCACTGATCTCAATCTGGGAACGGATGCTCCCACGCTATTTGGCGGGTTTATCGCTGCCACCGCATTTGGTGCCCGCGCAATTATGGAATGCTTCGAACAGCAAGACATTCCGGTGGAGAACGTGCTGGCATTGGGCGGTATTGCACGCAAATCGCCGGTTATCATGCAGGTTTGCGCTGATGTCATGAACCGACCGATCCAGATTGTGGCATCCGATCAATGTTGCGCCTTGGGCGCGGCGATTTTTGCCGCTGTGGCCGCTGGTGTGTTTGCTGATGTACCGACAGCACAACAACATATGGCGTGTAAGATTGAACGCACCCTGACCCCCAATGCAGCACAAGTTGCCCGCTATCAACAGCTTTATCAACGCTATCAACAGTGGTGTCTATCCGCTGAGCCACACTACGCACCGGTAACCGAAGCGTGATTAACCGGCTGATTTATCACTTTATGTTGTATAAAAATTGATTAAATGGAGTATCAGATGGACGTATTCAAGCAATCAGAAGTGTGGTTTGTGATAGGCAGTCAAAACCTGTATGGCCCTAAAACCCTGCAACAAGTTATGGATAATGCCCATCATGTCGTCAATAGCCTCAATAGTGAAGCGGGCTTGCCGGTCAAACTGGTGCTTAAACCTTTGGTGACCACCCCAGATGAAATTACCGCGTTGTGTCGTGAGGCCAACTACGATACCGCCTGTATTGGCGTCATGACCTGGCTGCATACCTTCTCACCGGCCAAAATGTGGATTGGTGGACTGAGCATTCTGCATAAACCGTTGCTGCAATTCCATACTCAATTTAATGCACAGATCCCATGGGAAACCATGGATATGGACTTTATGAACTTGAACCAAACTGCTCATGGTGGCCGTGAGTTTGGTTTTATCGGCGCACGTATGCGCCAGCAACACAGTGTTATCACCGGTCATTGGCAAGATAAAGAAGCTCATCAGCGGATTGGTCAGTGGATGCGCGTTGCGGCAGCCAAACAGGAGAGCCAACAACTGAAAGTTGCCCGTTTCGGCGATAATATGCGCGAAGTCGCGGTGACCGAAGGGGATAAAGTTGCAGCACAGATCCAGTTTGGTTACTCGGTTAATGCCTATGGTATCGGTGATTTAGTCACCGTGGTGGATGCGGTCAGCAAAGGTGAGATTGATGCCTTGGTTGAAGAATATGAAGCCACTTACCGGCTGACAGATGCCGTGCAACTGCATGGCAATAAACGCGAAAACCTACTGGATGCCGCGCGTATTGAATTAGGTATGAAGCGTTTTCTGGAACAAGGTGGTTTTAAGGCTTTCACCACTAACTTTGAAAATCTATATGGATTAAAACAGTTACCGGGCTTGGCGGTTCAACGCCTGATGCAACAAGGTTACGGTTTTGGTGGCGAAGGTGATTGGAAAACCGCCGCATTATTACGCATTCTGAAAGTCATGGGTACCGGCCTAAAAGGCGGCACCTCCTTTATGGAGGATTACACCTATAACTTCCAGCCAGGTAATGATCTGGTGGTGGGTTCTCATATGCTGGAAGTGTGCCCATCTATCGCCAAAGAAGAAAAACCACTGTTGGACGTGCAGCATTTAGGTATTGGCGGTAAAGCCGATCCCGCCCGGTTGATCTTCTCGACTCCGGCAGGCCCGGCACTGAATGCCAGCTTAATTGATATGGGTAATCGCTTCCGCTTGTTGGTCAATGTGGTTGATACCGTCGAGCAACCGCATCCATTACCAAAACTACCGGTAGCGCGCGCTATTTGGCAAGCTCAGCCTTCACTGGCAACCGCCGCCGAGGCATGGATTATCGCTGGTGGTGCGCACCATACCGTGTTCTCACAAGCTATTGGTGTGGATGAGTTGCGTTTGTATGCTGAAATGCACGGTATTGAGTTCCTTCTTATCGATAACGACACCACATTGCCAGCATTCAAAAATGAAATTCGCTGGAATGAAGTCTATTACCACCTGAATCGCTGAGTCAGGCATATTGGTACATCACGATAAAGGGGTTTAATCGCCCCTTGAGCTTAATGACAAAGTGCCCGTGTCGGTGAAAACAGGCAGATCGTAAAGACGCCGTACTTTCTTTGTTAAAACAAGCATCCTTGTAGGCTCGAGCCGCGCCCCCCCTGGCGCGGACGCTTTACTCTTCTGCCTGTCCTCACCTGGCAAGATCGAGTCGTTGGGGGTTGTCAGCAGTCTGAAGACGCTTAACCCCCCCCTATATTTACTCTGTCTGTAATTGCCACAGGCGTGCATAAGTGCCGGATTGATCCAACAACTCTTGATGGTTACCCTGCTCTAATACTTGCCCCTCTTTTAACACCAAAATACGATGACATTGACGCAAGGTGTTTAAACGATGTGCAATGCAAATTACCGTGCGATTACGCGTGATTTCCGGCAACTGGCGCATAATCGCCGCCTCAGACTCATAATCCAGCGCACTGGTTGCTTCATCAAGAATCAGTATTTTGGGATCCGCCATCAGTGCTCTCGCCAATGCAACTCGCTGCCGCTGCCCACCCGATAACAAACTGCCGCGTTCGCCAACGGGCGTTTGATAACCCTGTGCTAGTGCAGCAATAAAGTCATGTGCGCCTGCTAATCGAGCAATATGCTCAACATGAGCATCATCAGCATTTGGCCGACACTGGCATATGTTGTCACGTATCGAGCCAGAAAATAGTACGCTTTCCTGCAACACCACACTCATCTGACAGCGTAATGTGGTGGCATCCGTAATAGCCAAATCCTGCCCATCGACCAGAATTTGCCCGTGTTGTGGCGTATATAATCGTTGGAGTAGCTTGGTTAATGTTGACTTTCCGCAGCCAGATGGGCCGGTAATACCAATAAACTCACCACCAGCAATATCTAAATTAAGGTTTTGTATCACTTCGGCGGTATCGGGTCGATAACGGAAACGTACTTGTTTAAAAGCCAGCCCCCCAAGGCTATTCGAACTCGATAACAACCCAGCGCTACCCGGTTCAGTGGGATAATCCAGAATGGTACCAATGCGTTTTAGCGCCACCTGCGTATGCTGAAAATCTTGCCAGATTTGCGCCAAACGCAAGATAGGCTGAGTGACATAACCCGAAAATAACGTAAACGCGATAAACTGGCCGGGGCTAAGCTCTCCGTCCAATACCAACGTGACGCCAACCCACAATAAAATCGCCGCAGTCACTTTATTAATTAAACTGATACCTTGCTCAGCAATATTGGCAGCTCTGGCACAAGCAAATGAGGCACGAACATAATTTGCCAACGAATGCCGCCAACTCCGATTAAACTGGTTTTCGGTGGCCGATGTCTTGATTGTTTCCAATCCACTAATAGCTTCGGTGAGAAATGCCGTATTCTGGGCACTGGTTTCATATTGGCGCTCCACCCGCTTGCGTAACATTCCGCCCGCAGCCCACCAAAACAGCAGATAACAAACGAGAGAGAACAAGACTATCCATGTCAGTGGTTGACTATAGCAAAACATCACGGCGATAAAGGTGCTGACAAAAACCAAATCCAACAGCATGGTTAAAGCAGAACCGGTTAGAAAGCTGCGAATTTGCTCCATTTCTCGCACTTTAGCGATGGTTTGTCCGGTTTGTTGTGAAGCGAAGTAACCCAGTGGCAACCCCATTAAATGGCGATAAAGCCCGGTGTTAAGCTCGGCCCCCACTCGGCTGGATAAATGTGAAAACAACCACCCACGTAAAAAGGTATAGCAGGGTTCCACAATCGCCAGCGCAATCATGGCAATTCCCAGCACCATTAAGCTGCCCATTCCGCGGCTCACCAGGACTTTGTCGATAACCGTTTCAAATAGCATTGGCGTTACCAGCAAAATGCCCTGCAATAGCAGTGAAACCAAAATGATATTACGCAACTGATGGCGGTATTTAGTGATAACCGGAATAAACCAGCTAAAGCCAAAGGGGACTTTCTTTTGCTCATGCAGCTCAGCTTTTGCCAATAATATGGCCTCGCCACACCACAAGCTGGCGAGTTCCTGCCGGCTTATCTGTTTTTGTATATGTTGTTGCTGACTATCGGCATAACAATAAATGCTCGCCTCTTGTTCATTAAGGGCCAATAACACGTACCACTGAGTATCACAACTGAATATAAGTGGCAGCGTCAGATTGTCCAGACGCGAAATGGGGTAGTTCACTGCTCTGGCTCGCAAACCAATCCAATTTGCACAGCGGCATAGCGCAATATTATCGATATCTTGAGGCGCTAATCCGACCTTGTGTGCCAAGTGTGAAGATTCGACAGCCAAATCAAAACATGCCGCAGCACGGGCCAGCGCCGCCAACGGTTGATTAACCTGAGTCGTGGTTGAATTCATCATTATCAACGCTCCCTCATGGCTTCGGATTGGTACTGCTGCAATGGACTGAGTAAGTAATCAATCACCCGCCGACGGCCGGTCTTAATCTCTGCACTCACAGCCATACCTGCCGATAAACGCACCGGTTTTCCCTCTACGATCAGTGTGTCGCTATCAAGCCGAATGCGTGCCGGAAACACCAAGCCTTGCTGTTGGTCTTCCATGGCATCACGGGAAATATGTTTGACTTCACCAGAAAGAGTGCCGAATCGGGTATAGGGGAAACTGTCAATTTTGACTTCCACCGCCTGGCCGGGGAGTACAAAACCGATATCTTTATTGAGGATCATCACATCCAGTTCTAGCTGGTGACTTTCCGGAACCAAGACCATAAGCGGTTGAGCGCTGGTGACGACACCGCCCAGAGTATGTACGGTGGATTGCTGTATCACACCGGCGACGGGGGCACGTAAGGTTTGTTGCCGCTGTTTTTCCATTAACTTAACCAACTCTTGCTTTAGTTGGTTGATAACTTCGTGAGCCTTATTCAACTGCTCCTGATAACTTCGTTTCTTCTCGGCTAAATAGTGCAATCGGACTTGCGCCAGATTGCGCATTTTAGCGCGCAGAACAGCTTGTTCACTTTCTAAACGATTGCCCTCCGCGCTCGCATTTAGCCACTCCCGCTCTTGTATCAATACCTCAGCTTCAGCAATTGCCTTGGATTTCACCAGAGTTTGTAGTGCCTGCAATCTTTGATGAATATTTTTCATCAAAGCCTTGTGATGAGTAATATTGGTACTTCCGGCCTGAATATAAGCCTGATTAACGGCTCGCTCGCTGTCTTGACGTGCCAACTCGGCGTTAACTTCATCATATTCTTTCACCAACAAGGACTTAGCTGTCATGACTAAATTCTCAGGACTATTATCAGGATAGATAAAATTCGCCAGAGGGTCATCAGTGAGCAGCGCCGACATTCGCGCGGCCTCCAGCGAACGATGCATTAATTGTTGGTTGATATTATTAACTTCTGCATCGACCCCAATGGGGTTGAGTTCTAACAGCACCTGACCGGCAACCACCCTGTCACCGTCATGAACATTAATTGCCACCACAACACCCGGCTCAAGTGACTGAATAATTTTGGAATGTTCAGCAACGATCACTTTCCCATTGGCTGATGCATGAATATCTAGCCTTCCCGCAATCGACCAAACTAATACCAATAACAATGTCAGTGCCAAAAACCAGGCGGTACGCCGTGCCAATGGCGCTACCGGACGCTCGACAATATCCAGATAGGCCGGAAGAAAATCATATTCGTCGCGGGTTCGTTTCGCAGCGTGATGGCGTTGCCAGCGTTTTTTTATACCGTCGAAAATGGCTAATTTCGCCAAAAATTGTATCAACTTCATTTTGATTCCTCATGGCTAAAGTCGGCTTGCTGTTGCCAAAGTTGGGCATAGATACCGTTCTGCACCAACAGTTGCTCATGATTTGCCAGCTCAGCCACACAACCTTGCTTTATGACGGCAATACGATGACAGTGCCGCACCGTCGAAAGGCGGTGAGCAATGGTAATGACGGTGCGATTGGCAATAATGCGGGACATATTTTTCTGAACTTCAGCTTGCGACTCATCATCCAGAGCACTGGTCGCCTCATCAAAAATCAATACACGGGGATTGGCCAGTAGAGTACGAGCAATCGCAATACGCTGACGTTGCCCACCAGAAAGGGATGCCCCGCCTTCAGACAGCACGGTGTCATACCCTAGCGGCAGGGCCAGAATAAAATCGTGCGCGCCCGCCAGACCGGCCGCATCAACGACATCACTCAGTGAAGCGGTTGGCCGAGAATAGGCAATATTTTCACGAACAGTGCGGTTAAACAGGTAGTTTTCTTGCATAACCACACCGACCTGACGCCGTAGATACTCAGGAGAGAAATGATTTATCGAGTAACCATCAATATTAATAACCCCCTGTTCAGCAATATAAAGGCGCTGTAACAGCCGCGCGACCGTACTTTTGCCTGAACCTGACGGGCCGACCAGACCGATATGCTCTCCCGCGCGCAGTGATAATGAGAAATGACGCAATACAGGATCAAGATCGGGGCGATAACGGAAAACCACATTATCCAGGGTGATATCACCGTTAATTTGGCGATTAGACGGAGCGACCCCCGTGGCTTGCTCGACCGGCAAACTTAAAATATCGGATATCAGCATCAGCCCAACTTTCGCCCGTATACTCTGCTGCCATAAATCAACCAACTTACTCATTGGCATTAATGCTTGCACCGCCAGCATATTAAAAGCGATTAACTGCCCGATACTCAGTTGCACAGACATGACTTGATATGCCCCAATAACAATCACTAGCGCACTGGCTAATTTTTGCAGTAACTGAGCACACTGGCTGCTGAAGTTTTGCAGGTTTTGCACCTGAAAATTAGCTTGAGCGTAGTCCCGCGTTTGCGTCTCCCACCGCTGCTGCATCTGCGGTTCCAGGGCCAGGCTTTTAACGGTTTCAACGCCGGAGACCGTTTCGGTTAAAAATGCACCATTCTGAGCCGCACAACTGCACAACACTTCAACTTTCTTTTGCAAGGGACGGGTGGTTAATGCCGCTAATAACAGATATAGCGGCAGTGCGGCCAGTATGATTAATGTCAGGAGCGGCGAAATACACCACATAACAATAAATAAGATGAGGGTAAAAACAACATCAACACATAAGGTAAGTGCTGTCCCGGTAATAAACTCACGAATATTATCCAGTTCACAGACTCGCGCAACAATATTCCCGACATGGCGTTGCTTAAAATAACTTAATGGTAATTTGATTAAGTGATTAAATAATTTACCTCCCAATAAAATATCCACTCGAGTTGTGGTATGACTAAAAATATATTCACGCAAAAACTTCAGTACAACCTCATAGACTCCTACCACCAATAATACGATAATTAACACGTCGAGAGTCGTTAGTGCATTATGCACCAGGACCTTATCCATAATAACCTGAAAGAAAAGTGGTGATATCAATGCCAGAAACTGTAATAGCATTGATAACACCAGCACTTGGATCAAGGATTTACGATGGCGTAATAAAACGGGGATAAACCACCGGATATCAAAGCGTGAATGGCTACAATAGAATACCACCCCACTCCACATCTCACTCAGTAACTGATAGCTAATTATTTGTGGCTTATTGCTATCAGCATGTTGCAGCAATGCCTCATTATCATTTAATCGTGCTAATAAGATAAATCTGCCCTCTGCATCACGAAATGCCAGTGGTAACTGCTCAGGTTTTATTTTATTTAATGCCCGTTTTTTCACTTTAAAACGAGTCGATGTCGCACGTGATAACTGTGATAAATATTGTTGCAATGAGGTGAGTGTTCCCCTGGTCGAAAGATCAATAGCAGCATTTTTACCCAATGTTTCTACTGGCTCCGCATTAACCCCTGCTAAGCGAAGTAATCGCGCAGCACAGACCAAAGAAGAGTGAATATGATTTCCCATAAATTAGACTACCTATAATTTTACCGTCAAAAACAAATAATTGTTCATGAAACCATAGAATATAACCATGGGATTGTAGGGCTTCTTTTATATACCACGCTTATAAAGTAAGAATTTAAAATAAAACCAATCTCAAAATTTCTTTAATTTCATCAAAAAAAACAAAACTCACAAAATTAAAATATAAAAAGTAGAAATCGCAATATTGGTGTTATGGGTTAATCCGCACACAGCAGCGCGCTATCAGCGCCGGTGGCCTCACATTTATTGATTTGCATCGCCAATTTCTTAGCGCTTTGTGTGATAATTTCGCCGTGATTTATAGCCTAAATACTTAGAGTTGCAGCAAGGCGGCAAGCGAGTGACAAATCGGTGAAAACCGATTTGAACAGCATTTATGCTAGCCCGTAGGGTGAATCCCGATGAGCTTACAGTAGTAAGTCATTCGGGTGACGAGCGTAGCCAACGCACATGCAGCTTGAAGTATGACGGGTATAGTCATCGTGATTGGCTGCCGCCGTTTTATCACCACTAACAGGAACTTTCGCACCATGACACCGACACTGTCTTCCTCTGCCGATGTACTCCCTTCGCTATCAAATATGAGTTCTGAAACAAATTTGCTTCCCATTCAGCAAATTGCACCACAATTAGGCCTGAGCGCAGATGATTTAATCCCCTATGGGCACCATATGGCGAAAGTTGATATCAGTGCATTACGGCCCAGTGGCCCACAAGGCAAACTGATTCTGGTTTCCAGCATTACTCCGACGCCGTTGGGAGAAGGTAAAACCGTCACGACCATTGGTTTAAGTCAGGGAATCAACCGCTTAGGCTATCGTGGGGTAGCTTGCATCCGCCAACCGAGCCTTGGCCCAGTCTTTGGTGTTAAAGGGGGAGCCGCAGGCGGTGGTGCAGCACAAGTGTTACCCATGGAGAAATTGAACCTGCATCTGACCGGTGATATCCATGCTATTAGCGCGGCACATAATCTGGCAGCGGCGGCGCTGGATGCACGTCTGTATCATGAACAGCGCTTGGGCGCGGTTTTTAGTCAACAAACCGGGATGCCACTGCTTAATATTGATGCTCAACAGATCCTATGGCCGCGAGTGGTTGACCATAATGATCGGGCGCTGCGCCATATTCAGGTCGGTGTGGGCGGCGGTACTCACGGTGTTGAGCGGCACGACCATGTGGAAATTACCGCGGCATCAGAACTTATGGCCATTCTGGCGTTGTCAGAAAGCTTGCACGACATGCGCCAACGCATTGGCCGGATAATTTTGGCCCACAGCACTAGCGGTCAAGCCATTACGGCTGATGATTTGGGGGTAGCAGGTGCCATGACGGCGCTAATGAAAGAGACCATCCACCCGACACTGATGCAAACCAGTGAACAGACGCCGGTGCTTATCCACGCTGGGCCATTTGCCAACATTGCTCACGGGAATTCTTCAGTGCTGGCTGACCGTCTGGGATTGCAGTTAGCAGACTATGTGGTAACGGAAGCGGGCTTCGGTTCTGATATGGGCATGGAGAAGTTCTTTAATATCAAGTATCGGCAATCTGGTATTGCGCCATCCTGTGTGGTTCTGGTCGCCACATTACGTAGCCTGAAAGCCAATAGTGGTGTTTTTGATATCAAACCGGGCCAACCTCTGCCTGCTGAAATTCTCAATACTAATATTCCTTTATTAAGCCAAGGGTGTGCCAATCTAAAATGGCATATTAATAATGCCAAAAGCTATGGCTTACCGGTGGTGGTGGCCGTCAATTGCTTCCCTGACGACAGCCCGGAAGAACTGGCCTTTTTAGCCGACTATGCGCTATCAGCTGGCGCAATTGCCTGTGACATCAGTGAGGCTTTTGCAAAAGGTGGCGCGGGCACCACCGCCTTGGCTCAGCGCGTTATCGATGCTTGCGCTCATGCATCTCCCCCTGTACTGGCGTACCCTGACAATGCCTCATTGGAGCAGAAAATAGAGATTTTGGCGCAGCGCTATGGTGCTCGTGAAGTCACTTTCACCCCACAAGCGCGTCAGCAGCTTGACTCAATCACGGCGGCAGGTTTTGGTCATTTACCGCTGTGTATCGCCAAAACACCGTTGTCCATCAGCGCAGATGCCAGCTTGAAGAATGTTCCACATGACTTCGTGTTGCCTGTCACAGCCTGTGCGGTGTCAGCCGGTGCCGGATTTGTGCGCATTTATGCTGGGGATATTATGACCATGCCGGGCCTGGGAACACAGCCTGCGTATTATCATATTGATATAGATGACGAAGGGTGTATTCGCGGGTTAAGCTAGCGTGATGTAGAGAAGGAGTAACTGCATGATAGGTTATCCCTTTTGATGAATATATAAAAGGCGCACTATGTCTCAACCTAAGGAATATCAACGTATTGGCGGCTGGCTATTGGCCCCGCTGGCTTATTTGATTGTGACATTGCTCAGTGCCAGCTTAATGTTGGCACTCTATGCTATGGCGATTTTTACGCCCGAATCCAGAGAATATCTGGTGACCAACTCGCAGGCATTTACTTTGCAATGGTATTTCTCCGTGGTCACCACGCTCTTAATGTGGACTTATACCTTATGGGTCATCTGGCTATTCTGTAGCCGCTCACAGCGATTCCCTAAATGGTTTATTCTCTGGCTATTACTTACCGTATTATTGGCATTAAAAGCATTTGCTTTCTCGCCCATCAGTGATGATATCGCCTTACGCACCTTGGGTTGGCCCCTGCTGGCGGCGGCGGTTTTTGTGCCTTACATGAAACGTTCGCAGCGAGTGAAGCATACTTTTATTGAGTATTAAGCCGATTGCGCACCTTTTCCTTGCGGTATCCTATAAATTTCAAGATACAGGAAGGCGGCAAGCAACAGCATCCCGATGAGCCGACACAAGCCAGTGATTCGGGTGACAAATCTGTCGGGAGCAGATTTGAACGCTGCTCGCAGCGGCCTCGTAGAGGCGAGGCCCATGGACGGGCCGAGTAATTGAGTGCAGCCAACGCACCTACAACTTGAAATATGACGGATAAAAGGGTAATAACCCTGCTATTCATCTGTTGTTCTTAAGCCGCCAATTTTAGATAATAGGCGGCTTTACTTTTTTTAGACTCCGCAATGACTTTTTAGGCTCCGTAATGACTTTTAGGTTCCGCAATGACTGAATACCTGCTGCTGTTTGTCGGTACTGTTTTGGTAAACAACTTCGTTCTGGTCAAATTTCTTGGCCTGTGCCCTTTCATGGGGGTCTCCAAAAAACTGGAGACCGCCATTGGTATGGGGCTGGCGACTACTTTCGTACTGACATTGGCCTCGGTTTGCGCCTGGATGGTCAACAGCTTTATTTTACTGCCATTGGGGTTGGTCTATTTGCGGACGCTGGCCTTTATTTTGGTTATCGCGGTGGTGGTGCAATTTACTGAGCTGGTGGTGCGCAAAACCAGCCCGGCACTTTATCGCTTGCTGGGGATCTTTTTGCCGCTCATCACAACAAACTGTGCGGTATTAGGTGTGGCCTTACTTAATATCAATCAATCACACAATTTTATGCAATCGGCAGTCTATGGCTTCAGTGCCGCCGCCGGTTTCTCTTTAGTCATGGTGCTGTTTGCGGCTATCCGTGAGCGGCTGGCTGTCGCTGACGTTCCCGCCCCCTTCCGTGGTTCGTCCATTGCCCTGATAACCGCGGGGCTGATGTCATTGGCCTTTATGGGCTTTACCGGATTGGTGAAGTTCTAATGATGTCGTTATGGATTGCCATTGGTGCATTAAGTACATTGGCGCTGATTTCCGGCGCCGTGCTGGGTTTTGCTGCCCGCCGTTTCCAGGTTGATCAAGACCCGGTTGTCGAGCAAGTTGATGCTATTTTGCCGCAAAGCCAGTGTGGTCAATGTGGCTATCCCGGCTGTCGCCCGTATGCCGAAGCGGTATCCGCGGGTGGTGAGAAAATAAACAAATGCGCTCCCGGTGGCGAGCAAGTGATGCTTAAGCTGGCCGAATTGCTGGCCGTAGAGCCACAACCGTTGGATGGTGACGAAGCTGCCGCCCACCCGCAGCGCAAAGTGGCTTTTATTGATGAAGCAAATTGTATTGGTTGCACCAAATGCATTCAGGCCTGTCCGGTTGATGCCATTGTTGGCGCGACCCGTGCAATGCATACGGTTTTGCCGGATCTCTGCACCGGTTGTGACCTCTGTGTCTCGCCGTGCCCGACCGACTGTATTGAGATGATCCCGGTTGCCACCACCACCGCCAACTGGAAGTGGGATTTAAGCACCATCCCAGTTAAAAACCTTCCAAGCCAATTAGCTGCCTCGCAGATGATTCCGGTGAAAATGATAGATGTGGAGCAACATGTTTAAGCTGTTTACTGCCCGCAAACACGACAACATCTGGGATTTCGATGGAGGTATCCATCCGCCTGAAATGAAGCTGCAATCAAGCCGGGTTCCGATGCGTATCGCGACTTTGCCGGAACAATTAATCGTTCCTTTGCAACAGCATCTGGGGCCAGAAGGCGAACTGCGCGTCAGCACCGGTGAGCGGGTGTTAAAGGGTCAACCGCTGACGGTTGGCCGTGGCCGTACGGTGCCGGTACATGCACCGACTTCCGGCATCATTACGGCAATTGCGCCGCATACTACTGCCCACCCCTCGGGTCTGGCAGAGCTGTGCGTACACATAACTCCCGATGGTGAAGACCGCTGGCGCGAGCAACAACCGTGGGCCGATTACTCGCTACGCGATAAAACCGCCCTGCTGGAGAGGATCCATCAGGCAGGTATCGCCGGTTTAGGGGGCGCGGGGTTCCCCACCGCCAGCAAATTACAGGGCGGCTTGAACAGTGTAACCACGCTCATTATTAACGCCGCTGAGTGTGAACCTTATATCACTGCCGATGATCGCCTGATGCAAGAACATGCCTCAGAAGTGGTCTTGGGGACACAGATTTTAATGTACTTGTTGCAGCCGCAGCAGGTGCTGATTGGTATTGAAGACAATAAACCCGAAGCTATCGCCGCCCTGCAACACGCACTACGGGGCCAGGATGAAATCCAGCTGCGGGTAATTCCTACCAAATATCCGTCAGGTGGGGCCAAGCAACTCACCAAGATCCTGACGGGCAAAGAAGTGCCTTTCGGTAAACACTCATCATCCATTGGCGTATTAATGCAAAACGTCGGTACGGTAGTGGCCATTAAGCGGGCGATTATTGACGACGAGCCATTAATCGAACGCGTGGTGACATTAACCGGCGATGCATTATCAAAACCAGGTAATTTCTGGGCCAGAATTGGTACGCCCGTGCTGCATTTGCTAAAACTGGCCGGTTTTACGCCGCAAAACCAACCAATGGTGATTATGGGTGGCCCATTGATGGGCTTTACCCTCCCCAGTCTGGATGTGCCGATTGTTAAGATCAGTAACTGTATTTTGGCTCCCACGGAAGCCGAAATGGGGTTATCTGAGCCTGAACAGTCGTGTATTCGCTGCGGTTTGTGTGTAGATGCCTGTCCGGCGGGCTTATTACCTCAACAACTCTATTGGTTTAGTCGCGGCGAAGAGCATGAGAAAGCACGCAATCATAATTTATTTGATTGTATCGAATGCGGTGCCTGCGCCTATGTTTGCCCAAGTAATATTCCTTTGGTGCAATATTATCGTCAGGAAAAGGCCGAAATACGCACCCTTGATCAAGAAGCTGAACGTGCTGCACAAGCGAAAGCGCGTTTTGAAGCTAAGCAGGCACGCCTGGAGCGGGAAAAAATCGCACGCGAATTGCGTCACAAACAAGCCGCCGTCAAGCTGACAGATGTAGACCAACAGACGGTTGAAGCGGCTGTGAGTCGTTTAGCTCGTGAAACTAATAATACAGATTCAACTATCAGTGTGACCCTTGGGCAACCACCCGATAATAGTGCCGTTATTGCTGCTCGTGAGGCTCGAAAAGCACAAGCTCGAACACGTCAGGTAGAGAAAAAGCTTGCTGCCGCCGAACCAGAAACTGATGCTATTGACCCACGGCAGGCCGCCGTCGCCGCAGCGATTGCCCGCGTGAAAGCCAAAAAGGCCGCACAAGCTCAACTTGAGTCAGAACCGGTAAAAAGCGAAAGTGAAGCGCCAGAGGAAGATCCGCGCAAAGCTGCCGTGGCCGCAGCGATTGCCCGCGTGAAAGCCAAAAAGGCCACGCAAGCTCAACTTGAGTCAGAACCGGTAAAAAGCGAAAGTGAAGCGCCAGAGGAAGATCCGCGCAAAGCTGCCGTGGCAGCAGCGATTGCCCGCGTGAAAGCTAAAAAGGCCGCGCAAGCTCAACTTGAGTCAGAACCGGTAAAAAGCGAAAGTGAAGCGCCAGAGGAAGATCCGCGCAAAGCTGCCGTGGCAGCAGCGATTGCCCGCGTGAAAGCTAAAAAGGCCGCACAAGCTCAACTTGAGTCAGAACCGGTAAAAAGTGAAAGTGAAGCGCCAGAGGAAGATCCGCGCAAAGCTGCCGTGGCAGCAGCGATTGCCCGCGTGAAAGCTAAAAAAGCTGCGCAAAGCGCTTCAGCCGTTAATCCCGATTAGGTAAGAACTGACGCGCTTTTGCCGTCGCAGTTGAGCGTCAGTTCACCGACATAAGGTAAGTGTAGGCAGCGGTAATATCACGTAATTTAGATTCGGCGTGGCAGCTATCAACCTCAATCACTTCCATTTCAATACCACCGCCGAACTCATCACGCAGCTTAGGCAGCACTTCATTAAACAAATATATTGAAAACTTGATACATTCTTTAGCATTGCCTTGATGAGAAATCGCCAGAAACTCTCCCTTAGGAATTGAGATACTGTCTATCTCCCGATGCCCTTGAATTTCATTCCGTTTTTCTTTATCAATTGCCGTCGAATAATACATACTTTTCTGCCCTTGCTGATCCTTATCGGCAGAAAACAGGGAATACACTCGCTGGCAAGAAAAGTTAACTTCCTTAAAAAAATCGAGCAAGATTTCATCTTTCATTGCCATGCAAGAGGAATGCTGCCCACTGCAATGATTATGTTCATCAAAATTCAGCTGCCGGGTAAACCCGACCAGCTCTTGTGCGGGTAAAGATACCCGTTTGATTTCTGGCGTGTAATTCTCATAGAAGTTAAAACGCGGAAGCATCCCCTGCACAGCCCACTGTTCCATCTGGCGAAAACTATTGGGCGTGACACCAAAGCGCTTCTTAAAGGTACGAGTGAAGGTCTGTTGTGAGTCGAAACCCAATTCATCAGAAATCTCAATGATTGGCCGACGCGAAATGCGTAGAGCAACAGCCGCGCGCGTCAGTACCCGTCCACGTATATAGGAGGCTAATTGTAACCCCACAATACTTTTAAATTTTCGTTGCAGATGCCATTTTGAATATCCGGAAATTTTTGCCACATCATCCAAGGTAGGACGTTTTTCTAAATTAATTTCAATCCATTCAATTAATTCATCTATAAACAATATGTCTTCGTTTATCATTTCATTGTTCTTTAAATATATAATTACACTGCATACTACATTAATCTATCATTATGCCAACGCTTTTCTCAACTCTCATTTTTCACGTTAATAAATCGTTAACTTACAATTAATTACAAATAAACCACCCACAATCATCGCTATTATAATCATACTATCAGGCCACTCTGTTAAGTACCGCCGCCTAATTATCCCCACCAGTAAAACTGTATTTCTTTCTATTTGCCTATTACTATTCGGATATAAATTGCAAGTTAAATTTTAAGATTAATGCTGTTTATTAATACTTCTATTTACTTAATAGCGCGCAGATGATGGATAATAACCCTATGATTCAGGCGTATTACACTTTGTCTGAATAGGGTAGAATGCTGCACCAATATTATCCCCCTGACGGCTGAGTGTATTGACGCCCGCAAGCATCGACTTGCCCGCGCAACGCCTGCGTTTGAGAATCCTGATAAGTATTTGACATATGGTTACAATTTCATGAAATTCAGGCCTGTAACATCGACCCAGAACAAAGGGTTGCAGATAGCCAGTTCCCCTTTTACGCATAATCAACGTAGCACCCGCAGTATTATGCTGCTGGTTATTTTAGCCTGCATTCCGGGGATTATCGCCCAGACTTACTTCTTTGGTTATGGCAGCCTAATCCAAGTTGCACTGGCTATAATGACCGCCGTGCTGGCCGAAGGCGCTGTCTTGCATTTACGTAAACAGCCGGTACTGACACGATTACAGGATAACTCTGCCCTGCTCACTGGCTTATTGTTAGGTATCAGTCTGCCGCCACTTGCCCCTTGGTGGATGATTGTTCTGGGTACGGCATTTGCCATTATTATTGCCAAACAACTTTACGGCGGTTTAGGTCAGAATCCGTTTAATCCTGCCATGGTCGGCTATGTTGTACTACTGATTTCATTCCCAGTACAAATGACCAGTTGGCTTCCTCCTCTGCCATTACAGGGAACGCCGGTTGGATTCTATGACAGCTTATTAACTATTTTCACCGGATTCACCCAAAATGGTGCCGATATTCACCAACTGCAGATTGGCTATGATGGGATAAGTCAGGCCACGCCTCTCGATAACTTTAAAACCTCACTGCGCTCCCAACCCGTGGAACAGATTCTGCAACAACCGATTTATACCGCGGGGCTGGCGGGTATTGGTTGGCAATGGATTAACCTCGGTTTTCTGGCGGGCGGCCTGTTGCTGCTATGGCGTAAAGCCATCCACTGGCATATTCCGGTGAGTTTCCTATTGGCTTTGGCAGGTTGTGCTGCTATTAGTTGGATGATTGCGCCACACAGCTTCGCCCCCCCTATGTTGCATCTGTTTTCCGGTGCCACCATGTTGGGTGCTTTCTTTATTGCCACCGATCCGGTCAGCGCCTCGACAACACCTCGTGGCCGGCTGATTTTCGGCGCATTGATTGGTATTTTGGTGTGGCTGATTCGCGTTTACGGCGGTTATCCCGATGGGGTAGCATTTGCGGTGCTGCTGGCCAACATCTGTGTTCCACTGATTGATCACTACACTCAACCACGCGTTTATGGTCATCAGCGCGGGCATAAATAAGGAGCCGTTATGCTAAATACTATGAAGCGTCACGGCATCACTCTGGCATTGTTTGCCGCCGGTGCCACTGGGCTGACAGCAGTGGTTAATTCGTTAACCGAATCTACCATCGCCCATCAGGCTGCACTACAACAGAAAGCCTTGCTGGAGCAGGTCGTTCCAACAGAGAATTATGACAATGACATGCAAGCTGAATGTTACGTTGTCACTGATTCAGCGCTCGGCAACATGGCCCCTCACCGCCTTTATCTGGCGCGCAAAGAGGGCCAGCCAGTCGCTGCCGCCATCGAAACTACCGCGCCAGATGGCTATTCCGGCGCTATCCAATTATTGGTCGGAGCAGACTTTGGCGGTAACGTACTGGGTAGTCGGGTGATTGAACATCATGAAACCCCCGGCCTCGGTGATAAAATTGATATTCGTATATCTGACTGGATCAGTCATTTCAGCGGTCGACATGTTGAAGGTGAGCAAGATAAACGCTGGGCGGTGAAAAAAGACGGCGGTGACTTTGATCAGTTTACCGGTGCGACCATCACGCCAAGGGCAGTCGTCCGGGCGGTGAAAAACACGGCGCTATTTTTAGAAACTCTGCCAGCAAAACTCGATAGCTTGCCCGTCTGTGGAGAAGATCAATGAGTGAAGCAAGAGACTTGTTAGCCCAAGGGCTATGGAAAAATAACTCGGCATTGGTACAACTGCTGGGCCTGTGCCCGTTGTTGGCCGTTTCATCAACGGCAACCAATGCGCTAGGCTTGGGTCTGGCCACCACACTGGTATTGGTATGCACCAACACCGCTGTCTCGGCGCTACGCCGCTGGGTGCCGAATGAAATCCGCATCCCTATCTATGTAATGATCATTGCTTCAGTGGTCAGTACTGTGCAAATGCTGATTAACGCCTATGCATTTGGCTTATATCAGTCCCTTGGGATATTTATCCCACTGATAGTGACCAACTGTATTGTGATTGGTCGCGCAGAAGCATACGCCGCCAGGAACCCGGTAGGTTTATCAGCACTGGATGGCTTAGCTATGGGGCTGGGGGCAACATGCGCATTATTTGTCTTAGGCTCCCTGCGTGAAATTCTGGGTAATGGCACCCTGTTTGATGGTGCTGATATGTTACTCGGTGATTGGGCAAAAGTACTGCGCATTGAAGTCTTACATCTGGATAGCCCTTTCCTGTTAGCTATGTTGCCACCGGGCGCGTTTATCGGTCTGGGTTTGTTGTTAGCCGGGAAATATGTCATTGATGAGAAAATGAAAGCACGCAAAGCCAGAGCCTTGGCTACCGCACCGCAACTTCAGGATGGAGTGGCAGAGAAAGCCTTATGAATCAAGAAAAACGTGTTGCTATTTTGACCCGCCTGCGGGATAACGACCCGCACCCAACGACGGAGTTGGTCTACAGCACGCCGTTTGAGTTGTTGATTTCGGTGCTTTTGTCGGCACAAGCAACCGATGTCAGTGTCAATAAAGCCACTGCTAAGCTCTATCCAGTGGCTAACACTCCACAGGCCATACTGGATCTGGGGGTTGATGGCCTCAAGTCATACATCAAAACTATAGGTTTGTTTAACACCAAAGCTGAGAACGTGATTAAAACCTGCCGGATATTGCTGGAAAAACATCACGGCGAAGTACCAGAAGATCGCGCAGCACTGGAAGCATTACCAGGTGTTGGCCGTAAGACCGCCAATGTGGTGTTGAATACCGCTTTTGGTTGGCCGACGATTGCCGTTGATACGCATATATTTCGTGTATGTAACCGCACCGGGTTCGCCCCTGGTAGCAATGTTGATCAGGTTGAAGCCAAGTTACTCAAAGTGGTTCCCGCTGAATTTAAACTGGACTGCCACCACTGGCTGATTTTACATGGCCGCTACACTTGTATTGCCCGCAAACCCCGCTGCGGTTCATGCATTATTGAAGACTTGTGCGAATTTAAAGAAAAAGTCTATCCTGAGCATTGATGATTGAATCTGAGTAAATCACGTCGTAGGCGTGTTAGTGAACACCAGAGAAATGACTAAGGCAGCGAATCGTTTTTTGCAAGGAACTGCAATATTGTTCTGTTATCTTTCCTATACATTATTATAGGAGCAACATTTAATGACGCCACCCAAAATTAGTTTGAGTCTAAAAGATAGAATTTCTTTTTATCAAAAATTGGCACAAGGCGGTAATGATAAACAGAAGAATGGACCTGAGAGATTATCCCTTGTCAGGATTACTCAATCACCTGTAAAACGTGAATTATCTCCCTTGCAGGGACAACGCCCCCCAGTTGAGGAACGTTCCTCATCCCTCTCACATATTCCAAGGCCTCAAAAACTGTCCTTGCAGCTACCTAAGAAGACAGATATACAACAGCAGAATACTTCAAATACACAGGCAGGGCCTCGGGTATTCCCTAAAGATCTGTTCCAGCAACTGAAAGAAAAACTGAGCGCGGTTGAAAATAATACCGCTGATGTGACCAATGGCGGCCCCCATAAGGGGCTATCTGCTATTCAACAGGAAATAGTTCAGGCGAAAGAAGAATACATACTTGGGGAGTCTAAGCGAGTAATAGCAGAAGAAAAAGAGGATGCCAGAGTTGCCGAGGCGCTGGCAAATGAGTCGGCAAATGAGTTGGCACAGCAGACTAGAAATAAAACTAGAACTGAGGCTGAGCAGTTTAAAGTTAAACTCCAATTTGATGCAAACGGCGTTCCGACTTCCGCTCCTTCTATGCCAGCACCTTCACTTTTGACTTCATCTCGGAGTGTTGAATTGAAACCGCAGGTTAAAAGCGAGCAGCAGACTAACACCTCACTGGAGCAACGCACTAAGCACCTGATGCAGGAACTGAAAGCAAAATTAGCCAAGATTCAAGATAAAAACGATGATGTCTCTAATCGCAGCTCCAATCGCAGCTCCGATAATAAGCAACAGAAAGTTCGAGATGAGATAGCTAAGGCGAGAGAAACATATAAAAATCAGGAGCCTGACCGAGTAATAGCAGAAGAAAAAGAGGATGCCAGAGTTGCCGAGGCGCTGGCAAATAAGTTGGCAAATGAGTTGGCGCAGCAGACTGAAAATAAAACCAGAACTGAGACTGAGCAGTTTAAAGTTGGTCTCAAATTTGATTCGAACGGCGTTCCAACTTCTGCGCCCCCTCTTCCATCATTTTAAAGCCCGCATTGGCGGCGTTAGGAGTGTGAAAAATTATGTGTCATTCCAGTAAAATACCATCAAAGGGAATGACACACCGCCTAACTCTTCTATTTTGACAAAGCGCTTAGCGCAACGCCATTCAGGTCAGGTACTGACCTGAAAAGAAGTATCTAAACGCCACAAGTCAAATCAGCTGTTTGATTAATGACTCTAAATAGATCTGCTGTTTTATTAGTGGCTTCGATAGCTCAACTTCATTCAGTGAAGTACCTTGTAGAGCTGTTATCTCATGAATAAAAATATGCCATGCACGGCTAAGTTTTTCGGCCTCAACAACAACAGCACTTTTCTCCTGATCAATTTTAATAACCGCGTTAACACCGGCAATTAACTTCTCTGATTGCTCTAATTGGCGATTGAGTTCGGTTAAACGGGTGGAGGCGGTATCTATTTGGTTATCCAGCTTTTTCCGAGCGTCAGTTAAATCTATATACTTTAAACCCTCGGAAAACTGCCCCAATAATTTTTTGGTGATTTCTAATGACTGTTTAAGCAATTCTATTTCAGGTTTAGCCAGATCTAATTCACTTAAATTTTCGCCCGTCGGGATAAGATCTTTGAATGCATCGACCAGATTATGCTCGCGAATAACATCCAAGGCTTCTATTATCTTATCTCTTTTTTTCTCAATCTCTTTTCTTTCCAGTTCTTTGGTAGCGATATCTTCTGTCAGTTGTTTTTGACGTAATTGTTCTGCTTGCAAGACTTTGTCGGTTCCTTCAATAATCACTACGTTATGCAGATCAGAGGAAGACTTATCTAATAACTCAGTTTTTTCGATAAACAACTGCTTTAGTTGAGTAATGTCATTAGCCAGATTTTTAATAATATTAATGCGCTCTTTACGCATTTCAGATTTACTTTCTTCATCAATATCTTGACTAATCAGTGCCTCATCGATTTCTTCCAGAGTGGTAAAATAGGTGAGAGCCAGAGTATTTTCCAATTTAACCTGTAAACTTGACAATGACTCTCGCACAATAACATCCAACCTTTGTGAATATAAACTGACTCGTAGTGCTTTTTCCTGTAGTACTTCAACGCCTGTCGTTTTAAACTGGGCGAGATGAGATATATTTTTAACGCCTTGGCTAAAAATTTTGAAATTAATGTCTGGGTAACTCAGACCACTGTGTGGAAATGTGCTTATTTCGGCCATAGTGATAATCCTCATAATGAATAATTAAATACGGTAATATTGATTAGCCATACACTTTTTTGTATTCTTTTATTGCCTCATCAAATATATCCACCAACTGGCGGGCAGAATCTCCGACACTTTGCCATGGAGTTATAACCTGCTGGAATTTATTAACAAAACTAGTCAGGCGCAACGCATTGTTAATCATCGCAAACTGTATCTGAGATTCAGTAATTTGGTTGAGAACAGATAGCCACATAAAATCCAAATGATTAAGCGCCGATTCGGCATCAACCATTCGAATGCCAATATCACTGAATGACAGAGAAAGTGCCTCTAACGCAGTTTGTAATGCTCTTTGCGAGCTAACTTTGCTTTCTAATTCAGCAACCTCAGAGATTAATGCGTTTTTTTCTTTTCTGGCGTTTTCAGCTTTAGCACCAAAGATCCCACCAGTAATAGCCATCGCTATTATACCGCCTATGGCCCCAGTAAAAGACAACCCGACAAACTTATCGTAATCTTTCTTTAGTTGCTCAATTCTCTGTCTCTTCTCTTTTATTTTTTCGTCTAATTCCTTTATTGATTTCCTCATATTGCTTTTTTCCATCAGGTCGTATTTTGTTTTGACCTGTGGTTCCAACCCATTGACTTTATCTCCCGAAGATAACTCACCGCCGGTCAGGGTGATTCTATAATCGGATACTTTTTTCCTGACATTCTCAGTTGTTGTTTGATGCCTGTTGATATCCCCTTTCATGTCATCAAGAATATCTTTTAATGCTGAGGCTACCTCATGATCAGCAGATTCATAAGTGATATTCTCTAACTGCTTATCTGTAATGTCACCCAATAGGGTTTTGACACGAAGGGTTATTGGCATTTGATTTATCAGATTAATAATTTCATTGCCGGTACTGATGATGTTTTTTGCTGCTATATCCAAATCCAAACTTTGTTGTAATACGGCCTGCTCCACATCATTCCAATTTAAGGCATGATTATGAATTTCATCAAATAATAATTTAATATCTTTCGGTTCAAGACCAGCGACATCTATTTTTTTATATCCAAGGTAAGCCTCTACTTCATCCTGTCGGGTTGGTAATGAAAGCCCCTTTCTGACATAAAGTTTAAGGTTAATTAAATCCTCTTTAGTAAAAATCCCGCCGGAACGCGCAACACTGGTTTGCTCCCCGGTGATAAAATCCAGAACAACTTTAGGTAACTCATTAAGTTGTATTGTACTTTCAGCACTAGCCAAGACATTATCAATAGCCAATTGTGTTTGTGTCATTGTATTATCCTCATCTGGATGATTATGGATGCAGACCCGTAAAGGTAGGAAAATAGCTACCTTTATATATCTCAGTTGTGGCGCTAAACATGACTGGTGTGATTGTTTTTACTTAATAGTTATTATTTGAAATTAATAGTTATTTTTGATTATTTATATTGGCACTTATATTAAACACACTAAGCTGCCTGCTATTAAATAATAGAGCAGTTAAGTCATTTTGCCATTATTTAAACCAGATAAAATTTAATATCAAGCATGCTAAATTATATTTTTGTTAATTGTAAAATCATTTATTAATATAATTATTAAATAATTTTATTTCATAAATATAAGATACAGCCATTAACTCACCAGATGTACATCAACGGATTTGATCAGCAACATATCGAGTGATAAGCCCGCTCTATGCCGCGATTGCGGTATTCGATTAGACGCTAGTGCCCCGCCCCACTAGACTTGTGACAAAATAGACTCAAACAGTTAATCATTTTGTTACCTGCTTGAAACAAAAAAACACCTGCGGCGTATTATCATGAAATTTAAATCAGCCATAAAACCCTATACCGGCGCTGCTGGTGGCTGGGGATCTCTTGAAGCCACCACGCGCTTTGTGTTGGACAGCAAGCAAGCATTGAAGAATATTCGTAACTTGTTGCGCGTCAACCAAGTCAAAGGTTTTGACTGCCCGGGCTGTGCCTGGGGAGATGACAACCACAGCACTTTCAGTTTTTGTGAGAATGGGGCCAAAGCGGTCAGTTGGGAAGCTACCCGCAAGGCGGTGGAACCGGAGTTTTTTGCGGAACACAGCCTGACGACTCTGCACCAACAAAGTGACTATTTCCTTGAATATCAAGGGCGAATCACCCATCCCATGCGCTATAACCCACAGACTGACCGTTATCAGCCGATTAGTTGGGAAAGTGCTCTTGAATTAATTGCTAAGCACATTAATGGGCTGGATAACCCAAATCAGCTGGAGCTATATACTTCAGGCCGAGCCAGTAATGAAGCCTCCTACCTTTATCAGCTTTTCGGCCGTATGTTGGGAACAAATAATTTTCCAGATTGCTCAAATATGTGCCATGAAGCCAGTGGTACCGGCCTGAAACAGAGTATTGGGGTCGGTAAAGGTACCATTCGTATGCAGGATTTCGAGCTGGCTGATGCCATTTTTGTCTTCGGGCAAAACCCAGGTACCAATCATCCGAGAATGTTGCACAGCTTACGTCATGCCAAAGATCGCGGCGCACGGATTGTCAGCTTCAATACCTTACGTGAGCGTGGATTGGAACGCTTTGCTGACCCACAAAACCCGATTGAAATGTTGACACCTAAATCATCCCCCATCAGCTCTGCCTATTTTCAACCTAATCTTGGCGGTGATATGGCCGCGGTTCGCGGTATGGTGAAAGCTTTGCTGGCAACCCATCACCAGCAACTGGCACAAGGGCTGCCCGGTTTATTGGATGAAGCGTTTATTGCCGCGCATACTCAAGGAATAGATGATTATCTGGCGGCGGTTGATAATACGTCATGGGCGCAGATTACCCAGCAATCAGGCTTAACCGAGGCGCAAATACGCCATGCAGCAGATATTTATCAGCATGCAGAGCGCGTTATCCTGACCTGGGCAATGGGTATCACGCAGCATAAACATTCAGTGATAACAGTTAGGGAACTTACTAACCTGCAACTGTTATTTGGCCAGTTAGGCAAACCTGGGGCGGGTTTATGCCCGGTTCGAGGTCACAGTAATGTGCAAGGCAATCGCACTATGGGGATAGATGAGAAACCCTCTGCCGCCATGTTAACGCGTTTAGGCCAGCATTTTGGTTTTACTCCGCCTCAAGCCGCCGGACATAATACCGTGGAAGCGCTTGAAGCCATGCTGCGCGGCGAAGTCAAAGTGTTGATTGCCCTTGGTGGCAATCTGGCAGCTGCGGCTCCCGATACCGAGCGTACCGCGCAAGCACTGCGCCGCTGTGATCTCACGGTACATATCAGCACCAAACTCAATCGTAGCCACCTGATAACCGGTGCTGAAGCCTTGATTCTTCCGACGCTGGGCCGTACTGAACGTGATATGCAAGCTACAGGCTCACAATTTATTACCGTAGAAGATTCATTTAGCATGGTGCACGCCTCTGAAGGTGTGGGGAAACCGCTGGCGGAAACTCAGCACTCAGAAACAGCCATTGTCTGCGGCATTGCCAATGCTGTTTTTGCTCAGCAGCCCGCCGAGGGAAGAGCGCTGGATTGGCTGGCATTAGCCGATGATTACAACTTGATTCGTGACCATATTGGCGCAACCACTCCCGGTTTTGATGACTTTAACGCCCGCTGCGAGCAACCCGGTGGTTTCTATCTGGGCAGTGCCGCCGCCGCAATGCAATTTGCCACCCCCAGTGGTAAAGCCGAATTTTGTGCATCAATGCTCCCTGATAGCTTATTTCCGCAGATTGCCGGTGAACAGGCCCCTTTTGTGCTGCAAACTTTACGTTCACACGATCAATATAACACCACTATTTATGGCCTTGATGACCGCTATCGCGGGGTGTATGGTCAACGGGAAGTGCTGTTTATTAACCCGCAAGATTTGACTGAACTGGCATTAGAAGAAGGTGATTTAGTTGAAATTGAAACGCTGTGGAATGACGGAATTACGCGAAAAGTCAGTGGTTTCAAACTGGTGAGCTACGATATCCCCCGTGGAAATCTGGCTGCTTATTACCCTGAAACTAACCCACTGGTGCCGTTATCCAGTTTTGGTGATGAAACCCACACGCCAACCTCAAAATCCGTGCCAGTGACGGTGCGGCGCTGGCAACAACCACAAACATTGCGTATTGCTTGAATATCGTCAAAAAGCTGGCCCTGTTTCGTCGGGGCCGATCATTCTGGATGATAGCTGACAAAAGACACCAGACATGCCCCTGTCTTTAATAGGGAATTCCTCTGCCAAATGATATGCCGCTTGCCCGATGGGGCTGATTCGCGTAAAACTGTCAGCCGGATTAACCCCACTCACTACACCATTCACTGGACGATATGTTTCAAGATAACCCGCTGCTGGCGCAGCTAAAACAGCAACTTCACACTCAGACTCCACGCGTCGAAGGCGTGGTTAAAGGTACTGAGAAAGGCTTTGGCTTTCTTGAGGTAGACGGGCAGAAAAGTTACTTTATTCCGCCGCCACAGATGAAAAAAGTCATGCATGGCGATCGTATTATTGCCACTCTTCACACCGATAAAGATCGTGAAATTGCTGAGCCGGAAACCCTGGTTGAGCCATTTTTATCCCGCTTTGTTGGCCGTGTGCAACGAAAAGATGACCGCCTGTCTATCGTTCCTGACCATCCTCTGCTGCGTGATGCCATTCAATGTCGTCCAGTGCGTGAACTGACTCACGATTTCCAGAGCGGTGATTGGGCGGTGGCCGAGATGCGCCGCCATCCATTAAAAGGCGATCGTGGCTTTAATGCCGATCTGACTGCTTTTATTACTGATGGTGAAGATCACTTCGTGCCTTGGTGGGTCACCCTGGCGCGCCATAATCTGGAGCGTGAAGCGCCAGTCATGGTTGAATCAGCGTTGCATGATGCCAACCTGCAACGGGAAGATTTGACTGCGCTTAATTTTGTCACTATCGACAGTGCCAGCACGGAAGATATGGATGATGCTTTGCAGGTGCAAGACAACGGTGACGGCTCGCTGTTGTTGACCATTGCTATTGCTGACCCTACTGCTTATGTCGATGAAAACAGTGAGTTGGACTTAATTGCCCGTAAACGTGCATTTACCAACTATCTGCCGGGCTTTAACATCCCGATGCTACCACGTGATTTATCCGATAATCTTTGCTCACTGCGACCGAATGAACGCCGCCCGGTATTGGTGTGCCGCGTCACTATTGCTGCTGATGGCACGCTCGGTGAAGACATTCACTTCTCAGCCGCCTGGGTTGAGTCGAAAGCCAAACTGGTTTATGACGACGTCTCTGATTGGTTAGAAGGCAGTGGTGACTGGCAGCCACAAAATGCTGATATCGCTGAACAAATCACATTATTAAAACGTGTTTGCGAAGCGCGCAGCCATTGGCGTGAACAGCATGCATTGGTGTTTAAAGACCGGCCTGACTACCGCTTCTTGTTGGGCGAAAAAGGCGAAGTGCTGGATATCATTGTTGAACACCGCCGCATTGCTAACCGTATTGTTGAAGAGTGCATGATTGCCGCTAACGTCTGTGCCGCTATTGCGCTGCGTGATAATCTTGGTTTTGGCATCTATAACGTGCATACCGGTTTTGATCCCGCGCTGGTTGAGCAAGCCGCTAATGTGTTGCAGGCCAATGGGGTGGAAGCCGATCCGCAAGCACTGCTGACCTTACCTGGTTTCTGTGAATTGCGCCGTCATCTTGATGCCTTACCGACCCAGTTCCTTGATAGTCGCATCCGCCGCTTCCAGACATTCGCTGAAATCAGCACCGTTCCCGGCCCACACTTCGGTTTAGGGCTTGAAGCTTACGCCACCTGGACCTCGCCAATTCGTAAATACGGCGATATGGTCAACCATCGTCTGCTGAAAGCCATTATTACGGGTCAGCAAGCGGAAAAACCACAGGACGAAATCACGGTTCAATTGGCCGAACGCCGCCGTTTGAATCGCATGGCTGAACGTGATGTCGGTGATTGGTTGTATGCCCGTTACCTACAACCGATGGCAGGCACAGATACGCGCTTCCCGGCGGAAATTATTGATGTCACTCGCGGTGGCCTACGGGTGCGCTTACTGGATAACGGCGCAGTCGCCTTTATTCCCGCGCCCTTTATTCATGCGGTGCGTGATGAAATGGTGTGCAGCCAGGAAACCGGCACCGTGCAAATCAAAGGTGAAACGGTTTACAGCCAGAGCGACAAAATTGAAGTGCGCATTGCCGAAGTACGGATGGAAACGCGCAACGTGGTGGCCCGTCCAGTGGTTTGATGTTCAGAATCAATATATTGTTAATTATACCCTCAATAATTTGAGTTGCAGGAAGACGGCAACGGAATGACCCCAAGGCGTTGAGATAACTCAATGACTTAGGTAAGTGATGGCAGCCAACGCACATGCAGCTTGCAGTATGAAGGGTAAAGCCGTGGTGATGCACAACATCCCACGGCTTTTTTATGCCCCGACCCCATTATTTTACCCACCACGGTTCCCCGTCGGGTAGCCGTCACAATATGTAAGAAAATGATTCTAATGGTGAGCAAAAAACATTTACCTCATCACAGTTCTCACTTTCGCTACTTTTCTTTCACATTAAAACTCCTATGTTAACTAACGGTTTGCATCTTTTTTCCCAAACGGGTGCTGATTACCGTTAAATTTCCCCCATAACAAGGAGTCGTTACCCATGAAAAACGTCAAGACTGTCGTCATCTGGCTGACCGTCGCGTTAATAGGTGCATTCGCGTTTGCCATGCTGGCATTGAGCCGAGGCGAACATGTCAATGCCATCTGGCTGGTGATTGCATCGGTAGCCTGTTACAGCATCGCCTACCGCTTTTATAGTCTGTTTATTGCCAAGAATGTCTTTGAGCTGGATGACCGCCGTTTAACCCCGGCAGAGCGACGTAATGATGGTCTGGATTATGTTCCGACCAATAAATGGGTACTGTTCGGCCACCACTTCGCGGCTATTGCCGGGGCCGGGCCGCTAGTTGGGCCTATTTTGGCCGCCCAAATGGGCTTCTTACCCGGTACTATCTGGATTCTGGTGGGTGTAATGATGGCCGGTGCGGTACAGGACTTCCTTATCCTGTTTATCTCAACCCGCCGTGATGGCCGCTCATTGGGGGAAATGGCAAAACAAGAATTAGGCGCTTTTGCGGGTATTATTACCATGTTGGGTGCCTTAGGGGTGATGATCATCATCTTATCTGCACTGGCATTAGTGGTGGTTAAAGCACTGGCCGACAGCCCGTGGGGCCTGTTTACCATTGCTGCTACTATCCCGATTGCACTATTTATGGGCGTGTACATGCGCTTCCTGCGCCCGGGTAAAATTGCCGAAGTGTCATTAATTGGTTTTGTGTTAATGATGGCGGCGATTATTTACGGCGGGAATATTGCCGTTCACCCTTACTGGGGGCCGTTCTTCACATTACACGGTACCACCTTGACTTGGGTGCTGGTCATTTATGGCTTTATCGCCTCCGTTCTGCCGGTATGGCTGCTGTTGGCACCACGTGACTATTTATCGACCTTCCTTAAAATTGGCGTCATTATCGGTTTGGCAATTGGTATTGTGTTTGCCATGCCAGAAATGAAAATGCCTGCCGTTTCACGCTTTATTGATGGCAGCGGCCCGGTCTTCTCCGGTAGCCTGTTCCCATTCCTGTTTATCACTATCGCCTGTGGTGCTATTTCGGGCTTCCATGCGCTGGTTGCCAGTGGTACCACGCCGAAATTGGTGGAACGCGAAAGCCATACCCGCTTTATCGGATACGGTGCGATGCTGATGGAATCATTTGTCGCCATTATGGCGCTGATTTGTGCATCAGTTATCGATCCCGGCGTTTACTTTGCCATGAACTCACCGGCGGCACTGATTGGCACCACGGTAGAAAGTGCCGCTCTGGCCATCAACAGTTGGGGATTTGTCGTCACACCTGAAACCCTGACCATGATCGCGAAAGATGTCGGCGAAAACTCAATATTATCTCGTGCCGGTGGCGCACCTACCTTCGCGGTTGGGATGGCGCATATCATCAGTGAAGTCTTTAATAGCCGCAATATGATGGCGTTCTGGTATCACTTTGCCATTCTGTTTGAAGCGATGTTTATTCTGACCGCTGTTGATGCCGGTACCCGTGCTTGCCGCTTTATGGTACAGGATTTGGTCGGCGTGGTGGTGCCAAGTCTGGCGAATAACCGTTCATGGTTTGGCAACTTATCCGGCACTACAGTTGCCGTCGCCTGTTGGGGCTTCTTTGTTTATCAAGGAGTAGTCGACCCGCTGGGTGGCATTAATACCTTGTGGCCACTATTTGGTATCGGTAACCAGATGCTGGCATCAATGGCGCTAATTTTAGGGACTGTGGTGCTGTTTAAAATGAAGAAGCAGCGCTATGCTTGGGTAACCATCCTGCCAACAATTTGGCTGTTTATTACCTCAATGACGGCGGGCTGGCAGAAAATTTTCCACGAAAAACCGAGTATTGGTTTCCTGGCTCAGGCGAAGAAATTCTCGGCTGGTGTCGAGCAAGGGGTATTGATTGCCCCAGCTAAGAGCATTAAGGACATGGAAACCATTGTGTTTAACAACCAGATCAATGCCGCTTTGTGTGCTTTCTTTATGCTGGTGGCAGTAACCATGTTGATTTCATCTTTCTTCGTGATTCGGCGCGCGCTGAAATCCAGTAAACCGACTACGCATGAGACTGAAATTGTATTCCGTGAGGAGACTGTTCGTGGCTAATGCAGGTATCCCACTGCGCAGGCAGCAAACCAATCTGTTGCAGCGGCCATGTCCACCAGCGCCGCGTCAGATTACGCGCTGCATACCGCTGGTTCCCGTCGTCGCTCACCCGACCACGTTATGGGCTTGGGTTCGTTTGATTGCGCATCGAGTGGCTCAAAGTTTCCGTCTGATGGTGGGAGTGCAGGATTATGGCAATTATGTGAATCATATGCGCCGTCATCATCCGGATACGCCGCCGATGAGCGAACGTGACTTCCACCGTTATTGTCTGGAGGCTCGCTTCCCCAGCCAAGGTGGCAAGTTGGGAAAATGCCCTTGCTAGGATAAGAACCAAACCTTTGACCCAGTTGATTCGCGGGGAAAGTGCCGAATGGGTCGTAGCAGCGTAAGCTGCCGGAGCGCCCATCGGTGCAGTCGCCCCGCCAGTCACCGGGCAAAAATAGCTTTGTCAGCAGCTTCAAAACTTCATAATATTGCTTATAAACAAGTGACACCGTAACGCCCGTTTAATAGCTAAGCGGGCGTTTTTTTATGCTTTAGTCCGTGAATGAAACACTAGCTCAAGATTGCTGAGCCAAATGCGCCCTGCCAGTCATGCTCAAACTGTTCTACTGCCGCTTTAACCGCTGGGGTACTGATAAACTGCTCTGCAACATCCACGGGAATGGTCACGGACTGACAACCCGCCAGCAGGCAATCCAATACCTGCCGAGGTGTCCGGAAGCTGGCGGCCAACACTTTCGCGCCCGGTGCATGCAAGGTGAGCAACTGCTGTAATTCGCGTACCATCGCGATACCATCACCGCCCTGTGCATCCAACCGGTTGACATAAGGAGCTACATATTCAGCTCCGGCTAATGCCGATAATAGCCCTTGCCCCGCACCGTACACCGCGGTACCCAATGTCGGAATTGACATGGTTTTCAATTTCTTAATTGCGGCTAAACCTTCAGCGGTTGCTGGCACTTTGATCACCAAACCGGGAACGCGCTGGGACAGTAATACCGCCTCTGACACCATGAGTTCACTGTCGCTGGCCAACACTTGGGCAAACAGTTTACCAGTTCCCCCCAAAGCATCGCGCAGCGCAGGGAGCACTTCCCAGATGGGTTTGCCCGCTTTTGCCAGAATACTGGGATTGGTAGTCACTCCCTGCAAAGGCAGAACACGTGCCAGTCGTTTAACTGCGGCCACATCTGCTGTATCAAGATAAAGCTCCATAACAACCTCCGGTTTGAATGAGTGAAACAGCCAGACTGATTAAACAAATAACCAGTAAAGCAAATAGCGTAACGAATAATCATTAGCCGCAATCATAGACCAACCCTTAATCAATAACGTGACCCTGATCAAACCTATTTCATTCGAAAGTAAATTATACTTCAAACGAAAGTTTATTTATTTGGCAGACCTATGATGAACCCAAGACAGCAAACGATTTTGCAACAGGTGAATGACAACAAACGAGTGAGTGTCAGCGAATTATCCCAAGTAACCCATGTATCAGAAGTCACCATTCGGCAAGATCTCAATCTGCTGGAGAAACGGGGTTTACTCAAACGCGTGCATGGCTTCGCTGTCGCCCTTGAAAGTGATGATATTGATGTGCGCATGATGCGCCATTTTTCCGTGAAGCAAAAGCTGGCCAATCACGCCGCCTCGCTGGTCAGCGACGGTGAGACAATATTTATTGAAAGTGGCAGCAGTAATGCTCTCTTGGCTCATCAACTGGCAAAACGCCCCGGCATTACATTAGTGACAGTCAGCGGCTATATTGCCCGACAATTAAAAAACTCAGCTTGCGAAGTTATTCTATTGGGCGGGATCTATCAGAAGAAAAGTGACAGCATGGTCGGCCCACTGACACTTCTGTGCTTACGTCATGTGAATTTCAGTAAGGCATTTATCGGTATCGACGGTTACCAGATGGATACCGGATTCACCGGGCGTGACATGTTACGCGCTGATGTGATTAACAGTGTGCTGGCAAAAGGTGCCGAAAATATCATTTTGGCGGATGCCTCAAAATTTGGCCAGGTACATCAGAACCTGTTGACCCCTATCTCTGCCGTCAACAGAGTCATCACCGATAATCGCCTGCCCACAGCTTACCGACAGCAGTTGATAACTCAGGGAATTCAAGTCGACATACTGGGCGAGTAATCACTGAGTTATCATTATCAAAACGCCTTAATCGGAGCTATATCTATGGCAGACATCACCTTCACCCGCGAACAAACGCAGCGGATGACCTACAAACTTCAGCGTTATCTGGAACAAGAACACAATATTGAGTTGGAAGATTTTGACGCCGAATTTTTACTGCAATTTATCAGTCGCGAATTGGGTGTACATTTTTACAATCAGGGAATCAATGATGCGATCGCGCAAGTCGAAGCAAAAACACTCGATATCAGCGACTCGATATTATGGTTGGAAAAACCCGTGCAGGACTAAACACGGGCGGCAGCTAAACATAGTTTTTATTGCCCATAATAGGCATTTTTCCCATGCTTGCGCAGGTAGTGTTTATCCAGCAATTGGGGCTGCATATCCCGCAGTTGCGGGTTCAACTGGCGTGAGAAGATCCCCATATAAGCCAGTTCTTCTAGCACAACCGCATTGTGTACAGCATTATCAGCATCAGTTCCCCAGGCAAATGGCCCGTGTGAATTCACCAAAACGGCGGGCACATCTTCTGGTTTAATGCCCCTATCAACGAATGTCTCGACAATGACATTACCTGTTTCCCATTCATAACCACCAGCAATCTCTTCTGGTGTCATCAGGCGGGTACAGGGGATTGCGCCATAGAAATAATCCGCATGCGTGGTGCCCCAGGCGGGTAAATCCAAACCAGCTTGCGCCCATATGGTGGCGTGGCGTGAATGCGTATGTACGATACCGCCGATTTGAGGAAAATTAAGGTAAAGCACCCGATGCGTGTCAGTGTCCGATGAAGGCTTCTTGCTGCCCTCCACCACTTTGCCGGTGTCCAACTCCACAACCACCATGTCATCCACCGTCATCACGTCATACTCAACGCCCGAAGGCTTAATCACCAGCAGGCCCTTTTGACGATCGACAGCACTGACATTTCCCCAGGTGAAAGTGACCAGATTATGGCGTGGCAGTGCCAGATTAGCAGCCAGCACCTGCTGCTTCAGTTCGTTGAGCATCGTCGTATCCTGAATAACTGAATTTGTCTCATTTTCAGCGCCACAGGTGAGAACCGGTATGGGATAAATAGCTATAAACTGCGTACAGATCGGCTGGAAAGTACAGTCTGGGAGATACACAACCAGTGATGAAGGTTTTTTTTGAGTGCAGACAAGGGGTTAATTGTGTTTTCGGTCTAAGATAATCCTTAATTCCATACCTGATTCGTTCAAATTAGGACTATTTACCTACCAAATGAATTACAGGTAATTATACTAGATTCTATTGATGAAGAAACGAGTTCTCAATATTAATTCCAAATTTAAATCAAAATGGCGTTGTTTATTCTAAACACAAATGGAATGAGCTGACGCTTAATATTAATATAACGCCTATACTGAGTAAGGTAAGTTTGATTCAGTATGGATTCACTCTGCCAACGTGAGGAGAATAATTATGATGATCAATAAAAGATTGGCGACTGCCGCATTGGCACTAACGCTGGCCCTGTCACTATCTGCATGTTCCAACATGTCAAAACGAGACCGTAATACTGCCATCGGTGCCGGTGTCGGGGCTGTTGGGGGCGCAGTGCTGACTGATAGCACACTGGGTACTCTGGGTGGTGCGGCTATTGGTGGGGTTATTGGCCATCAGGTCAGTAAATAAACTTATCCTTCGTTCTTGAAACTGTAGCGTTGTTGGCGGCTCTCATGCACCCGAATCACTGACATAAGTCAGCTCATCGGGATTTATTCGTTTGCCGCCTGGCTACAGTCCCAATAACTTCGGATAATTTCTTTTATTCTTGAAACTGTAGCGTTGTTGGTGGCTCTCATGCACCCAAATCACTGACATAAGTCAGCTCATCGGGATTTATTCGTTTGCCGCCTGGCTACAGTCCCAATAACTTCGGATAATTTCTTTTATTCTTAAAACTGTAGCGTTGTTGGTGGCTCTCATGCACCCGAATCACTGACATAAGTCAGCTCATCGGGATTTATTCGTTTGCCGCCTGGCTACAGTCCCAATGACTTTAGATACTTTGTTTTATTCTTAAAACGTTAGCGATAACGAAGTTGACTGACGGGGAAATGTGCCGAACGGGTCGTAGCAGCGTAAGCTGCCGGAGCACCCATCGGGGCAGTCACCCCGTCAAACTCCACTCAATAAAACAACGTGTTATAATTTCTTCAACCCCCTGCCAGTTTGACTTTCATCCCCTTGGCTTCGAGCAGTTGCTTAAGAAGATCGCGTTTATCTCCTTGAATTTCAATGATGCCGTCTTTAATTGAGCCACCGCAACCGCACTTCTTCTTCAATTCTGCTGACAGTTTCTCTAGCATTTCATCACTGCCATCAATACCGCTAATCAAACACACGCCCTTGCCTTTGCGGCCACTGGTTTGACGCTGGATGCGCACAATACCATCGCCTTTAGGCCGCTGCGGTTTGACCTCGGGTTCAGTGATACGCCCGGTATCGGTTGAATAGACCAAACGGCTATTATCATGACTCATTTTGCCCCCTTACCCAAAGAGGCCAGAATGTCGGTCAAGGTTTTTTCCGGGTCAGGGGATTGGGTGATCGGACGCCCTATCACCATATAATCCACACCTGCCGCTACCGCTTGTTCTGGTGTCATAATACGGCGCTGATCGCCAGCATCACTGCCCTCAGGGCGAATCCCCGGTGTCACCAGTTTGAAATCCTCACCACACACCTGCTTTAAGCGCACCGCTTCGTGGGCAGAACAGACCACCCCATCTAAACCGCAATCCCAGGTTAATTTTGCCAACCGCTCTGCCTGTTCGGCTGGGGTGATATTAATGCCAATATCACGTAAATCCCCACCATCCATGCTGGTTAGCACCGTCACAGCAATCAGTAATGGTGCTTGTTGGCCAAAGGGCAATAATGCTTCTTTTGCCGCCGTCATCATGCGCATCCCCCCAGTGGCATGAACATTTACCATCCACACCCCCAGTTCCGCCGCCGCCGCAACCGCACGGGCGGTAGTGTTAGGAATATCGTGGAATTTCAAATCCAGAAAGACCTCAAAACCGCGCTGATGCAGATCTCGAACAAGTTGGGGGCCATATAAAGTAAACATCTCTTTGCCTACTTTTAATCGGCAATCTCGCGGATTAACACGATCAGCAAAAGCTAACGCCGCGTCTTTATTGGCATAATCCAGTGCAACAACGATCGGGGAAGATATTGAGCCACTGTTATTAGTTTTAGTTGCAGACGTCATTTTCAAGCCTTTTTCAGTCAGTTAGTCATGATAACAACGACATTCTACAGGGTGTGTCACTGAAATTACAGCAGTCGGCAATGTGAGTTTAGCCGCCCTTTGTCAGGCTTTTTCTGGTTACGTAGATTTATGCAAAAGCAGACGTACTTCTTATACCCGCAGTTAAGTAAAAAAGTTTCAAGAAAGGTAAAATGTCATTCGAATTTTTTGATGATAAAAATCAATTTTTTGTGATTTTATTTAAACAACCCTGCGCTATGATGCACTCCATCGCAAGACATTGATTGTCTATGCCATGATTTAAATAATAATTTGTTATTTAAATGGTAAATATGTAACTGGAGTTCCACATGAAAAATATTAAATATATTATCCCTGCGTTGGCCCTTTCTTTCGCATCATTTGCCAGTGTTGCTGCCACACAAATCCTGCACGCACCAGCAACAGGCTTGAATGAGATGGGTACCGTTGCCGCCAGCAATGCCGGTACATTAACTGAATTAGAAAACGCTCTGGCGAAAAAAGCAGATGAAGCTGGCGCAACCTCATACCTGATCACCTCTGCTACCGGCAATAACAAATTGCACGGTACGGCGGTCATTTACCGCTAAGAGACAAAGGGGAAAGGTGGTTTCAGCACTTTTCCCCGATAGTAATATTCTGTTCCCCAGAAGATAAACAAACTCAACTTTTCCCAGCGTCGTGTTCCGTTTTGTGCGCTGGGAGATTGAGGATCAGATGGGTGATTATCCCCCCGACCAGCCCCCAGAACGCGGAGCCGACCCCCAACAATGTCACGCCGGAAGCCGTTATCAAAAACGTGATAATCGCTGCATCACGCTGACGTTCATTTTCCAGCGCACGATACAAACTACCCGCAATGGTGCCAAGTAAGGCCAGACCGGCAATAGTGTGGATAAGCGCGACCGGCAGAGCGGTAAACACTATACCGATTGAACCACCAAACACACCGGCGATCAGATAGAAGAACCCAGCAGCGACCGCCGCCATATAACGTTTTTTCGGATCAGGATGGATATCTTGCCCCATGCAGATCGCCGCTGTAATCGCCGCGATACAGACGGTAAACCCACCAAACGGTGCTAAAACCAGTGCGGTCAGTGCTGTCCATGAAATCAGGGGGGAAACAGGCAGATTGTAACCATGCGCTTTCAGCGTAGCGATGCCCGGCGCATTTTGTGAGGCCATTGTCACCACGAAAAACGGAACACCGATGCCGAGAAGAGTTGAGATTGTGAAGTGCGGCATGACAAAGACCGGAGTGGCAAAAATCAACGTCTGGCCGTGCAGTGCAATATTGCCCTGTAATCCGGCCACAATCAGCCCGGCGGCCAGTGCCAGAACAATCGCATAGCGCGACAGCGTTCGTTTTGCCAGCAGATACACCAGACACATGGTGCCAGCTAGCGCGAAATGACTTTGTCGACCTCGAACCGGGTGGATGCAGTGAGTCAACGCCACACGAAGCTGGCGTGATTGAGCATGTGATTGTCATTGAAGGAGAACTGATACTCACTGTTGATGGCGTGACCCGAACGCTGACCACTGGTGAGGCGCTACGATTTGCGGCTGATTGCCCGCACGGCTATCGCAATGAAAGCGGCCATTCTGTGCGTTTCCACGACTTGATACATTATCCACACACTCGCCCGTAAGCCTTCATTTATCTCTAGCGTAACAGGTCTTAGCCATCGGTTACGCCAAACCATAATCCCCCATCACTTCAGATCACTTAACCTTCTGCGCATTGTCTATTTCTGAAAATGCTCAATGTGAATTTTTTGTGACAATTGTGTTATCCCCTGGACAGTTTCGCTTCCCTCACTTAGCTTGGTATTTTCCCCTAAGTTGAAGGTTATATGATGAGCGAAATATCTACCTTAACCATTAAAATCCCTCTGGAATTAAAAGAGAAAATCAAAGCTGCCGCCTTAGAAAAACAGTTTTCTCTCAGCACTGAAGTGTGCGAAAGATTAGAAAAAAGTTTTGCGGTTGATGTTAAAAGCGCTAAGAGCGGCCATAAAGATGCCAAATTGCATCACAACGAGATTGATAACCAAGGCGTGGAAGAAATTTCAGAACAGCCGTTAAGCCAGAAAGAATTGAAGAAACTGCGCCAATTGCTAAAAGCACCGCAGAAGAAAAAATAGATCATAAATCACTGTCGGGTGATTCAATTCACCCGATACCCCTGAATAACCTGCACTTATTGACCATCCAACCCTCTAATAGGCTTAACTGACGCCCAGGCACGGCAAGACGGACAATGCCAATAGAGTGAGTGCGCGGTAAAACCACACTTGTGGCAGCGATAACGCGGTTTGGTGCGAATTTGCTCGCCAACCATATCGCGCAACAACAGTAAACTCTCTTTCGCTCGCCCTTCTTCGGCATCTGCCAGGTGATAGTCCATCAACCGATAGAACACACGCATGGTTGGATGGCGTTGCAATTGGCGATTAATATAGGTTTGCGCCACATCCCGGCCTTCATGCTGTTCAAGAATTTCCGCCAACATTAACTCAGCCGTCGCGCCAGTATTATCTTCAACACAGCGTTTCAGGAAATTAGCCCAGGCTTCGGGTTGTTGTAGGTGTTGATAGCATTCACTCAGCATCGGCAATGCTTCGCTGACCACTTCTTTATCTTGCTCCAACACGCGCTCCAGCGCTTCAACGCCCTTCGCATACTCACCCTTGGCCAGATGCACCCGACCTTGCATGATGGACACCCTGGCGCACTGTTTGTCTGCTGAGGCGGCTTTCTTCAACAGGCTCATCGCTTTGTCGAGATCATCACTGCCCATCGCTTGCAGCGCCAATTCGCAATAAAAATGAGCAATTTCCAGTCGCTGATTCTCTTTACCCATCTTGACCAGTTTTTCTGCCACTTCGATGGCATTGTTCCAATCACTGGTCGCCTGATGGATAACTAATAACTGCTGTAATGCGCCAAGCCGGAAATCTTGCTCCTCAACCAATTGGTTGAACATGTCCTCCGCCCTGTCATATAACCCCGCAGCCATGTAATCGCGGCCCAACTGCTGGACGGCCAGCAACCGTTGTTCAAAGGTCAGAGAGGCACTTTCCATCAAGGCTTGATGGATGCGGATAGCGCGGTCAACCTCACCACGGGAGCGGAACAGATTACCTAACGTCAGATGTGCTTCAACTGTTGAACTGTCTTCTTTCAGCATTTCAAGAAACAGATCAACCGCTTTGTCTTGCTGGTTTGAGAGCAGGAAGTTAACCCCAGCCACATATTCACGAGACAGGCGGTTAGCATCCTGCTGCTTATCCTGCTGAGCACTTCTACGCCCCATATACCAACCATAGGCAGCAGCGACCGGTAACAGCAGAAACAGCATTTCTAACATAGAAAATTATTCCTTGCCGACGGCAGGTGTGGATGCAGTCGCACTGGGTTCAATCGGTAACTCTTGCTGCGATTCAAGGCGTTTAATTTTCCGCTCTGCACGCCCCAATAAAATTCGAACTCGCAGATAAAAAAGTCCACAAATAATCCATCCCAGAACCAAACCGGCGGCAAACAGTGTCGCCAACAAGGTAGATACCCGATATTCGCCCTGAGCCAATAAATAATTGAAGGTAACGACCTGATCGTTATTTGCTCCGAGCGTGACTGATATCACGAAAATGACGAGCACTAACAAAAAAATCAGCAAATATTTCACGTTTTTTCCTAAAGGCCGAATCAACCTGATGAATTATGCCAAAAATGTGGCGTCCTTACTTAACAAATTAGCACTTCCTTACCCCGCAAAGAAACCCTGCACCAAGATAAAGCGCCGAACTGATGCTCAATAGAGATTATTTTAAGCAACTTAATCGCGAATGATTAATTGCAAATAAGAATCAATCGTCTATGTTTAGTCATGCTCACGCTTTTCAATCTCTTGCTGTTCTTGCGGTGGAATATTCAACGGGCCGAACCACCGCTGCACCAGACTGCATACCATCGCAACTAACAAACCGCTAATTATCGTGGCCGCCATTAAATCGCCTGGCCAATGCATACCTAATACCAGACGGCTCATCATGACACCCTGCGCCCAAAGCATCAGTAAAATAACCGTTTTATAATGTCGACGGGGCCATAACAGCCCGACGGCCAATAATGCCCAACTGGCGGCAAAAACCGTGTGGCCGGAAGGAAAGGCAAAACCCGTTTCAAACTGCCAGTGACTGCTTAACCACGATGGGATCGCGGATTGATTCTGTAATTGTTGTTTAATCAACTTGCTACGTTCAACGCGCGGTAAGGAATAGAAAAAATGGTTATCGATATGATGCTCAGCTTCGAGCCAGACCACAAATGGCCGCGGCTCCTGTACCTGTTCTTTAATCAGTGATTTCAATCCCTGCCCCACAACAATAACCATACTGAGTATAACCAACAGCCCGATAGCCGGTTTGAGCCGAAAACGCAGACACCACAAAAACCAGCCACCGAGTAATACGCTGGTTACGATGCCCCACGGCGCGGTCACCGTCTCTGTTACCCAAAACAACCCTTTTAACCAGCGTTCACCGCCACCCGGCTGCCACTGCCAACCCGAGAGCCAAATGACAAAGGTTGGCAGCAGTAAAATAAGTGATCCCAGAGTAATGCGTTTTGTTATATTCCACATCTGTTGCCCTTTCTTTCTGGCAATATCCACAACATATTACCTGTGGTGATAGCACGATTTATATAAGCGCTATATCTATATAATATAAGTATCTCTACCTATTGATAACATACACAAATTTTTGTCATTACTAAAATAAGTCTTAGATAGACATTCTCGCTAACCTTATTGCTGCTTTGTTGAACAGCAGCAGGTCAAAAGTTATGGCAATATAGCTAATAATGATCGCAGAAAATTTTTATTTAACCTTATGCCCTAAAAGCAAAAGGGTGTAGCAGGCATTCACGGTAGGGTATGCGATAACCTATCTAAGGGTATAAAGTTATAATATGAACAGCAAGATGCAGCTAAAACGTGTAGCAGAAGCCAAATTACCGACTCCTTGGGGTGACTTCCTGATGGTCGGTTTCGAAGAGTTAGCCACCGGTCATGACCATTTGGCATTGATTTTTGGGGATATTAGCACCGATGAACCCGTGCTCTCCCGTGTTCACTCTGAGTGTCTGACGGGCGATGCCCTCTTTAGCCTGCGTTGCGATTGTGGTTTCCAGTTAGAAGCTGCGCTGGCACATATTGCTGAAGAAGGCCGTGGTGTACTGCTTTATCATCGTCAGGAAGGCCGTAATATTGGTTTACTGAATAAAATCCGCGCTTATGCTTTGCAAGACTTAGGTGCCGACACCGTTGAAGCTAATCATCAACTGGGTTTCGCTGCCGATGAGCGCGATTTCACGCTGTGTTCTGATATGTATAAGCTATTGGGTATTAAGGCCGTGCGTTTGCTGACCAATAACCCGAAGAAGGTCGAAATTCTCTCCGAGGCCGGGATCAATATCGTCGAACGCGTCCCGCTGATTGTCGGACAGAATCCTAAGAACGAGCACTATATGGCGACCAAAGCCGCCAAGATGGGCCATTTATTGACCAAATAATCGCTTCGATAGAGCCGCTTATCAAATATAAGGGGGGCTAGCCCCCCTCAGACGGCTGACAAAGTTGATAAGCGGGGAAATGTGCCGAATGGGTCGTAACGGCGTGAGCCGTCGGAGCGCCCATCGGCGCAGTCGCCCAGCCAGTCTCGGTGCGATAAAATGGGTTTGTCATTAACCTCAGGGGGCTAGTCCCCCCTCTTTTATGCCCCAACTTAATGGTGACACTGTCACTAATCTATCCGGCCATTACAACATTTTGCGGATCACATAATGCAAGATGCCGCCATTTTCGAAATAAACCAATTCATTGCCTGTATCAATACGACAGCGGGTATCAACCTTTTGTTGCCGTCCATCCATATAAGTGATGGTGACAGAGACAGTTTGCCCCGGTGCCAAACTTTGTAACCCACTGACACTAATAGATTCATCACCAGTCAGGCCCAAGGTTTTGCGATTGACGCCGGCAGGAAACTCCAGCGGCAGAATTCCCATTCCGATTAAATTAGAGCGGTGAATACGTTCAAATGATTCCGCGATAACAACGCGCACTCCCAGCAACCTCGGCCCCTTAGCTGCCCAGTCACGGCTAGAGCCTGAACCATATTCCTTACCGGCAATTACTGCCAGTGGCACATTCTCTTGCTGATAACGCATCGCCGCATCATAGATAGCCATTTGATTTTGCGAGGGAATATGGCGAGTGATCCCCCCCTCAACACCGGGCACCATTTCATTGCGAATACGAATATTGGCAAAGGTTCCGCGCATCATCACTTCGTGGTTACCGCGACGAGAGCCGTAGGAGTTAAACTCCTTAATCTCGACTCCGCGATCCCGTAAATAGCGGCCTGCCGGGCTATCGAGTTTGATATTACCGGCGGGTGAAATGTGGTCGGTGGTGACAGAATCGGCTAGAATCGCCAAAATACGGGCGTGATGGATATCCTGTACCGGCTCCGGTAAGGCTTTCATATCACTGAAGAAAGGAGGCAAACGAATATAGGTGGAATCACTCTGCCAATCATAAGTTGGCGTGCTATCGACTTGAATGCCCTGCCACTCTTCATCCCCATCAAACACCGCAGAATACTCTTTGCGGAACATGTCTGTTTTCACTGCTTCAACCGCTTTGGCGATTTCAAGGCCGGTCGGCCAAATATCTTTCAAATAGACCGGACTCCCCTGAGGATCGTTGCCCAACGAATCTTGCGTCAAATTGACATTCATGTTCCCAGCCAAGGCGTAAGCAACCACCAGCGGTGGCGAAGCCAGCCAGTTGGTTTTGACCAAAGGATGGATACGCCCTTCAAAGTTGCGGTTGCCGGAAAGCACCGCCCCCACGGTTAAATCACCCTCTTTGATGGCTTTTTCTATTGGTTCTGGCAATGGGCCGGAGTTACCTATACATGTGGTACAGCCATAGCCCACCAGATTGAAGCCCAAATTATCCAGATAAGCGGTTAAACCGGCTGACTTAAGGTATTCAGTGACGACTTTCGAGCCGGGAGCTAATGACGTTTTCACCCAAGGCTTGGTTTTAAGCCCTTTTTCTGCGGCTTTCTTGGCCAGTAAACCGGCCGCCATCAATACGCTGGGGTTGGAGGTATTAGTGCAGGAGGTAATGGCCGCGATGACCACTGCGCCATGTTCCAACTCATGGGTTTTGCCGTCCAGAGTGAAAGAAACATGACTAACTTTGTCTTTTTTGCTATTAACTTCCAGTTCTTCAAAAGCATTAAATGCCAAAGGTACTTTCGCCAAAGCAACTCTGTCTTGCGGGCGTTTTGGCCCCGCCAGACTGGATTCTACCGTACTCAGATCAAGTGATAACTGGCTGGTAAACACCGGCTCATCCCCCGGATGACGCCATAACCCTTGAGCTTTGCTGTATGTTTCCACCAGCGCTATCTGTTCATCACTACGGCCACTTAAACGCATATAACCCAAAGTGACATCGTCAACCGGGAAGAAGCCGCAGGTGGCACCATATTCCGGTGCCATATTGGCAATAGTGGCACGATCCGCCAGGGGTAGATCCGCCAGACCATCACCATAAAACTCGACAAACTTACCCACCACGCCATGTTTTCTTAGCATCTGCGTCACTGTCAGCACTAAGTCAGTAGCGGTGATCCCTTCCCGCATCTTACCGGTCATTTTGAAGCCAACCACATCAGGAATAAGCATGGATACCGGCTGACCCAACATCGCAGCTTCAGCTTCAATACCGCCCACGCCCCAGCCCAGTATCCCCAGGCCGTTAATCATGGTGGTGTGAGAGTCAGTTCCTACCAGGGTATCCGGGTAGGCCACCTCTTTGCCGCCCTGCTGTTCATGCCAGACGGTTTGCCCCAGATACTCCAAATTCACCTGATGGCAAATCCCGGTGCCCGGCGGCACTACGCGAAAACGGCTAAAAGCTTTTTGCCCCCAGCGCAGGAAGATATAGCGCTCGTGGTTACGTTCCATTTCTAGCCGGACGTTTTCACCAAATGCCGCTTTATCGCCAAATTCATCGACGGTGACCGAGTGGTCGATCACCAAGTCAACCGGTGATAATGGGTTAACCTGTGCCACATCACCGCCAAGACGTTGCACCGCTTCGCGCATCGCGGCCAAATCCACTACCGCCGGGACACCGGTAAAATCTTGCATTAAGACACGGGCGGGCCGATAAGCGATTTCTTTGTCCGCATGGCCGGACTGTTGCCACGCCACAATGGCTTTAAGATCCTCTTCTTGAACCTGCTCACCATCCAGATGGCGTAGCAAATTTTCTAACAACACTTTCAGTGATTTAGGTAATCGGTCGATATCCCCCAGCACTGCCGCCAATTGCGGCAGGCTGTAATAGTGATATTCGTGATTGAGGGCGACCAACCTGGCCATACTCGTTTTCCGCAAATCCAACGACATAGCGCCTCCATTGTTTCTTATCGTGTTCTAAGCCACATTCATCATCACAAGGCTATTCCCTTGAAATTATGAGGTCTGCATTAAATATAACACAAAGAAACATTAACATTTTGGCAACAATGGCGATTACGGGTAGCTACAGGTGAAAACAATCTTAAGGGCTGCACGATAAAATTTAGTGAATCATCGCTATACTCACCGCTCCTATTTCGAATATTGACTAATTTGCATTCATTGCTATAGATGACTGTTAAATCAGAATATTATTTAACATATCAGGCAATAATATTGAATATATATTCGGAATAAATAGTGTTGAATTATCAATAAAATAAAGTTAGCTAATCAATATTAGCCAGAGTCAACCCCGTATTATTTATAATAATATTTTACTCATAAAAAATTTTAATTGCCTTTTAATTATCACTAAAAACTTCTTCCATTTAAATAACCCTCATTAATTAAGAGTTTTAAATATTTTTAATGGTTTTTAATTTGAACACCATGCTGTTTATTTATACAGTTAACATGTTTTTGTTAAAATTTTATTAAAACGCGACATCAAATACCTCCTATCAATTAATTGAGATTAAATAATGTCAAAAAACACCAAGAAAACATCAGCCTCGGTAGCTTCACTGGCCGCACAAATTCTGAAAGATCCTAATGCTCCTGCTATCGAAAAAAGTCTGGCGGGTTCAGCCCTCTCTCAGACGAACACGGATAATCAAACTGGCATACATATGGAAGATGTGGCCGCTCAAGTATTGGCAGAACCCAAATCCAGTAAGCTTGCCAAAACATTGGCAGGTTCTGTCCTCGCCCAAGCAAACAAGCAGCGCTAATTATGCAAAAAAAATCGGTATATGGGCTTCATACTGCTGACAAAGTCAAATGAGGAGAAATATTGCTGTTATAGGTATTCTGAATTAGTTTGTATCTCAGCAGACCTCTCCTTTGAAATTATGAGGTCTGCATTAAATATAACACAAAGAAAATTAACACTTTGGCAACAATAGTACTTGCTGGCGCGATATGTGAAAACGATAGTGTCAGCAGTAGGTACCATTGGTGCGGGTACTAAAAACCGAAGGACTATGGCTTTAGGAACATAAAATTCGACTCACTCCACATTAGTACAAAACTCTTTCTGTACCCAAAGACTCACACTCCCCCCGTTAACTGGGAATGCGGCCTCGCCGCGATCATCAGTGGTTATAATGGCTGAATGATTACCGAGGAAATCAGCAAACTCTTTATTGGCTAAATCCTCCCCAAGCTGAATTGTTTTTTCATTTTCCGCGCCATTAGAAAGGACAACCACACAACCGGGCTCTTCCTCTGTTCCCGAACGAACGAACGCTATACAGTTTTTATCATCAAAATAGTCGATCTGCACACCATGTGCGAAACGTGTTCTGGCCTGAATTAACTTTTCCAACTCAGCAATAATGGGCATTTCTATCTGATAAATTTCCCCGTCATCACCGGTATCTTCATAGCTGACGCCAAACAAATCAGGATAAAACACGCATGGGATGCCCTGCTCACGAATTAATATCAATGCATAGGCTAGTGGTTTAAACCAAGGCTCAACAGGCGCCTCCAGTGATTGCAGTGGCTGAGTGTCATGGTTTGCTACTAGGGTAATTGTATGCATTGGATCGGCTTCAATTAATGTCCCACTGAACACTTGCGTGAGGTCAAAATCCTCGCCTTGATTTGAAGCTTCATGAAACTTGTGATGTAAAGCCACATCAAACAACATTGCTGAACCATCTACCCGTTCCAAATATTGCTGTAATTTTTCAATATTCGGAGACCAGTACTCTGCAATAATTAATAAATCATTATTTGCTTTATTTTGTACATGCTGAATCCATTGTTTGAAAAACCAGGCGGGAATATGTTTCACGGCATCCAGGCGAAAACCATCAATTGGCAATGTATCTAATAGCCATTCCCCCCAATACATTAACTCACCCATAACCGCGGGGTTGCGAAAATCGATATCGGCCCCCATCAGATAGTCAAAATTTCCTAACTCGTCATCAACCTCGGTATTCCAGCCTTCATCACTATAATCATTTATAATCTTGAAAATACCTTTATCTGTTGGGTCTTCAATATGATCAACACCACTAAAGCACTGTTTATCCCAGAGAAAAGATGAATATGTTTCATTGCGACCCGGAAAAGTGAATCGAGTATAGGCCTGCGCATCGATAACCGCTTCATCAATTTCAGTACGGTTTTCAGGATTAACTTTATGGACACTGACCGGCTCTTTTTCATCGGCCCCCATTTTATGATTAAAGACAACATCAAATAAGACCTTGATATCCATTTCCTTCAATCGATTAATCGCGTTCAATAGCCCTTCTTTATCCCCGTATTTCGTCGCCCGGGTTCCTTTCTGATCAAATTCACCTAAATCAAATAAATCATAAGTGTCATACCCGACCGAATACCCTCCCGAAGCACCTTTATACGCAGGAGGTAACCAAACATAATTAATCCCGAGATGGCTAATATGTTCTGCTCGCTCAGCAACCTCCTGCCATAATTTACCTCCGTCAGGGTAATACCAATGGAAAAACTGAAAAATTGTGGCGTTTTTCATAGGTTTAATAACTCCATTCTATTGTTTCTCTCATAGTATGGCCCACTTTATAAAATTTGGACTGGCAATAAAGTAATAGACTGTGTATTTCTTTTACTGATGAGCTAATATGAGTCTCATTTGCCTGTCTATTAGGGAGTTTAAATGAATATAGGGGATATCCCTTTCGGTACCACTGATTGGTCTACAGTGGATAAACCGAGCATAAAGGAGAGCAAGGCATTGCATATTGGAGAACTCAGAACTTTAGCAACATCCGAGTTCGTATGGTTGAATACAGCGCGGGATACATAGCGGACCATTGGTGTTCCAAAGGGCATATTTTACTGTGCCTTGATGGCGAATTGAGTACTGAACTCGTTGATGGGCGTATTTTTATATTAAAAGCAGGTATGAGTTACCAGGTCGCAGACCATGCAGAAGCGCATCGCTCATCCACGATATCCGGTGCCAGGCTTTTTATTGTTGATTGATTTAAGGCACATTAAAAATATTATGACACTTTTATGTCAGCTAGCAGTCAGTCCTCGACTGTTAGCTGATACAACACTTTCTTAACGCCCTTCAGGTAACGAATCAACCGGGTTATCCGGATATAAAGCTCGGATACGACGTCGGACAATTTCTACCTGGAATGCAGCTATGACTGCAATCATAATCAAGATTTCACCAAATCCACCTTGTTCAGTGGGTTGATTATAAAGGTACTGCAGTGTGCCGATAATCCATTTAGACCCAACAAGCAGTAAGAATAAAGTAATGGTTAGCGGTGTTCCTTTGCAAAAAATACGCCCATCAGGTTCACGCCAGATCTCTATAAGGCGACCTTGTAAAACACCGATGATAATACTAAATAAAACACCACTACCTAAAACAACCCAGGAAGTCATTGTAGCTGGCATATATGTGCCACCCACTACCAGACCGACCATCCCATAGACCCAAGCCCATTTAAAACGAGCTGGGCCTAACAATACCTCGTGACTGACCGACTGACGGTACAATGCAAAAAGTGTAAGCACCAGAATAATCAGTATTTGTACAGGAGTCATCGCTATCTCCTTCAAGAGAAGCATCCAGTCAGCGATAAAGCACCTTGGTTGACCATAATATCCAACTACACGGGCAATATAGGGATACCTTATCAGTCTTTGGAAATGTTAAAAAACTCTCAGTAAGGCCGGCAATGAATTGCCAACTCGAACTGTATAAAGTTTAGCCTATTTTTAGATGATTAGTAAGATAAGTCATCGCTGCTATTTTAACTGGCACTTGTATTTAGCCGTTTTAACTCTTTGCTATTCTCAAAACAGCATTCACGCATCTCTGACATTAAGTATTCGAAACAAAATAATACTCACAGATCTTACAGTCTTATTTAATAGCATCTTATTAGTGATAAGCTAGCGATGCTTTTTATGAACCAATAGGAACAACAATCAAAGAGGACGATACGTGACTCAAAATATTTATGATAATCAGGATTTTTTTTCAGGCTACGCCAAACTTAGCCGTTCAGTCAATGGATTAGACGGCGCACCAGAGTGGCCAGCCATTGGTAAAATTCTGCCGCCACTATCAGGGCGTAAAGTCGTTGACTTAGGTTGTGGCTATGGTTGGTTTTGCCGCTACGCTCGTTCACAAGGTGCGACTGAGGTTTTAGGGTTGGATATTTCAGAGAAAATGTTAAATCGCGCGAAAGAAATGACATCTGAAAACAACATCCTTTATCGCCGGGAAGATTTGGAAAATATTCAATTACCGCAACAAACCTTCCATTTAGCATATAGCTCTCTAACTTTACACTATATAAAAGCCCTTCCGGCCCTACTCACTGCTGTTTATGATGCTTTGCTTCCTGGTGGTAGTTTCATTTTTTCCGCAGAACACCCTATTTATACCGCACCAAAACAGCCGGGTTGGTTGATTGCAGATGATGGGCAAAAATCATGGCCAGTAAATAGCTATCAAGCGGAAGGAGAACGAGTAACAAATTGGTTGGCTGAAGGTGTTATCAAGCAGCATAGGACATTAGGAACTTATATTAATCTTTTGGTAAAACATGGTTTTGTGATTACGCATTTAGACGAATGGGGCCCGACAACACAGCAAATTATAGATTGCCCGGCATTGGATGAAGAAAAAGAACGTCCAATGATATTTTTACTCTCCGCACATAAACCTGCATAAAGTTAACTTTATTATTTATCAGTCATTCTAAATTAATTTCCGTTATTGGGGAGGCTAACTCCCCCGCGCCATTGCCATAAACTTAGCTATATGTATAGCCGTTAACACGCCCCAAAATAGTCCTCACGCCCAAATCTAGCACATCGATTTCACTTGATTTCCCTTAACGATTATTTGCAACAGTACCTATTTTCATACTATTGAACTTAATTCTTCTATTACAATCTCCGTGGTATCTATCTATCGGGATAATGTTGTTCTATTGAATGTGCTGCATCACCAAGATCCCATTCAAAATTCGGAATAATTATGGAGCCAGGTTCGAGGATTTTTTGCGGAACATAATGGTTATAACGTTTATTTTTGCAAAATTGTTTAAATTCGTAGAATGAATCGCAGTGTACTTTATGGTAAATGTTTCGCCGATAATCTTCAACCTCCTGCTCAGAGAGCGACAACCGCTGGGCGATAGTTTTATTATTTACATTTTGCAGCATAAAAAATACCACATCAAACTCTTCATCAGTAAAAAAATCATCCGGTTTTTCAATTAAAAATGTTAGAGGTGACCCTTGGTCGACATATTGTTCACTTGTGAAGAAATCCATTTTTTTTCCATGAAAAATAATACCCAAGCACTCTTTCTTACTATTTAAAAGTGGAAACTTATCGAAAAGATAAGGTTGTAGTTTTTGTTCGCGACCAAAATAATGCATCTCAATTGAAGACACTCGCTTTTTAGTTATCGCCGCTAGCAGCTCTTGCTCCCTGAATTGGGATGATAATTTTGCAAAAGAAGGATGAGGTAACTCGTTATCTAACAAACCTTTAATACAAAATTCTGGCGGAAAATTTAATAGTTCAATAAATGGATTGTTAGCGTACAAATAGTGTGAATCAAGATCTTTGAAACCCCAAACTTCATCACTACTCTCCCATAACAACATTAATTGTTGCGGAATTTCGTCAGGAAGATGCAAATATTGGCTATTTTTACACATATGATCCTCATATTTAATATTTACATAATTATATTACAATATAAAACCCACCTACCCTATATTAGATCTTAATGGGTGAAATATAACTTGCATTTTAAGCTTTGGCACGTTACTTATTCTGTGATCTTGTGGCAATATTTTTATTTAAAAATAGAACACGGAATATCCATAAAAATATTATATATATTAATAAAATATAAGGAGAAGAATAAATGAATGGACTCCACCTTCTCGGTGACGATTATTCTGTGAGTCGCTTACCTGCATCTGCCAAATCAAGTTTTATTTCAGTGACTTTGGTCAGAGTGGGGGCAATAACTACATTAGCCCAATTTATGTTAGGTGCAACATTAGGGCATGCAATGACATTTAACCAAGCGATGCTGGCAACCTTTTTAGGGAGTTTACTACTTCAATTTGTCAGCCTCGGACTCGGTATTGCAGGTGCGCGGGAGGGGTTATCAATCAGTCTACTGGCTCGTTGGTGTGGTTTTGGTCGTATCGGTTCGATTATTATCGGTTGTGGTATAGCGATTAGTCTTCTTGGGTGGTTCGGCATATTAAATGCAGTTTTTGCAGAGAGTTTGAATCACATGTTGGGAAATTTGATCAGTTTTAGTTGGGCTGCCGCTATCTCAGGGATAGGATTTACAATACTGGTTGCATTCGGATTCAAAGCGTTGAGCTTGACAGCAAAACTAGCCGTACCGCTCTTTTTTCTGGCTATTTTTTGGATTTCGTTAAATCTGCTAGCAGGACATAATATTGCTGATCTGGCTGTCGTCATCCCTACTGGAAAGCCTATTACTATTGCTGCTGGTGCTACGATGGTTGCTGGGGGATATATTGTCGGTGCATTAATGACACCAGATATTAGCCGCTATTGTAAAAATAGTCGGCATGTATTCTGGATGACAATGATCTGCATCTTGGTGGGTGAATTTATTATCAACGGTATCGCCATATTGATTGCGCATGCGCTTGACACTGACGATGTGGTAACAATTATGATCCAAACATCGGGATGGATCGGGTTGCTCACCGTTATTCTTGCTACCATCAAGATAAATGACGTTTGTTTATATTCTTCATCGCTAGCCCTTACAAACGTGGTACATGGAATAACGGGTAACAGGTGGAGTCGAACTTGGCTGACGGTTTTACTCGGTATCGTTGGCACCATCTTATCAATGGCAGGGATTTTAGATAAGTTTACCGATTTTCTCACACTACTCGGTGTTGTATTTCCGCCAATATCAGGTGTCATGCTGGTAGACTACTATGTGTTACGTACCAACCGCCAATTGCTTGATGCCTCTCGCCAGACACAGACATTGCCTAAATCAACACCGCTAATTGGCTGGAAGGCTATCGTGGCTTGTGTTGTAGGAACTATCGGAGGTATGAATATTGATTATGGTATTCCGTCATTCAATTCATTAATCATTGCCAGTGCTGTTTATTGGATAATCTGTATTATAGATAAAAAAACATGATTTTATATTACAGCGTTGTTATATCTATTGAGTTAAAATTTCCATCCCCATAGAAGTTGTATAACTTAAAAGGAGCTAAAAATCGTGAACAATATTAATCACAAAAATATAATGGATTTTAAGGGAATTGATGCTGGATCTTTCGGCTCACTATTATCATTTATGGAAAACAATGAAGAACCGTGGGGTGTAAAAGATTGCGAATCTCGCTTTATGTATGCAAACAAAGCCACCCTAAAATTTAGCCAATTACCCATTAATTTTAGTATTGAAGGCCGATTAGACAATGAGTGTCCTGCTCAGTGGGCCTAATTTGCATCGGATTTACAAAGGCAAGATCGGGAAGTTGAAACAGCTAAGAAACGTGTGGCTATGATTCAGACTTGCCTATGGGGCAAGGAACATACCCTTTGCGAAAAATACCCTCTGTTTGATAACGAAAAAAAATGTATCGGTACAATATTTCATGTAACAAAATTCAATTTTATTTCTCTATATGACTTATTTAATAAGGAAATACCCCCTGTTCTGATAACAAAGCCCCCTACCAATAGTTTCACTAAAAAAGAACTTGAAGTGATATTTTACTTATTACAGTCGCTCAATGCTAAAGAAATAGCGACAAGACTAAACCTTTCTCACCGCACAATAACAAATAAATTGCAATTGATATACGAAAAGGCGAAAGTAAATTCGCTAAACGCTTTTAAGGAGTACTGTAAAGCCGAAGGCTTTAATCGCTATATCCCAGAATGGTTTATTAAGTCGGGATGTATATTTATTTAGGTCTTATAAAATATTCTAACTGAAGAGCATAAAAAGTGTGGGCAATGCCGTCACGACAACACGACACGAACACTGGCTTAAATTGAATACATCTTCATAATAACAAAAAATCGCCCGTCAAAAGCATGTATTCCAATTGATGTTATACGGTCTTGCAATAGTTCTACTTTGCGGTCATGCTGTTGAAAATCTGTTTGAAATTCAGCGGTAGGCGCTGGGAGTTCTCCGTCAAATCGTCCTTCAACGCAAAAATTTTTGTAATGTCAATAAGGTTTTGTATTTATTATTTGCATAAATAAACTTTGATTGATTATCTTCCCCCCAAGACTCAGAACTGAGTTTCCAAAAATGTATTAATAACTTGAGTGAGTCGTATAGATATTTACTTACTCACCTTTTAGTGTCGTAATTATATTTAAATCATTAATTAAACAAGTAATCATTCATCTTGTTTTCATCTTTAAGTCGTGATTGTTTAATTATTAAATAGCGGTTACCATCAGCTGTCCAGGTCATTTTTTTACTCTGCTAATAAAAAGGATGTTTGGCATGATAATTTTTTCAAATTTTGGTGGTAATAAAATAAAAGAAGACCACGTAGTGGGTATATCAATTATAGAAATGTTTAAGAAAAAGGGTTTACAGGCCTATGGTACAATAATTGATCAAGGGAAGTATGTTGGCTGCCATAGTCATACTGAGGGTGAAGAATGGTATATTATCCTTTCGGGGGAGGGTTCTATTTGGACAGCAGATGTTATAGAGGGTATTTTAAAAAATCACCGAGAGGATAAATTTAGCAAAGGTTCTGTATTTTGTATTTATCCCAATACTGCCCATCAACTCACCGCGAAAACAACGGTAGAGTTCGTATTTTTATGTCCAGAATCGCATATTACCGATGACAGATATATGTTTGAAAATATTTTTAGGTAATATGGGTAGATGGCCCACGCATAAAACTATTTTCCGGATAAGTGCGGCTTCGACTTTGCATGCCTGATAATTGTGTCACTGCCTGCTGTTGTGCCAGACCTTAACCAATTCAAATAAATAGCCTTTCTTAAAACCAACCGGACAATAACACTCATCTCTTAACCACGGAGTTAAACGGATGAGTGACTATCACCACGGCATACAGGTCATCGAAATCAACGACGGCACCCATGTCATTTCTACTGTCTCAACCGCAATTGTCGGTATGGTCTGCACGACCAGCGATGCTGATGCGGTAACATTTCCACTCAATGAGCCAGTGTTAATTACCAATGCACAAACGCCATCGCAAAAGCCGGTAAAAAAGGCACATTGGGCGTAGCATTACAGGCTATTGCTGACCAGTCGAAACCCGTCACTGTTATCGTGCGCTGGAGGCCCCAAAGCCGCAAAAGCAAAAAGTGAAGCCCCAGCGCAAACCCAAAGAACAGCATTTAAGGGCTTACAACCCCCCAAAGCGAAACCGGAAGCGAAGAAAAAAACCACTAAAGAGTAGGAAACGCGCGAGGGTGAATATATGGTGGGCGAAGCGGATAACACGTTTACCCTGACGACAACTTATGCCGGCAAAGCGCAAGCCATACGCGCTGCTCAGGCAAAATGGGATAAATTACAACGTGGTGTGGCGGAGTTTTCTATTACTTTGGCCATTGGCAGACCCGAGCTATACCCGGAAACCCCTGTCAAAGTGAAGGGATTTAAGTCAGTGATCGATAACCAGCCGTGGATAATTACTAAAGTTATTCATTCGCTCAATAATAGTGGTTATACGACAAACCTCGAACTTGAAGTTCTACTATCAGATATAAACCATGGAGCCATTGATAGATAACTTATTGAATATAAACAGATTGTTTATTCATTTGAATAATTTAAAATAGTCAATAAGCTCAAATGAACGTTGAGGTGTTTATTATGATGCGATGCCCTATTTGCCGTTGCACAGCACATACTCGATCCAGTCGTGAAATATCTGCCGAAACTAAAGAGAGATATAATCAGTGTACCAATATTAATTGCGGACACACCTTTATTACAATGGAAACATTTATTCGCTCTATTATGACTCCGGGTGTTATTAATAAAGTTCCGCCACATTCAACGGCTCAAGGGCAATCAATGCTCAATTTCTAATTATATTATTTGGCTAAAAAATAACCTGCGAACTCGCGGGTTTTTTAGCGTCAAAATATCACTATCGCCACAGATTTCTGTCGCCATTTTGGCGCCACTACTTTTGGGAAGTTTAAATGAGGGATTTGTAATTCATTGATATTTCTGGGTTTGTTGGTGGGTCGTGCAGGGTTCGAACCTGCGACCAATTGATTAAGAGTCAACTGCTCTACCAACTGAGCTAACGACCCAACGGGGATAATTATTCTCCTGTTGGCCTTAGCTGTCAAACACTTCATCGGATTTTTCTTTTTATACTGGGTGATATTCATCGCTGTGGATTAATTATCCATCTGGTAGTTACGATTATTGTTAGTTATGTAACTTCATGTTGTAATTCCATGCGCTGTGATGAACTTAACAAAATTCAGTGTGTGAAATATAAACACTGGAAAACGAGGCGTATTGTGTAATTATTGTTGCGAAGATATTAAATAATTCAAAAATTGTATTTAAAGCATGCAAAAAAGCCAAAGACAGACAGGGTAAGACCAAAGAGCCAACATAGAGCTCAACAACTTCACCAATAAATACAGGAAGAGGGAATGGGAAAGATGGTAGACCAATCCAAGATAGTGGCAGAGCCTTTGCCGGAACCTGAAGAGCACCTTCAACGAAGTCTCTCCAACCGCCATATTCAGTTGATTGCTATTGGCGGTGCCATAGGTACTGGCTTGTTTATGGGTTCGGGTAAAACCATCAGCCTGGCCGGGCCGTCGATCATCTTCGTTTATATGATAATCGGCTTTATGTTGTTCTTCGTGATGCGAGCAATGGGAGAGTTGCTACTCTCGAATCTGAAGTACAAATCATTCAGTGATTTTGCCGCTGACTTACTTGGCCCTTGGGCCGGATTTTTCACTGGCTGGACTTACTGGTTTTGTTGGGTCATCACCGGCATCGCCGATGTCGTCGCCATCACTGCCTATGCGCAATTCTGGTTCCCCGGCTTTTCGCAATGGGTTGCCTCATTGTTAGTGGTTTTACTGCTGTTATCTCTGAATCTGGCAACAGTAAAAATGTTCGGTGAGATGGAGTTCTGGTTCGCCATGATCAAAATTGTGGCAATCGTGGCGTTAATCTTTGCCGGTCTGACTATGGTGTTAATGAGCTATCAATCCCCATCCGGCACGACGGCCTCATTTACTCATTTATGGAATGATGGTGGCATGTTCCCGAAAGGAATCAGCGGCTTCTTTGCTGGTTTCCAGATTGCCGTTTTTGCCTTCGTCGGTATTGAATTAGTGGGGACTACCGCGGCTGAAACCAAAGACCCTGAGGTGGTATTACCGCGCGCGATTAACTCCATTCCGATCCGCATCATCATGTTCTATGTCTTCTCATTGATTATGATTATGTCCGTGACCCCCTGGAGCTCCGTGGTTGCTGATAAAAGCCCATTTGTTGAGTTATTCGTTCTGGTCGGTTTACCTGCCGCGGCCAGTGTAATCAACTTTGTGGTATTGACCTCCGCCGCCTCCTCCGCCAACAGCGGCGTGTTCTCCACCAGCCGCATGTTGTTCGGTTTGGCAAAAGAAGGTGATGCGCCAAAACAATTTGGTAAGTTATCACGCCGTTCAGTTCCCGCATCCGGCCTGACATTCTCTTGTATTTGTCTGTTGGGCGGCGTGGTGCTGATTTACCTTATCCCGAATGTCATGACCGTCTTTACTTTGGTCACCACCGTATCGGCGATTCTGTTTATGTTCGTCTGGACGATTATCCTTTGCTCGTATCTGGTGTATCGCAAAAGACGCCCGGCACTACATAAGAAGTCGATTTACAAAATGCCAGCTGGGATTTTCATGTCTTGGGTGTGTATGGCGTTCTTCGCCTTTGTATTGGTTCTGTTGACGTTGGAAAGTGATACCCGCCAGGCGCTGATGGTGACGCCATTGTGGTTTGTCATTCTGACCATCGGTTACATTATCTTGAAAAAACGCAGAACACGTCTGTTCGACAGTAATAATAACTAATAGAGGTTAATGACAAAGTGCCCGTAACGGTGAAAACAGGCAGATCGTAAAGACGCCGTACTTCTTTTGTTAAAACAAGCGTCCCTGATGGCTCGACCCGCGCCCTCCCTGGCGCGGACGCTTTACTCTTCTACCTGCCTTCACCTTGCAAGATTGGGTTGTCGAGGTTTGTCAGCAGTCTGAACTAATACTTGTTATCCGGCGTCAGAACGCTTCTGACGCCCTTTTCTCTTCTCACTCAATGGCTATTCTTCGCCATCTCGGCGGGCAATGCCGCCAATCACCAGCTGTTGTACACTCTCTACTGTCTGTTGGAAGAATTCTTTATCGCTGAGACTTTTGCCGCTAATAGCCTCAATCTGGGCACTAAAATCGGCGTAATGCTGGGTTGTCGCCCATAACATGAAAATGAAATGTTGTGGCTCAACCTTGGCTATCAGGCCATCATCCATCCAACGGCGAATAATCAAGACCTTGTCATCGAACAGGGTTTTCAACTCCCCGGCCAGCTCTTGCTTAAGCAATGGCGCGCCTTGGATCATCTCCAGACAAAACAGGCGTGATGCTTGTGGATGGTCGCGAGATACCGCTAGTTTAAGGGCAATATAGTGCCGAATAGCGTCGATTGGCTGCTGATCTGCCTGTAATGCTTTGAGTGGTGCGAGCCAGATGGCCAGAATGTCTTTTAGCACCGCGATATACAGCGCCTCTTTCGAGGGGAAGTAATACAACAGATTGGTTTTTGAGACATCAGCCCGCTCAGCGACCTGATCCAGGCTGGTGCCGTGAATACCATAAAGCGAAAACAGCTCAAGGGCGGCAGTCATGATGAGTTGCCGTTTCGCGGCCCCAGCTTTGCTGCGGCGAGAAGGTTTTATCTCAAGTGCTGGTGTATCGCTGGTAGCTAGCTTCACTGATAGTCCCTTAATTAATATTGATAAAGCAGGATATTGATGAAACTGAAAATAACAAGCTACCTATAACATACCGATCCCGTCCTCGAATACCTCTTTCTAGTGAACGACTGCACCGTGACTGGGCAGACTCGCCTGTTTTTTGTGCACAATTATTTTACCAAACAGTCCATTTTTGACCATTTGCTCAACATTTTATTTACTGAAATCTAGCAACGTATTGATTAAACAGGTTTTACAAAAACTGGCATTAGCTTTGCTTAGGTACTGATGCAGACGTACAGATAGTTCCACTCACAATGCAGAGGTGCTCAAATGAAAATTGGCGTATTTATTCCTATCGGCAACAACGGTTGGTTAATTTCCAGCAATGCACCGCAGTACATGCCGAGCTTTGAGTTAAATAAAGCTATTGTGCAACAAGCTGAACACTATCAGTTCGATTTCGCCTTATCGATGATAAAACTGCGCGGATTTGGCGGCAAAACCGAGTTTTGGGATCATAATCTGGAGTCTTTCACCCTGATGGCCGGGCTGGCTGCGGTCACCTCTCGCATTAAGATTTATGCCACAGCAGCAACCTTAACCCTCCCTCCAGCCATAGTCGCGCGCATGGCTTCCACCATTGACTCTATCTCCAATGGCCGTTTTGGCCTGAATGTGGTGACCGGGTGGCAAAAACCAGAATATGAGCAGATGGGATTGTGGCCGGGAGATGAATATTTCAGTCGTCGCTATGACTATCTCTCTGAATATGTGGAAGTATTGCAAGACCTTTGGGGCACCGGGCAATCTGATTTTAACGGTGAGTTCTTCCAAATGGATGATTGCCGGGTCAGCCCGCAACCGCAAACTCCAATCAAATTAATCTGCGCGGCACAAAGTGATGCTGGTATGGCTTTTTCGGCCAAATATGCAGATTACAACTTCTGTTTCGGCAAGGGTGTGAATACCCCGACTGCCTTTGCCCCGACCGCCGCTCGCCTGCAAAAGGCGGCAGAACAGGCCGGGCGCGAGGTCAGTAGCTATGTATTATTTATGATAATCGCCGACGAAACCGACGAACTGGCCCGCGCCAAATGGGAAAGTTACAAAACCGGAGCCGACACCGAAGCACTGGCCTGGCTAACCGAACAAAGTGGTAAAGATACCCAATCGGGTGCAGATACCAATGTGCGCCAAATGGCTGACCCGACCTCTGCCGTGAATATCAATATGGGTACGTTGGTTGGCTCTTATGCCAATGTGGCAAAGATGATGGATGACATTGCCACGGTGCCGGGAACCGAGGGCATTTTGCTGACATTTGATGACTTCCTCTCTGGCATTGAAAATTTCGGTCAACATATCCAGCCATTGATGAACAGCCGCGCCGATATCGTTGACACCCTGCCACCCGCCGCACGCGAGGTGGCCTAATGAAAATGGTTGAAAGCCGTCAATCGATTGAAACCAAACCGTCTGTCGCCCCTCAACAGCCAGTTCGCCGCAACCCCGGTATTAGCAGCAACGAAGTGATTCTAAATGCGCGACCAGAACCCATCGCCTTCCCTACCTCGGCTAGCGCCTTGATTGTGGTTGATATGCAAAACGCCTATGCCTCAGAGGGGGGGTATCTCGACCTGGCTGGATTTGATGTTTCAGCCACCGCTCCGATTATCACCAATATCAAACGCGCGATCACTGCCGCGCGGGCCGCCGGTATTCAGGTGATTTTTTTCCAGAATGGTTGGGATCCACAATACGTTGAAGCGGGCGGGGAAGGCTCGCCAAACTGGCATAAATCCAATGCTCTGAAGACCATGCGTAAACAACCGGAACTGATGGGCAAACTGCTGGCAAAAGGTGATTGGGACTATGCGTTAGTGGATGAATTGCAACCACAAGCGGGCGATATCGTGATCGCCAAGCCGCGTTACAGTGGATTTTTCAATACCCAACTCGACAGCATTCTGCGCGCCAAAGGGATTCATCACCTGATTTTTACCGGCATCGCCACCAATGTCTGTGTCGAGTCGACACTGCGCGACGGCTTCTTCTTTGAGTACTTCGGGGTGGTACTGGAGGATGCAACCCATCAGGCAGGGCCGGATTTTGCCCAAAAAGCGGCACTTTATAACATCGAAACCTTCTTTGGTTGGGTATCTGATGTGGAGACATTCTGCAACTGCATTGCGCCATCGGCGCAACTCAGCCAGTCGGCATGATAAATGCATTTTATTGCCGCCCCCAACACTCAGATAACTGGAGCATATGATGCCTAAGACCATTATTACCCCTCCGGGCAGTGGTACTCCCCTCGCCCCTTTTTCGCCCGGCACCCTTGCCGATGGCGTGGTGTACGTGTCCGGCACCTTGGCTTTTGATAAGCAGAATAATGTGGTGCATATAGGTGATGCTGCGGGGCAAACCCGCCATGTGTTGGAAACAATTAAAAGTGTGATTGAGACTGCGGGTGGTTCGCTGGATGACATCACTTTTAACTCTATTTTTCTTACTGACTGGCAGCATTACGCCGCCATTAATCAGGTTTACGCCGAATATTTCCCCGGTGATAAACCGGCCCGCTTTTGTATTCAATGCGGTTTGGTCAAACCCGATGCCCTGATTGAAATCGCGTCAGTAGCGCATCTGCCACGCTAACCTGGCAAGCAGCAGATAACGGAGGCGTAGCTATGTATTTCGAGATAACCGGTCAGAATTCGCCAGCCGCTAAAACAGTGGTTTTGTCTGCGGGACTGGGCGGCAGTGGCCGCTTTTGGCAGCCCCAGTTGAGTGCGTTGGGTCAGCACTTTCGAGTGATAACTTACGATCAATATGGCACTGGGCGCAGTGCTGGTGTGATCCCCTCGGGCTACACGTTGGCTGATATGGCGGACGAATTGGCGGACTTATTAGCCAGCCAACATATTGAGCGCTATCACTTTGTCGGTCACGCATTGGGCGGAATGATAGGTTTGCAACTGGCATTGTCGCATCCTCAGTGTGTAGAGCGGCTGGTGGCTATCAACAGCTGGCCGGTGCTTGATAGCCAAACACGGCGTTGCTTCCATGTGCGGCAAGATTTACTGCTCAACAGTGGTGTAGCCGCTTATGTTCGCGCCCAGCCGTTGTTTCTCTATCCAGCAGATTGGCTATCACGCAATACCTTGCTGCTTGAACAGGAAGAGGTACAGCAAATTGCTCATTTTCAGGGCATGGAAAACTTATTACGCCGCCTGAACGCGCTGATGAATGCTGATTTCCGCTCGGTATTACCCCACATCACTACCCCAACACTGGCCTTGTGTGCCACCGATGATCTGTTAGTGCCATACCCTTGTTCGCAAGCTTTAGCCGAGTTATTGCCGGACGGCGAGTGGGCACAGATGAGTTACGGCGGCCACGCCATGAGTGTGACTAACAGTGAGCAATTTAACGGCATATTACTCAGTTACTTGCTGATGGACACGGGCATCGCCAAGTGCGAACTGGCGCTAAATCAATCCAATACATCAGCTATTCATCTTTAAAGGGAATCGTTATGGCACAAATATTAACCCCAGATGCATTGGCAACTTTATTTACCGAAGCCCGTACCCACAATGGTTGGTTGGATAAACCGGTCGAAGATGCTCTGCTCAAACAAGCTTATCACCTGGCGCGCATGGGGCCGACTTCAGCCAACTGCTGCCCGGCGCGTTTTGTCTTTATTTGCTCATCTGAGGCCAAAGAGCGGCTTAAACCGGCACTGTCCAGTGGCAATCTGGCAAAAACTCTGCAAGCACCGGTCACTGCCATCGTCGCCTATGACCCGGTTTTTTATGATGCATTACCCAAGCTGTTTCCACAGGGTGATGCCCGCTCTTGGTTCACTTCCAGCCCAGAGTTAGCCACTGAAACCGCTTTTCGTAACAGCAGCTTACAAGCGGCATATCTGATTATTGCCTGTCGGGCCTTGGGGTTGGATACCGGCCCGATGTCAGGTTTTAACAATGCACAGGTTGATGAGATTTTTTTGGCAGAAAAAGGCTGGAAGTCCAATTTGCTAGTGAATATTGGTTATGGGGATATCAATAAATTGTATGAACGCGCACCGCGTTTGGCGTTCGACGAGGCGTGTCAGGTGCTCTGATTTTTAGGCTGTTTTTTCGGTTGAACTGATTCTTAATCCTGAGGTGGTCTATGCAAACACAATCCTTACCAACAGATTCTTTACCTGCATCGTCAGCATTACGCAGTGTCGCCGTGGATAAGCAGGATTTCCGTGATGCTATGGCGCGACTCGGCTCGGCGGTGAATATTATCACCACTGATGGCCCGGCTGGCCGCGCCGGATTTACCGCATCGGCGGTATGCAGTGTGACCGATACCCCGCCAACCCTGCTGGTGTGCCTCAATCGCTCAGCGTCAGTCTATTCGGTGTTTCAGCAAAATCAGACGTTGTGCGTCAATACCTTATGTGCCGAGCATGAGTCACTGTCAAACTTGTTTGGCGGCAAAACGCCGATGGAAATGCGCTTCTCTGCTGCCCGTTGGTCAACTCTGGTCACCGGTTGCCCGGTGCTCAGTGGTGCTGTTGCCTCTTTTGACTGCCATATCACACAAGTTATTTCTGTCGGCACTCATGACATTCTGTTTTGTCAGGCTGCCGCCGTTATTCATAACGATGACCAACATGGTCTGGCCTATTTTGACCGCTGCTATCACCCGTTAATGCGCCAGAGCCGCTGATTCAAAAACGAATTGATGGATTTCTCTGCGGTAATTTATTGATATTTCTCAGTGACTCACGGAGTACATTATGGCGAATAACTGGTTTCCAACATGGCGTAAACGCAGTGGTAATCTGGATGGAGCCATTATTGCTCCTGATGAGCGTCTCCCCGTCGGCGCAACATTGATTATGGGGTTACAACATGCGGTGGCCATGTTTGGTGCTACCGTGCTGATGCCGCTGTTGATGGGGTTTGACGCCAATCTGGCGATTTTGATGTCCGGCATCGGCACCCTACTGTTCTTCCTGATTGTGGGGGGGCGGGTGCCCAGTTATCTTGGCTCCAGTGCAGCATTTGTCGGTTTGGTCATTGCCGTCACTGGCTATACCGGCAGCGGCCCTAATCCCAATATCGCTTTAGCCCTGGGCGGCATTATTGCCTGTGGGGCGATTTACACCTTGATTGGTTTTATCGTGATGAGCATCGGCACCCGCTGGATCGAGCGCTTAATGCCGCCGGTGGTCACTGGCGCGGTGGTGATGGCCATTGGCCTAAATCTGGCACCGATTGCCGTGAATAGTGTTTCCGGCTCATCTTTTAACAGCTGGATGGCGGTAGTCACTATTTTATGTATCGGTGTGGTAGCCGTATTTACTAAAGGAATGATTCAGCGCCTGCTGATTCTGGTTGGTCTGATTTTGTCTTATGTCATTTATTGGGTTGTCACCACTATTTTGGGTTGGGGAACACCAGTTGATTTCGGCCCCATCAGTCAGGCCGCCTGGTTTGGCTGGCCACAGTTTACCACGCCAGTATTTGATGCTCATGCCATGTTGCTTATCGCTCCCGTGGCCGTGATTTTAGTGGCAGAAAACCTTGGGCATATAAAAGCCGTGGCAGGAATGACCGGACAAAATCTGGATCCGTATATGGGGCGGGCTTTTGTGGGCGATGGGTTGGCAACGATGCTGTCCGGCTCGGTGGGCGGTACCGGTGTCACGACCTATGCCGAGAATATCGGCGTCATGGCAGTAACTAAAATCTATTCTACTTTGGTTTTTGTCGCCGCGGCACTGGTCGCCATTTTACTGGGTTTTTCACCCAAATTTGGCGCACTGATCCACACTATTCCGGGGCCGGTATTGGGCGGTGCCTCAATCGTGGTTTTCGGTTTGATTGCAGTAGCTGGCGCGCGTATTTGGGTACAAAACAAAGTGGATCTAAGTGATAACGGTAACCTGATTATGGTGGCCGTCACACTGGTATTAGGCGCGGGGAACTTCGCGCTAACCTTGGGTAACTTTACCCTCGGGGGCATCGGCACCGCGACTTTTGGTGCCATTTTGCTCAACGCTTTATTACAACGCCGTAAAATATTGCCGAAACTGGGGAGTGATGGTAAGCCCTTGCCGCAAGATGGTTAGTTAGCGCCAGACCTTATTCCTCGGCCGATATTCGTGGGGAATAAGGTTTATTACGATCACGGTGCGGTTATTGCTGCGCGCAGCCGGCTGGGTGTTAAACCAAAATGCCGCTGAAAACGCGAGGTAAAACGAGACGCATTGTGCCATAACGCTCTTATATTATGCCTAACAGCTTAATACAGAGCGTTATCATTTCAGTCTATTTATTCAAGATGCAGCTTGCCACCTTGCCAGGAGAGCTGAGTCACTGCTGAGGTTGCAACACCGTCGCTTGTTTCTCCTCCCAGCAAAATCACTTTATCTTTATCTTGAATGGATACGCCGTAAGCCAGCGGCTGAGGTAATTTGCCTGCCACCTGCCATTGATTATCCACCAGCGCATAAATGGGCTGTTGCCACTGCTTTTTTAGCCCTTGATGGGCATATAACTGCCCCGCATTGAATTGTTGCCATGAACCGGGGAAATTGGCCCCACCGCCTACCAGTACCACATCATGGCTCACACCCGCAAAAGCCCCTGCCAGCCCTTCTTGCACCGCGCCTTTTTCAGCGCCGATCAAATCTGGTCGCTGTTGCCATTTCAGCTCTGTGCCCTGCGTTTTGCCCTGCCATACCGCTGCCGTGCGTAATCCGGGTTTAATTTCACCATTTATTAATATCAAATCACCCTTTTTAGCGGTGATAGCTGACCCAGCCGTACCTAAAAATGGTACTTGCCCGCCACTTTTCCACTGATTTTTAGCTGGGTCATACATCAGCACATCGCGGTTATAGAAATAGTCTGCCGGAGCCTGGTCAAAATACGCATTAACAACTGCATTTTTCTGGGTTTCATTGCCGCCCGCAGCGGCCAGATCCGTGAAGTAGCCGTCGAAAATAGCTTTATTGACGCCCCCCAGCAGCAACGCCTGAGTGCCATTCAATGTGGTTGCGGCGGTACCCACCAAGCCGCGCGGCGCTCGCGTTGCCAACCGTTGCCACTGATTAGTTTGTGGATCATATTGATACACATCATCCAGCGCACGTACCTGCGTGTCACTGGCGCTATTTTTACCCACGCCACCAAAAACATACAGCTTACCGCTTAATGCTACAGTGACAGCCTGTTCACGAGGCTGCCCTGGGAAGTCAGCTATTTTCTGCCAACCACTGCTGGCTTTATCCGTATCAAGGCGATACCACGATTGACCGGCGCTACCTAAGCCAACATATAAATGGTTATCAACCCGATCGCCCGTCCCATACTTAAAGGCAACAGGTACATCCGGATAGCGTTCGGCATTGGCGTAAGGTAGCGAGAACGTGATGCAAAGAGTCAGCGCGCTCAATAGGATGACTTTTGTACTCAATTTTTTCTTATATTGGTGGTATATCTGAGTCATCAAAATGTTCCTCATTAATTAATCGCTATATTGGGTGAATGCTAACAATCATAAAACTCCATTTAATTATTTAAATTGGAGTTTGACTATCACTCAAGATATTAATCGTGCGCTACGTTGTCAATGTAGATAACAAGTCATTGTGATAAATACCTCAGGGATGAATAAAGATTTCAGTTAAATTAGCTGGGCTATTCTCTGACAATCAGGCTGAATCAAGGCGGCCAGCCAGTGTCGGGAAGATGTCATGTCATTGTCTGGTTACTGTCGTGGCAGTGTTGAGCGCTGGTATTTAGGTTTGTAGATATCTCGTCAAACCCAGGAGCATTCATTATGAATCTTTATCGTATTCGTGAATTACGCCAGGCACGGGCCTGGTCACAAGAGCAATTAGCCGAGCTTTGCAGCCTTAACGTCCGCACTATTCAGCGTATAGAGAATGGTGAGCAAGCTAGCCTTGAAACCTTGAGTGCTATTGCCGCGGTGATGGAATTGAAAGTCAGCGAACTCTACTCTCCCGATACCAGTCAACCACCAGAAACTTCTGGCGAAGCGGTTGACCAGCGCGTAGTGGATGCGCGTGAGGCCGTTGAAAATGAAATGTCTTTTTTGCGCCAATTACTGCGGGCGGTGATCCTGTGCTCAATATTATTCGTGATTAACTGGTTTACCTCTCCAAGCTATATGTGGGCCTGGTGGGTTGTGCTGGGATTAGGTATCCCATTAGGTTTAAGAGCGATAAATCTATTCTTGCTCGGCAATTGGATGGCGCGCTGGCAGCAAAAACGCCTACAAAAGAAGTTACGTAATTTGTAAGTAAACTGAGCAAATCAAAGTCATCAGATTGGGATGTCTTATTGCGGTGACTTTTTTGTAGCTAACATTGCAGCTTGAGCGTATTGGCGTATGGTTAATAAGTGTCATAAGCAGCGACTATGATGACATCATCAGCGTTATTCAATAAATATGATTGGAGAGAAGCGAGATGGCGAAAATTCTAGTGCTTTATTATTCCATGTATGGACATATCGAGACACTTGCCAGCGCAATTGCCGAAGGTGCCCAAAAGGTTGACGGTGTTGAAGTGACCATTAAGCGCGTGCCGGAAACCATGCCCGCAGATGCTTTTGCCAAAGCCGGTGGTAAAACTGATCAGAAAGCACCAGTAGCAACACCACAAGAGTTGGCCGATTACGATGGCATCATTTTCGGTACGCCAACCCGCTTTGGTAATATGGCCGGGCAGATGCGTACATTCCTTGACCAAACTGGCGGGCTGTGGGCATCGGGCGCACTGTACGGCAAAGTCGCCAGTGTATTTGCTTCTACCGGTACGGGCGGCGGGCAAGAACACACCATCACCTCAACCTGGACCACATTAGCCCACCACGGTTTTATTATTGTGCCGATCGGCTATGGCGCTACAGAATTGTTTGATGTTTCGCAGACCCGCGGTGGCACGCCTTATGGCGCTACCACTATTGCTGGTGGTGATGGTTCCCGCCAGCCAAGCGCTGAGGAGCTCGCCATCGCCCGTTTCCAGGGCGAACATGTGGCGAAGATTACCGCGAAATTAGCCCGTTAACCCGTAATAAAAAAGCACCGCGCAACAGCGGTGCTCAATTGCTATTTTTGTTTCAATATCAAGCTTCCAGTAGCCCTTGCGCCAGATAGTGAGTGGTATCCGCTACCCCCGGTAAGACGAAGAAATAGCCCCCGCCAATCGGTTTCACATACTCTTCCAGCGCTTCCCCATTCAGCCGTTTTTGTACGGTCAGAAAAGCTTTTTCCAAATCAGATTGGTAGCAGACAAATAATAGCCCCATATCCAGTTGTCCCGAATTTGATACCCCCAGCGAGTAGCTGTAGCCACGGCGCAGCATCAAGTTATCCTGGGTTTCAGCGGTGCGTGGATTTGCCAGCCGAATATGTGCATCCATCTTAATCACTTTGCCATCTGGGTCTGTGGTGTAATCCGGTTCATCATGTTCATGTACCATGCCCAAAGGCGCGCCACTGTGCTTATCGCGACCAAAAATAGTTTGCTGCTCTTGCAAGGGAGTCCGATCCCAGAATTCCACTTTGAAACGGATAATCCGCGCCGCCTGATAACTACCACCGACCGCCCAGGCAGGTTCTCCGGCGTTTTCCTGGACCCAAACCACTTGGTTGATCAGCGGTTTATCACTGGTTTTCGGATTCGCGGTTCCGTCTTTAAAACCCAACAAGTTGATTGGCGTTTCTTTACCTTTGCTGCGAGCAGCATGGGCAGAAATAAACCCTTCACGTTTCCAGCGCACACTGAGAAGATCCGGCGAGTGTTTGATTATATCGCGCAGAGCATGAATCACGGTTTCATTGGTATTCGCGCAAATTTGCAGCAACACATCACCGTGGCACAAGCCAGCATCCAGTGAATCATTGGGGAAACGAGTCATTCTTTGCAGCCGTAGGGGTTTTTCTCCTTGCAAGCCAAAACGCTCGTCAAACAGTGAGTCACCGACGGAAACCGTGATCGTCAGATTATCGGGGTAAATTTCTGGCCCCATAATGCCCGAATCCAGTGGCGGCAATTTCGCGTTAACCGACGGCGCATGCCCGCCTGTGGTCAGAAAAGCAATTCGTGCCGTTAATAACGTAAATAACCGGATTAATGCTGCTTTATCGGTTGCCAGCACATCAAATGCCACCAGCATCATTGCAGCTTGCTGTGGGGTTAATACACCGGCTTGATGTTGTCCGTAGAAGGGCTGCTTCTGCCAACGTTCATCTTGCACGGATTCGGGTGTGGGGCAATCGGCCGCGCGGGCTATTTTTGCCCCGCCGAGCGCCAATGCCCCACTCATCATGCCCATACCAAGGAGCAAACGCCGACGCGACGGCAATTCCGCCCCGTTATCTTGCTGATACGGCCCGTGTTGCGGGCCGGTTTTCTTACTCATTTTAATCCTCAGTCCAGACCCAATACGCCACGCAGTTGAGCAAGGTCTTCCGCCAGTGCCGTAATTGGCCCTTTCATCGCATTGCGATCAGCATCAGTTAACTTCTCATAAGATTCGTAGCCATCTTTGGTGCGGTATTTTGCTAATACGCTATCAACCGTTTTGAAGTTGGCATCAATTTTATCCAACAACGGCTTGTCCGCTTTTTCCAATAACGGCCGCAGCAGATTAACAATCTTCTGTGCGCCATCAACGTTCGCCTGGAAGTCCCATAAGTCAGTGCGGCTGTAGCGATCTTCTTCACCGCTAATTTTACTGGCTGCCACTTCTTCAATGAGAGCTGCCGCCCCGCCCACCACTTTGTTTGGCGCGAATGTCAGACCCGCTATCCGTTTTTGCAGTTCCAACGTGTCTTGATACAGTTGGTTGGCGAATTGATCCGCTCCTTTGGTGGTATTGTCACCAAATAGGATTTTCTCTAAGCGGTGGAAACCGGTAAATTTCGGATCTGCCGCTTTCTGTTCAAAATCGTCTTCACGGGCATCAATACTGCCATCTAAATCAGAGAATAACTCAGCAATTGGCTCGATACGTTCATAATGCTGACGGGTCGGTGCATAGAGTTTGCGCGCTAATGCCAAATCGCCTTTTTTCACTGCATCGGTGAAGGTTTTGGTTTGGGTCACTAACTGGGCAACTTCTTGTGTTACATAGACTTTATACTCGGCGATTGGCCCAACCAATGCCATTGCATCCGGTTTGGTCGCCGTGTCAGTACTGGCCGCAGCAGTCACTGTCAGCTTGCCTTTCGGGTTGCTCAGTAAACCGCAGGTCATATCGTATTCACCCGGTTCCAGATTGGCTGTCATTTTCTGAGTAAAACCTGGCGCGATGTTCTCACGTTCTTCAACCACCATGACCCCTTTCAGGATCTCCCACTCCAGCCCTTTTTGGCTGGCATTGTGCACAATAAACTGTGTTTTACCGGCAGGAATAGACAGCGCCATTGGCTCACACTGCTTATCATTAACTGTAATTTTAACCTGAGGAATATCAGCAGCCTGTGCGCTAATAGCGAAAACTGGCAGTGCCAATAAAGCGGCATGTAGAGCTGTGCGACGGAAGAACCGGTTAGACATGTGATAAATCCCTAAATTATTGGTTAGTTTTCCGCGCAGCCGGTACGGTTGAAGCCGCCGTGGCGCGTGGTGGAAGGAAAAAGAAAATCAATGCCGGAATCAGATAGATAAAGTAGACCGCGACCTCACTAACGGTAGGGGCTTCCTGATAACCGAACATGCCCTCGAGGAAGGTACCCAATAATGAGTGTGTTGAGAGCACATCGGTCAGGTCAAATGCGATATCCTGGAAGTGGTTCCACAATCCAGCTTCATGGAAGGCTCTGATTGCTCCGGCAGCAAGACCGGCGGCCACAAACAAAATAAACAAGCTGGTCCATTTGAAGAATTTAGCCAGATGTAACTTAACGCCCCCCCAGTAGATAGCCATACCAACCAAAATAGCGCAGCTCAAACCCAATATTGCGCCGACGGGTGCGCCAATACCGACATCCTGCTGAAAAGCAGCCAATAAAAAGAAAACTGACTCCAGACCTTCGCGCGCCACAGCAAAAAATACCATTGCGACTAATGCCCATCCCTGACCACGGCCTTTTTTACCCTCAACGTTTAGGGCGTTATCAATGGCACCTTCTAAATGAACTTTGACTGACTTGGAGACTTTGCGCATCCAAAAAACCATATAGGTTAATATGCAAACTGCCACCACCGCGATAATCCCTTCGAACAGCTCTTGCTGCTTTTGCGGGAACTCACCAGTGGTTTCATTAATAAAGATACCGATAGCCAGGCAAAGTGCGGCGGCAGTGATAACCCCCACCCATACTGCCCCCATCCATTGACCGCGCTGAGTACGTTTAAGATAACTGGCGATCAGGCTGACAATCAGCGCTGCCTCCAGCCCTTCACGAAACATAATAAGAAATGGGACAAACATGCTAAACACCCCTGCGGTGGGCAGTAGAATATGCGAATAAGAATATTGTCAATTTACGTAAGGAAAAGTAAAACGATAGTGATTATCATTCTGGCAAAAAGAAATTCAAGAGGCTGAATAGGAATATTGTTAAGCAAACTGTGGCAAGTTGTTTCCGTTGAGTTAAATAGTAAATAAATTCATCAGGATACGAATTAATACGTTTATTAAGAACTGGCCGTTTTTTTGATAAAAAAACCTATTTTCTGGACTGCCCATGAAGTTGTGCGGTTGCAACCGGTTATTGACCAAATCATCCGGTGTTGAGTCCATCATTTTATGATGCCAGTTCACCAGCAACCGATCGCTCATGTGGTGATCCTGCTAACGCGCCATAATGCCGATTTTTTGGCGTATTGGGTGGCACAGGACAAAAAACTATAGTCGCCACTACACGAGCGGTATTGTCTGATATTTTCCGAAAGGCGATAGCACTCCATCATTTCGTTTCAAATAGTCATCAATTAATTTGGAATTACTCGTAAAGATTTCGCAATCTGAATCTCGTTAAAACAATCAATGTAGCAACGATACCCAAACATCGAATTTTTATTTATTTGTCTTTATCAGAGATAAGAAAAAATATTTACTCCGCGAGAAGACTAAATACAGAGCTTTCTTGTAGAAAATATGCTCAGTAATAGATATACAGTCACACAGTTTTAGTCAACGCCATAAGGAAATGGATATGAGTCTTAGCTTACCCGGCAATGATTTATATTGTCTGTCACGGGATAATCTTCCCCCCGAAGAGTATGAGCGCATAATAAGCGCGTACGCTGCATGGTCACGTATCTGCCGTGAATATGAATTTGATGACCGTAATAATAATGGTCGTTACATTATTAATATGCGTGAAAACAGGGCTGCCTCACATTTGAGACCATCGCGTGGGGCTCGGGAAAAAGACAAACTGGAAAAAATGGTCTTTTCCGGCGATATCGTCATGCTTAGCGATATTCATGGCCCTGCCCGGCTGTTTTATATTGATGACGACGGTAAGTTGATATGCACTGACTCACTTGGTTTTCGTTTTGATGGTGCGAAAAAAATTATCGCTGAATACAATAATTCGGTGAGTCGAACGGATTACCAACGCTCTGGAGGAAAGCCACGGCCAACACAGATTCAGCGCTTGGTACGTGCTTCTGAGCCAGATTTGCCAGCACAGCAAGCCTTCCGTACTATTAACACCAAGGCTGCGGGGCGTCTGCTGGCTGCCGGGGGTGTTTACAACGGAAATATTGAAGGCTATACGAAGACAGCCCAAGATTTAGGCGATGATGCGAGTAAAGGTTTTGAACAGGTATTGAATAAGCAAACCGTCGGTGCTGCAATAGCGGCATCCTCTGTTTTGTTAGGTATGAAAAGTGCCAGATCAGTCAATATCCTTGATGAAACTGAAAAGTTACAAAAATCGTTCAAAGGTGCCGAAAGAGCGGCAAAATTCGCTAAGAATTGGCCTGAGGGTGAATTAAGTACGGCAGTACACAAGTTTGCAGGCACTTCCCCTACGGTAACCACAACGGATAAAGGGAAACGCATATATACTAACCCGGAAACCGGTGTTCAGGTGGTAGAAGATATAAGCGGGAAGTACTTTAGGATCTATGACCCATCAATTGTGGGGAAAAGAGCATATTTAGATCTTGAAGGAAATATTCCTAATAACAAAGCGCTTGAAAATGGGAAGCTTACAGGCAGAAACCAAAGCGAGTATAACGAAATAACTCACTTTAAAATCAAAGGAGAATAAGAAATGAAATCAATTACTGTACCTGTGAGCACTGAGGCAATGAATCGCCTTGATTTTGATGAATGCGTAGAGGGTGATTTAATTGAAATGAACCTTGATGAGCCAGAGTTTGAAAAGATATGGAATTCGGGTGTGTTTGATAAATTAAATGACTCCCTTGGAGTAAATATTGATATTTATGAAGATGAATCTTTAATTGGAGTGGATACTTTAGTAAAAGCCAAGAACATGCTTGAGAAAAGCTTTGACCATTCCGATCATTCTATTAAACAGTTATTATCCATGATTAATAAAGCTATAGAATATAAAACCGGAATATTCTTCTTTTTTTAGCAAAAGTAAACTTCAGTTGGCTGGCTTATTTTGACTTCATACATCAGCACGATAGACGTGAATACCACAAGAGATGACAACCGGATTGAAATAGACCGGGCAATCAAGCCCTGAAGAATCCGCAGAAAACAAGACAGGCATAGCGTGATGTGATCTACTGATTGCTCCACCAATTCAATGAGATTACCGCTATGCTTGTTCGTAAAGTATGCCAAAATTTTTTCCAGAATGCCTTAGCACCATTTCATAAATACCGGCAAAGCGCCCTGATGGATGCCACTGTTGCTTTAATCAATGGAGCTTCACTCACTCTAACCAGTATCGGCCGTTTCTTACCGGGTCAGGCTCAGGTTAAAAACAAAATTAAACGCGTGGACCGTTTGCTGGGAAATGAGTCTCTTCATCGTGATATTCCACTGATTTTCAATAATATTATAGCTATGCTGACCCGGAAATTATCTCTGTGCGTGGTTGCTGTTGACTGGAGTGGATATCACTCGCATGAATACCACATTCTCCGGGCCAGTTTAATTTGTGATGGCCGCTCCATTCCTTTGTTAAGTCAGATTGTTCCGTCGGCTGAACAGCAGAGCGAACAAATTCATAAAACATTTTTAAATGCATTTGCCCGAGCCGTTAATCCCGATGCCAGAGTTATTATTGTTACCGATGCAGGTTTCCAAAATGCCTGGTTCAAACATATAAAATCATTAGGCTGGGATTTTGTCGGAAGAATAAGGGGATATACACGACTTCGACTGCATCGGGAGGGTGATATCTGGTACAAACCACAGGAACTTCAGGCCAGAAGCCAGCCCGAATATTTGGGGCCGGGTACGTTGTCACGTACTCAATATGCCCGCTGCGAAGGCCATTTTTATCTTTATAAGAAAGCCCCTAAAGGTAGAAAAAACAGACGTTCCCGTGGCAGGATAAAACGCTACAAACAAGAGCGTGACGGCCGCTCATCAGCCAAAACACCCTGGCTACTGTTTACCAGTAGCGACAACTTCAGGCCCCGTGAAGTCATGAAAATATACAGCAGAAGAATGCAAATAGAGCAAAATTTCCGTGATGAAAAAAGTGAGCGCTTTGGATTTGGTTTGCGTGCAAGCCGCAGCAGAACAACGGAGCGAATGCAGGTCCTGAGCCTGTTAGCAACGTTAAGTACAATTGTGATGTGGTTAATGGGGTATCATTTTGAAAATAAAGGATTACATGTGAGGTATCAGGCTAACAGTGTGAAGTCGAGGCGGGTCATATCTTATCTGACGTTAGCAGAGAATGTCTTAAGACACTCTCCGCTAATATTGCGACGAATAGCACTGAATAGTGCACTTAATCACCTTGCCAGAGTCTACCGAAATATGGTGCTAGTTTATTAATGGTGATTTTGTGGGGATCCCTCAGGGCAATCAAGCCCGGTTTTAGAGTACCCCCACCACGATAGACATTTTCTGTCCTCATGACGGGTATTTTAGACGGTTTTGAATTCCGCTTCCGCCTGACGGAAACGTTCAGTAATGGCAGGACTCGGAGCACGCCCCAGTAAACTCACCACCACAATCGCGATACTGGCAAATACAAAGCCAGGGATGATTTCGTATAAATCTAACCAGGCATATTGCTTCCAGACCATCACGGTAATAGCGCCGATCAGCATCCCCGCGAGCGCACCGTTGCGGGTCATCCGTGGCCACATAACTGAAATCAAAACCACTGGCCCAAATGCTGCACCGAAGCCCGCCCAAGCATAACTCACCAAACCAAGCACCCGATTATCTGGATCCGCTGCTAACGCGATGGCAATCAGCGCCACCAGCAACACCATGGCACGGCCCACCCAGACTAATTCTTTCTGGCTGGCTTTTTTACGTAAGAACGCTTTGTACAAATCTTCGGTTAATGCACTGGAGCACACCAGTAACTGGCAGCTTAACGTACTCATTACCGCAGCCAGAATGGCCGACAGTAAAATACCCGCTATCCACGGATTGAACAGCAGCTTGGCTAATTCAATAAATACGCGTTCGCCATTTTGCGTCACACTTCCCGCATATTGTGGATTGTTCTCAAAATAGGCAATGCCGAAGAAGCCGACAGCAATAGTCCCCGCCAAACACAGGATCATCCAAGTCATACTAATGCGGCGAGCGCTGCGAATAGTGCGATGGGAGTCTGCCGCCATAAAACGCGCCAGAATATGTGGCTGACCAAAATAGCCTAAACCCCAACCGAGCAGAGAAAGGATAGCAACCAGATTCAGCCCTTTGAACATATCAATATTGGCAGGGTTTTTCGCCGCAATAACCATAATCGAGGTATCAATACCACCGACGGCTAAAATCACGATAATTGGCGTCAGGATCAGGGCAAAAATCATCAGTGTCGCCTGCACAGTGTCTGTCCAACTCACCGCCAGGAAACCACCAATAAAGGTATACGCAATGGTAGCGGCTGCACCGGCCCACAAGGCCGTGCCATAACTCATCGCAAAGGTACTTTCGAATAACCGCGCACCGGCAACAATCCCGGAAGCACAATAAATCGTAAAGAATACTAAAATCACCACGGCTGATATGACGCGCAGAAGTTTACTTTTATCCTCAAAACGGCTGGTGAAATAATCCGGCAATGTCAGCGCATTATTATTAGCTTCGGTATGAACCCGTAAACGGCCAGCTACCAATTTCCAGTTAAAATAAGCGCCAATGGTTAAACCGATAGCTATCCAACTCTCGGAGATGCCAGACAGGAAAATCGCTCCCGGTAACCCCATTAATAACCAGCCACTCATATCGGAAGCACCGGCTGACAACGCCGTCACTACACTCCCTAAACTGCGGCCGCCCAGAATATAGTCATCAAAACTCTTGGTTGCACGATAGGCCACAAGCCCAATAAGTATCATCCCAAAAATATAAACTAAAAAAGTCACCAGCATTGGCGTGTTCATGGTCATGCAACATCTCCATAGTGCATATTATCGTTTTAATATATCTCGCTTTTTCCATGCATACCGCACAGCACGGCATCATGCTTTATCTCTGGCCGGTCGGAACGTGACACTGAGTTGCACCAGAGATGAACGCTAAAATCTGAAATTGACTAGCAACACAACTATTCGCTAGCCAATAGCTAGCTCGCGGTTGCTATCCTAGAGGAGTCCTTTCTTGCCCTACAAGAATTTAAACAATTTTTTTACAAAAAACTTACCCTGCATCACATTAACCTCTGTCGGCGGTGACACCAAACATAAGAAAATGAGTTACACCTGAGGTAAACCCCCTAAAAATCCTATCATTATTAGCGTTAATCGCTCGACTACTTCATATTTGAATATTGTTTATCTTTTGAAATTGTTAAAAACAAGACTAAATTCACACTTCGATTACATACATGATTTAACACGGTTGCACAAAGTTGCAACATGCATGATATTGTCTGAAATAAAATCATAACTCCCCTTAATTCAGGAGCCAGACAGCATGGGTAGCACCACAATGGGCGTGAAACTCGATGAAGCGACACGTGACCGCATTAAGGCCGCCGCACAGCGTATTGACCGCACACCGCACTGGCTGATCAAACAGGCCATTTTTAACTATCTGGAGCGGCTGGAAAATAACAACGAATTACCGGAACTTCCAACAGCACAGATATCCTCCTCGTCTGAAACGGACGACATTATGCCGCAAGTCATTGAAAGTGTGCACCAACCTTTCTTAGATTTCGCCGAACAAGTGTTGCCACAATCGGTTAGCCGCGCAACCATTACAGCGGCCTATCGCCGCCCGGAAACCGAAGCTATTCCGATGTTATTGGAACAAGCACGCTTACCCGAAGATTTGGCTCAGGCGACACATAAGCTCGCCTATTCCATTGCCGAAAAATTGCGTAATCAAAAAAGTGCCAATGGCCGGGCCGGTATCGTGCAAGGCTTGTTGCAAGAGTTTTCTCTCTCTTCTCAAGAGGGTGTGGCATTGATGTGCCTGGCAGAAGCGCTGCTGCGTATCCCTGATAAACCAACCCGCGACGCGCTGATCCGCGATAAAATTAGCAATGGAAACTGGCACTCCCATCTGGGGCGCAGCCCATCCATGTTCGTCAACGCGGCTACCTGGGGTTTATTGTTTACCGGCCATCTGGTTTCTACCCACAATGAAGCCAAGCTTTCCAGCTCATTGAACCGCATTATCGGCAAAGGGGGCGAGCCGCTGATCCGCAAGGGTGTGGATATGGCGATGCGCTTGATGGGCGAGCAATTTGTCACCGGCGAAACCATTGCAGAAGCCTTAGCCAATGCGCGCAAGTTAGAAGATAAAGGGTTCCGTTACTCCTACGATATGTTGGGTGAGGCTGCATTGACGGAAGCAGATGCTCAGGCCTATTTGCTCTCTTACCAGCAGGCTATTCATGCTATCGGCAAAGCGTCAAATGGCCGCGGTATTTATGAAGGGCCGGGGATTTCCATCAAACTCTCGGCTCTGCATCCACGCTATAGCCGCGCCCAATATGAGCGCGTAATGGATGAGCTTTATCCGCGGTTGTTATCGCTGACTTTACAAGCGCGTCAGTATGATATTGGAATTAACATTGATGCAGAAGAAGCCGATCGTCTGGAAATTTCACTCGATCTGCTGGAAAAACTCTGTTTTGAGCCAAAATTAGCCGGTTGGAATGGTATCGGCTTTGTTATACAGGCATACCAGAAACGCTGCCCATTCACCATTGATGCGGTGATTGATATGGCGCAGCGCAGCCGCCGTCGCTTGATGATCCGTTTGGTTAAAGGAGCCTATTGGGACAGTGAGATTAAACGCGCTCAAGTTGATGGTTTAGAAGGTTATCCGGTTTATACCCGCAAGGTTTATACCGATGTTTCTTATCTGGCCTGCGCGCGCAAGTTACTGGCGGTTCCTAACCTGATTTACCCACAATTTGCGACACATAACGCCCACACCCTATCGGCGATTTATCATCTTGCTGGGCAGAACTACTATCCCGGTCAGTATGAGTTCCAATGCTTGCATGGCATGGGAGAGCCGCTGTATGAGCAGGTGGTTGGCAAAGTGGCGGATGGTAAACTTAACCGCCCATGCCGTATCTATGCACCTGTCGGCACCCATGAAACCCTACTGGCTTATCTGGTTCGCCGCCTGTTGGAAAACGGTGCGAATACTTCATTTGTCAACCGAATTGCCGATGCCACTTTACCGCTCGATGAATTAGTCGCGGATCCAGTCAGTGCAGTAGAGGCTATCGCTGCCAGCGAAGGCCAACTCAGTTTACCGCATCCCCGCATTCCATTACCGCGTGAGTTATATGGCAAGGAACGCGCCAATTCCAGCGGTTTGGATTTGTCAAACGAGCACCGTTTGGCTTCACTTTCCAGTGCATTACTGACCAGTGCCAGCCAAGTCTGGCGAGCTGAACCACTGATTGATGCTGAGCTTGATAGTGGTACAGAGCTGGGTAATAGCATGGAACACCCTGTTATCAACCCGGCAGAACCGACTGATATTATTGGTTATGTTCGTGAAGCAACAGATGCCGAAGTCAGCCGCGCATTGGATGCCGCCGCCAGCGCTGGTGCGATTTGGTTTGCAACCCCGCCCGTTGAGCGAGCCGCAATTTTAGTGCGTGCCGCTGAATTGATGGAAAACCAGATGCAAACATTGATGGGGATACTGGTACGTGAAGCCGGTAAAACCTTCAACAATGCCATTGCAGAAGTGCGTGAAGCCGTTGATTTCCTACATTATTATGCAGGAATGGTGCGAGATAACTTCTCCAATGACAGCCATCGTCCACTCGGGCCGGTGGTTTGTATCAGTCCGTGGAACTTCCCGTTGGCCATATTCACTGGCCAGATTGCCGCGGCATTAGCCGCTGGTAATAGTGTGTTAGCAAAACCGGCTGAGCAAACTCCGCTGGTTGCGGCACAGGCCGTGCGGATCCTACTGGAAGCTGGCATCCCGCAAGGTGTGCTGCAACTGCTGCCCGGTCGAGGTGATAGCGTCGGCGCTGCCTTGGTGAATGATGCCCGTGTGCGCGGCGTGATGTTTACCGGTTCAACCGAAGTTGCGGCTATTTTACAGCGCAGCATCGCCGGTAGACTTGACCCACAAGGCCGCCCAACCCCGCTGATTGCAGAAACCGGCGGCTTGAATGCCATGATAGTTGATTCATCTGCACTCACTGAACAGGTGGTGACTGATGTCGTGGCGTCGGCCTTTGATAGCGCCGGTCAGCGCTGCTCGGCTTTACGCATTCTCTGCATTCAGGATGATGTGGCTGAACACACGTTACAGATGCTGCGTGGTGCCATGGCTGAATGCCGCATGGGTAACCCCGAGCGCCTGTCTACAGATATCGGGCCAGTAATCGATGCGGATGCCAAAGCCGGTATTGAGCGGCATATTCAAGCCATGCGCGCCAAAGGGCGCAAAGTGTATCAAGCCGCCCAAGCCAATAATATGGATGAAAAAGAGTGGCAGCGCGGTACCTTTATCAAACCGACATTAATAGAGCTGGATAGCTTCGATGAACTGCAAAAAGAGATCTTCGGCCCGGTGCTGCATGTGGTGCGCTTCCAGCGGCAAAATCTCGCTGCGCTGGTTGATCAAATAAATGCCTCTGGTTATGGCTTAACTTTGGGTATTCATACCCGTATTGATGAAACCATTGCTCAGGTCACTGAAAAAGCAAAAGTGGGTAATCTCTACGTTAACCGCAACATGGTCGGCGCGGTGGTTGGCGTGCAACCTTTTGGCGGCGAAGGTCTATCAGGTACCGGTCCTAAAGCCGGTGGCCCACTGTATTTGTATCGCCTTCTGTGTAGCCGCCCGGAAGATGCTGTGATAAACACCCTCACCCATCATGATAGCGGGCAGTTACAGAATGTCTCAGGCCGTGAGGCACTGCAAACAGCCCACCATGTCCTGATCAAATGGGCGGAGGAACAGCAACAACCCGTCGTGGCTCAGTTGGCGCGGCGTTATGGTGAACTGGCACAAGGTGGAACTGTTCGAGTGTTACCGGGGCCAACCGGCGAACGTAACACCTACGCGCTATTACCGCGTCAGCGTATCCTGTGTCTGGCAGATACCGAGGCGGATGCCCTGACACAACTGGCGGCGGTACTGGCCATTGGCAGCGAGGTTCTCTGGCCAGAAAACACGATACAAACTGATTTATGCCGTACATTACCGGCAGTTGTAAAATCACGTATTACGCTCACGAAAGATTGGCAAACGGCTAATATCGCCTTTGATGGTGTTATCTATCACGGTGATGCCGATCAACTCCGTATTTTGTGTGAACAGATAGCGCAAATTGATGGGCCAATTATCTCGGTACAAGGCTTTGCCCGCGGCGAGACGAATATTCTGCTGGAGCGCTTACTCATTGAGCACTCACTGAGTGTCAATACTGCGGCAGCTGGCGGCAATGCCAGTCTGATGACTATTGGCTAGTCTTTCAGCTACATGAATATCTAGCATTCTAATACTTAACCGTTTTCAATCAGCCCGCTGTGTGCGGGCTTTTTTGTTTGACTCAAGATCTCTTCTAATGGATTGTTGGCCTATTAATAATTACAATCAGTTAAATATTAAACGAGCTAAAGTTAACATATTAAAAACAAAATGAAATCCGTACGATCTGTGAGGTCACAGAATGATGTACTTTGCTGAAACCTCTCAGTAAATTCACGGTACTGATTATGATTGTCTTTGAAATTTAGAAGGATTACACATTATGTCAAACATGGTTTTTTGCCGCGGGTGTGGTAAGGAAATACATGAATCAGCAAAAGCTTGCCCAAGTTGCGGCGCAACTCAAAAAGTCACGGGTGAGAGAAATCGTGTGGTTGCGGCTCTTCTGGCTTTTTTTCTTGGCGGATTTGGCGCGCACAAATTTTATCTAGGTAAGATTGGGCAGGGGTTTTTATATCTCATTTTTTGCTGGACATTCATTGCATCAATTATCGCCTTCATTGAATTTATTATTTATCTTTGCAATTCAGATGAAGAATTTGCCCGAAAATACGGTTAACAAAAAATTGGGTGATGAAATCTAGCCACGTGTATGGAGCCCCGCAATGCGGGGTTTCAGACTGCTGACAAAGTTAATAAGCGGGGAAATGTGCCGAATGGGTTCCTATTTATTTAAAATACAAGTGGCGTAAGCCGTCAGAGCGCCCATCGGTGCAGTCGCCCCGCCACTCTCGGTGCGACAAAATGGGTTTGTCATTAACCTCGAACCCCGCAATGCGGTTTTTTTTCTTGTCTGGCTCAATACACACTCACTATTGTTAGAGCAGCACTGAATGACGAGGACGTGCGACCGGTGGTTGACCGCGTCACCGTGCAATCCGCTGCGATTGTGGATTACCAGATTGACGCGGTGATCTATATCTATCCGGGGCCGGAAGCCGAACCGGTACGTGCCGCCTCGCAGGCCAGACTGGTGAATGAACAACGCCGAGCCGCCCTTAATGCCCTGACTATTGACCCGAACAATCCCCGTCAGGTTATTGCGGAGCAGATTATCCCTGAGACTGAGGGCGGGTGGTGGATTCGGGAGATTAGCTTGCTGAATAAAGCCGGAGAGTTAATTGCCATCGCCAATTGCCCGGAAAGCTATAAGCCACAAATGCAAGAAGGCAGTGGCCGTACACAGCTTATTCGCATGATATTAATGGTCAGCAGCACAGCAGCCGTTATCCTGAAAACCGACCCAGCGGTGGTGCTGGCAACACGCTACTATGCCGACCAACTCATCAGCACCACCGTCACCTCAATCAGCAACCATATCCGCACCCTCAATCCGCACCCGCAATATCTCCTCGCCAGCCACAATTTATTTGACCTTGGCAATATCAAGGCGGCGCGGGCTAACTTGCAATTAGGTTCTGCGGCCACCAGAAATGTCGGTAATGCTCAAGATGAACTCATGCAGGTCGGCGCATTTGGCTGGGGCGGCCCCTGCATTATTGCCTCAGCGGGGATCAATGCGCTGACAAAAACCGGCATGTACTGTGTCAATCAATACGCTCCCGATAAACCCGAGGGCTTTGGTGATGCGACCATTCAGCATATTCAAAATGACGCGTTAACCGCCCACCAGTTCATTTTCTCCACCAATAATACCCACACTGCGGCCAAAATAGCTTATCGCCGGCGGCATCAATGGGGTATCAGAGAGCATGGGCAGCGCACCTGAAAGTAATTTCAGCGGCGCTTTCGCGAAAACTGATTCTGTCGGCAATGACAATACCCCGCACCATACCGACATCACCCATTGCGGCAGCTTTGATTTTGACGCCTCCCGCGTGGTGCGCACCGCCGCCGAAACCCGTCCACGCAACATCTCATTTTGCTATATTTTGAGGGCTGTCTAATGAAATATAACTTTGCGGTTCAACCGGCCATCTTGGATGACCATCAACTCGCCAGTCAGGCGGGATGGATAACGCTTTATCACTATGATGCGGAGAGTCTTGAATATGCTAGCGCGGGCATGGAGTACTTGCCGCTCGGCGTCGGCTTACCGGCTCACTCGGTGGCTGATGCGCCCATCTTTCAACCTAAAACCGGCATGGCATTGGTGAGGGATTTAACTGCTAACCAGTGGGTGACAGTGGCAGACTATCGCCATCAAACGGTGTATGACATTGAAACCAAATATGAATCCATCATTTTTGCACTGGGGCCAATCCCCAAAAATAAAACACTGATTCAGCCAATGCATGAGTTTGATATATGGACAGGAACCGCCTGGGAAGTCGATCAGCAGGCATTAAAAGCCCGCCATATTACCGCCGCCGTCCAACAAAAAACCGCACTGATAAATCAGGTATCAGAGCACATCAACATCCTACTCGACGCCATCGCAATGGATAATCAACAGACTGATATTCAGCAATTGGCGGCACTCAAACATTACCGCGTCGCGCTAATGCGCATTGACCCCAACACCGCACCAGAGATTGACTGGCCGGAGTTGCCGCAATAATGGTTGATTTTAATGGGGGAAATATTTGTCTTAAAGTGAGGTTGAGGCATTGTTCGGGATGATGCCCATGGTTACAGTTGGCGGGATATTTGTCAGTGTATTGTCTACTGAATCAGTCGCTTTATTGACGATGATTTTTTAATTTCTTGTATCCCAAGGGCTACAGTTATCGCCATAAACTGAATTATTGCGTCTCCAGGGCTACAAAAGATGACTCTCTATCGTTTGAAAATATCGCCCATTGTTTAATCCTGTTAGGCAATGGGTCGAAAAACCAAATTAGCATGACTTAATGGATTGCAGATGTCTTTTTTAGAGAGACTTAAATAGCTAAAATGAATCAATAAAAATTTCACAATTTATATATCAATGCGTCCTCTTAAATTTCATTTTTTTACTTACACTCATGCCATATAGCATTGCTCTACAGCTAGGCGTTGTGTATACTTTAATCAGAATTTATATATAGAGGAGGCTCAACATGTCACAGGGCACCATTTTTACGAACAACCGTACTCAAAACGTGCGTTTACCGGTGGATATGCGCTTTCCAGAGAATGTTAAATCAGTGACTGTGAGAGCTGTAGGGAATGAGCGTATCTTGTCACCCGTTGAAAACTCTTGGGATAGCTTTTTCTTCAGTAGTCCGCGTGTTTCAGACGATTTTCTGACCGAACGCGCAGAACAGCATCAATCAGAGCGTGAGTTATTTTAATGCATAAGTACATGCTCGATACGAATATCGTTATATATGTCATTAAACGCCGGCCTATAGAAGTGTTAGGTCGGTTTAACGCTAATGCGGGCAGAATGGTTATTTCTTCCATCACACTGGCTGAGTTATTGCATGGCGTAGAGAAAAGCGCGGCACCTGAACGCAATTTAAGTGTTGTAGAGGATTTTGTTTCACGTCTTACTGTATTGGATTATGACGATAAAGCCGCAATTCACTATGGTTCTATACGTGCGAGTCTGGAGCAAAAAGGCACACCCATCGGTGTTAATGATTTGCATATCGCAGGTCATGCCAGAAGCACCGGATTGATATTAGTGACCAATAATCGCAAAGAATTTGATCGTGTGCCTGGACTGATTGTCGACAACTGGCTAGGAGAATAATTCGAATTAGAAGGATTGTGGTTACCATCAGCCACAAAAATAGTACGTCGAAATTATTGATGGTAATGACCGCTGTAATTGCAATGCCCTGAAAGTGCGGGAACACCGTCAGGGCATCTAACATCTGCCAGCGGCAGGCTCACTAACAACGAGTTGACCAGGCAATAAATTTCACCGGCTTCCGCTACTATTATCTTTAGCGGAAGCGGTATAAACATCCTTTAATTACACCTGTAACTCGTTATTTTAACGTGGAAAAATGTTTGTCCTAAAGTGGCGTTGGCTAATTGCTCGACAGAATCTCATCGGGTTATAGTCACACCGCAGCGGTAAAATCCTTTACCGGATTTGGCAGTCCGGCAGACACCAAAGCGCATGGCGTAAATACGGTTACATTGTTAATAAGCAAGAAATGCTGAGCTGGGTGGGGGCATCGTAAGGTGCGCCGGTTTTTTTGGTGACGGGTCTGTCAACCCCACCCAGCTCAGCACCTACAGAGATGAAAATCTCAAGATGGCAATCTAAATCCCGCCTACCAGGAAACGAACATTATTTATTCAACGGCCAGATGGGTGACCCAATAACTCGTCGTCGAACAAGGAAGCACTGGTGAAAATTGCAGAAGCACTTGAGCTAGAAGGCTATCTGAAAGGATACATTGAAAGCTATCAGGAAAGTCAGCGGGAGACGATACTGAAAATCGCCCGGTCTTTACTGGCCGAAGGTGTTGATCGCACTCTGGTAAAGGAAGTCACTGGCCTACGTGATGAAGACCTGACGCAATAACGCGTTAACCCCCATTCTAACGGGCGATGTTGTGTTAGACGTTGCCTTATTTCTGACAGTTTTTCGCACCCTATTTATTCCGTTCTGTGATTGTTTTTTCTCTCTTATTCATATCGATAACTCATTATTTTAAATAGAAAAAATGTTTATCCTAAAGTGGTGCGGAGTGATTGCTCACACTGATCCCCATGACTATTATCGCCCGATGAAAACGACCCCTACACCCCATGATGCACTTTTTAAGAATTTTATGACCCAGCCCGCGACGGCCTGTGACCTGCTGGAGTTCCATTTACCGCCTGAATTGCGGCAACTTTGTGACCTGAGCACCTTACGGCTGGAATCGGGCAGTTTTATTGAAAACAACCTGCGCGCTTGCTACTCGGACGTGCTCTACTCGCTCAAAACGACTGCGGGGGACGGTTATGTTTACGCCCTCATTGAACATCAGAGTTCCCCTGATAAACATATGGCTTTTCGCATGATGCGCTACGCTATTGCCGCCATGCAGAGCCACCTGGAAGCGGGGAACGACCAGTTGCCGCTGGTCATTCCCATGTTGTTCTATCATGGCATGGTCACGCCGTATCCATATCCCATGAGCTGGCTGCATGCCTTTAACCAACCCGCACTCGCCGGGAGGTTGTACAGTCGTGACTTCCCGCTGATCGATGTGACGGTAATCCCCGATAACGAAATCATGACCCATCGACGCATTGCTCTGCTGGAACTGTTGCAAAAACATATTCGCCAGCGTGATTTGGCTGAATTATTGGATCAACTGGTCATGCTGATAGCGAGCGGTTACACTACAGAAGATCAGCTAAAAGCGGCGATAAATTACATCATACAGGTTGGCGAAACGGCCGAGCCAGAAGCGTTGATCCGCAGCATGGCCCAGCGCTTACCGCAGCATGAGGAGTCACTGATGACAATTGCACAAAAACTGGAACAAAAAGGTGAAGCCAGAGGCGAGAAGAATGCCACTCTGAAAATTGCCCGAACTATGTTAGCCAATGGTCTTGACCGTGCCACAGTAATGAAAATGACCGGTCTGAGAGAAGAAGAACTGGCACAAATTTGCCATTAAGTGGCTAGCTAAATCCCTACTTTTAACAGGCGATGTTGCCTTAAACGTCGTCTGTTTGCGCTGTTTATTACCCCTTTCCCTTTTTATTTCTTACTCTTTGTTGCCTCATCCATCTTTAACGCATCACCACGATAACCCCCTATTTTTCCACAAAAAATGTTTGTCCTAAAATGATGCTGGTTGATTGCACAGCAGAACGTCGCTGGGCTATAGTTGTAAGTATCCCTACGCGTAAAATAGTTGACTCAGACGGTAGTTCGTTATCCATGCGTGGCATTATTGGATAGCCACGGTTTGCCGCTATTCTGTCCAGCACCCGCGCTGCGCCGGGATATTCAGGTCAATTTCGATAGCCAGAGCCTCGCGGTTAAAATCATCCACGACGTTGAAAGTCCGAAAACGTCGGCCACATGTCAGCGCGTCGCGCATAAAATCAATCGACCAGCTTTGGTTGAGGGCTTCCGGCGTGGCCAGCGGCGCCGGATTACGCACCGGCAGGCGTTGTTTACCTTTACGACGAAAATTCAGTTTTAGCAGACAGTAAATCCGGTGTACACGCTTGTGGTTCCAGGCGTGTCCCTGTCTGCGAAGCACCTGAAAAAGCTTCTTAAATCCGTAGCGGGGATAGCGTTCAGCCGCCTCAGTCAGCCTCTGGATCACCGGTTCATCACGTCGTGTATTCGGTTGATAACGAAACACCGTCCTGCTCAGCGATAACATCCTGCATGCCTGGCGTATGCTCATCGTAAACTGTGTGGTCAGATAGTTGACGAGCTCACGCTTTATCGCTGGTTTTAAAGCTTTTTTTCGATGACGTCTTTCAGCGCACGGTATTCCAGACTCAGATCAGCAAACATCTGCTTCAGACGGCGATTCTCGTCTTCTAGATCTTTGATCTTTTTGATATCAGCGGCTTCCATCCCGCCATATTTCGCCTTCCAGTTGTAATAGCTGGCTTCGGAAATAGCAGCCTCGCGGCACACATCTTTGACGGTCCTACCCGCTTCGACTGATTTCAGGACGGCGATGATCTGGTGCTCGGTGAATCGGATCTTACGCATAAGGATCTCCTCAGGTGACATCATCAGTATGTCGGAAGATCTCTAAAAGTGAATGGGCCGTTTAAGCGGGATACTTACACTAAGGCAGAAACACAAATTAGGAAAGATAGCCTCAGCCTGCGGTCATTATGTGGACAAGGTTTAAATAAAATCACTGTATTTCAATAAGTTAAAGACAAAGAAAAAGGCCGCTTGCGCGGCCTTTTGTTTCGGAAAGAATTCACTCTTTTGGAGTGGCACTCTCTACCCGGCTTTTTAGCTTTTGTCCTGGACGGAAAGTCACCACACGGCGCGCCGTAATAGGAATGTCCTCACCCGTCTTCGGATTACGGCCCGGACGTTGGTTCTTGTCTCGCAGATCAAAATTGCCAAAGCCAGACAGTTTGACCTGTTCGCCATTCTCAAGAGCACGACGAACCTCTTCAAAGAATAACTCAACTAGATCTTTTGCATCTCTTTTGCTAAGCCCAAGCTTTTCAAATAGATGTTCTGACATTTCAGCTTTAGTAAGCGCCATAGGTTCAATCCCTCAAGGATGCTTGGAATCGCTGTTTTAACGCCTCTACACATCTTGCGACGGTCGCGGCGATCTCCTCTTCTTCCAGTGTACGGGCGGTATCCTGCAACACCAGACTAATAGCCAGACTCTTATAACCTTCTGCTACGCCCTTGCCACGGTACACATCAAACAAGTTTACGCCAACTACCTGATTTGCGCCAACTTTCTTACACTCTGCCAAAATATCTTCTGCGGGAACGTTTTCAGCTACCACAACAGCAATATCACGGCGGTTTGCCGGGAAGCGCGAAATTTCGCTCGCTTGAGGCACGGCGCGGTCTGCAAGCTTGTTCCACTGCACTTCAAACACCACAGTGCGACCATTTAGATCCAGCTTACGTTCCAGTTCCGGATGAACTACACCAATGAAACCAATGTGTTCGCCTGATAAATAAATTGCAGCACTCTGCCCAGGATGCAGTGCAGGATGAGCTTCTGCGCGGAACTGAACATCAGATAGTTTGCCAGTAAGTTCCAGAATTGCTTCTAAATCGCCCTTCAAATCATAGAAGTCGATTGGCTGACGCGCCAGATCCCAATGTTCATCATAACGGTGGCCAGTAATGACAGCAGCCAGCATGACATCCTGTCTAACGCCTAAATCTGCTTTATTATCAGGAACAAAGCGTAAGCCACTTTCAAATAAACGCAAGCGAGATTGTTGGCGATTCTGGTTATAAACCACTGCCGACAGTAAACCTGTCAGTAATGACAACCGCATGGCAGACATCTCAATAGAGATTGGGCTTGGCAGGATGAGTGCGTCTTGTTGTGGATGCAGCAATGCCTGCACTTTAGGGTCAACAAAACTGTAAGTAATTGCTTCTTGATAACCGCGATCGACTAAAGCAGTTTTAACGCGCTTGAGTGACAAGTTTGCTTCGCGGTGTTTAGTCATCACCAAATTGGCCTTAATAGGCACATTTGGAATATTGTCATAGCCGTAAATACGTGCAACTTCTTCTACTAAATCTTCTTCGATTTCCATATCGAAACGCCAGCTTGGTGCAATAGCTTGCCAATCAGAACCCTGTTCTGTGACCTGGCAGCCGAGACGGCGTAAAATGTCGCTAACCTGCTCAGCTGGCACAGGATAGCCAATCAAGCGATCCAGTTTCGCGCGATGCAATGTGATTGTGGCGCGTTTGGGTAGATTCTCCGCAGAAGTAACATCAATAACCGGGCCAGCTTCACCGCCGCAGATATCAAGCAACAGGCGCGTCGCACGTTCAATCGCTTTATATTGCAGTTCAGGATCAACCCCTCGCTCATAGCGATGGGAGGCATCGGTGTGCAAACCATAACGACGTGCGCGGCCAGTAATTGACAGTGGGTTGAAGAAAGCAGATTCCAACAGCACGTTGCGCGTTTCTTCATTAACTCCTGAATGCTCGCCGCCAAAAATACCCGCCATCGCCAACGGCTTCTGCTGATCAGCAATAACCAGAGTATCTGCACTCAATTTAACTTTCGTGCCATCCAACAGGGTTAGATCTTCGCCTTCAGTCGCCTGGCGGACAATAATCCCGCCGTCTATTCGGTCTAAGTCAAACGCATGCATCGGTTGACCCAACTCCAATAAGACGAAGTTAGTAATATCGACAACAGGATCGATGGAACGAACTCCGCAACGGCGCAATTTCTCACGCATCCACAATGGAGTGGCAGTCTTGACATTAATACCCTTCACCACGCGGCCCAGATAACGCGGACAAGCTTGTGTGGCATCAACGCGGATCGGAAAACTGTCCTTGAGAGACGATGCTACCGGGGTCATTTCTGGCTCAGTGAGTGGCAGTTTATTTAACACTGCCACATCACGTGCTACACCGATAATACCCAGGCAATCAGCACGGTTTGGTGTGACACTGATTTCGATAGTTTTGTCGTCTAAATTCAGATAATCACGCAGGTTAGCACCAATCGGCGCATCAACAGGCAGTTCAATAATACCGTCGTGGTCTTCGGAAATACCCAGCTCTGAGAAAGAGCACAACATGCCCTCAGATGGCTCGCCGCGTAATTTAGCCGCTTTAATCTTAAAATCACCCGGTAACACAGCGCCCACAGTAGCAACCGCAACTTTCAAGCCCTGACGGCAGTTCGGCGCACCACAAACGATATCTAGCAGGCGATCACCGCCAACGTTGACTTTTGTCACACGTAATTTATCGGCATTTGGATGCTGGCCGCACTCCACCACTTCACCTACGACCACACCATTAAACTCACCGGCTACCGCTTCTACGCCATCAACTTCCAAACCGGCCATGGTAATTTGATGGGCTAAAGCATCACTGCTAATGGCTGGGTTTACCCATTCACGTAACCAAAGTTCACTGAATTTCATGAGATATTCCCGCCTTACTTAAACTGTTTGAGGAAACGCAGATCGTTTTCGAAGAATGCACGCAGATCGGTGACACCGTAACGCAGCATAGTTAAACGCTCCATTCCCATACCGAATGCAAAACCTGAATAAACCTCAGGATCAATGCCTACGTTGCGCAATACATTTGGATGCACCATGCCGCAACCCAGCACTTCCAACCACTTACCATTCTTGCCCATCACATCAACTTCAGCAGACGGCTCGGTAAACGGGAAATAAGACGGGCGGAAGCGGATTTGCAGATCTTCTTCGAAGAAATTACGCAGGAAATCGTGCAAGGTCCCTTTCAAATTGGTAAAGCTGATATCTTTGTCAACAATCAGCCCTTCCATTTGATGGAACATCGGTGTGTGGGTTTGGTCGTAATCATTACGATAAACGCGCCCCGGCACGATAATTCGAATTGGCGGCTGCTGGGCTTTCATGGTGCGAATCTGCACACCTGATGTTTGGGTACGCAACAGTCGGGTGGTATCAAACCAGAACGTATCATGGTCAGCACGAGCGGGGTGATGAGCCGGAATATTCAATGCATCGAAGTTATGATAGTCATCTTCGATTTCTGGACCGGATTCTACTGAAAAACCCAATTCACCAAAGAAAGTTTCAATGCGATCGATAGTACGAGTGACAGGATGCAACCCACCATTTTCCATGCGACGCCCCGGCAAAGAGACATCAATAGTTTCGGCTGCTAATCGGGCATTCAGAACCACTGATTCCAGCTTTTCCTTGCGAGCATTAAGTGCTTCCTGGACTTCTTGTTTAGCCTGATTAATGACTGCGCCTGCTGCCGGGCGTTCTTCCGCTGGCAATTCACGCAGCGATGTCATTTGAAGGGTCAAATGGCCTTTTTTGCCTAGATATTCGACGCGTACCAAATCCAACGCGGCAACATCCTGGGCATCTTCTACGGCTGCTTTAGCTTTGGCAACCAGCTCTGCGAGATGTGGCATTGTTTTCTCTTCCTCTGGCCAATGTGGCCCGCTTATAGTCATATCCTTTGTTCTTGAAGCTGCTGGGGTGTTAGCTACGCTCACTCACCCGAATCACTTACCTATGTAAGCTCATCGGGATTTACTCGCTTGCTGCCTACCAACAACTCCAATAACGTTGGATATAGATAATGAGTTAAAATCCGACAAGTAAACTAAACTTTTCATACAAAATCAATAAGGTACCACATCTGCGACACCCTTACTCTAGTCATCATAAATGCTGTAGAGCAAAAACAAAAAAGCCTCCACGATGGGAGGCTTAGGCGCTATTTTTCGTTTCTATTCTTACGCGCAAGCCTCCTGAAATCAGGCGCTAAAGTAAAAAAAGAAGCGAAAAGTAACTGCATGCATCATAACGATGACCTTTCTACTAATAAACTAAAGATTAAAAGAGGGAGACAAGCTCCCTCTTCAATTCTGACTTACGCCAGAGCTGCTTTCGCTTTTTCGACCAGTGCAGAAAATGCCACTTTGTCAAATACTGCGATGTCAGCCAAGATCTTACGGTCAATTTCAATAGAAGCCTTTTTGAGACCATTAATGAATTTGCTGTAAGACATGTCATTCTGACGAGCTGCTGCGTTGATACGTGCAATCCACAATTGGCGGAATTGACGCTTCCGTTGACGGCGGTCACGGTAGGCGTATTGGCCTGCCTTGATCACTGCCTGGAAAGCAACACGATAAACGCGCGAACGGGCACCATAGTAACCTTTCGCTTGCTTTAAGATTTTTTTGTGACGTGCACGAGCTACCACACCACGTTTTACGCGAGCCATTTACTTCTCCTATCGTCTTAATTCAAACCAAAATTACTTATGCGTATGGCAGACATGCTACGACCAAACCTAGATCGTTCTTAGATACCATGCCTTTTGGACGTAAATGACGTTTACGCTTAGTAGCTTTTTTGGTCAAAATATGACGCAGGTTGGCATGCTTACGCTTAAAACCACCGGCACCGGTTTTTTTGAAGCGCTTAGCGGCGCCGCGTACTGTCTTAATTTTTGGCATTGAATATATCCACTTCGCATTGTTAATTACAACGAGCTAGCTAGGCGAATAGACCTCCTACTTTGCAAGCAAAGAGAGGCCTATTACTTGAATGCCTTACTGTCTCTTCTTAGGTGCGAGCACCATGATCATCTGACGGCCTTCGATACGAGTCGGGAAAGACTCCACTACAGCCAAATCAGAATCCTCAGTCAGATCTTTTTTGACACGGTTAAGAACTTCCATGCCGATCTGTTGGTGCGCCATCTCACGTCCACGGAATCGCAGAGTGATTTTGGCTTTATCGCCATCTTCCAGAAAGCGAATCAGGTTGCGTAGTTTGACCTGATAGTCGCCATCATCGGTACCAGGACGGAATTTGATTTCCTTGACCTGAATGACTTTTTGCTTCTTCTTCTGTTCTTTTGTCGACTTGCTCTTCTCATAGAGGAATTTGCCGTAATCCATAATACGGCAAACCGGCGGTTCGGCATTCGGACTGATTTCTACTAAATCAACACCAGCTTCCTCAGCTTTTTCAAGAGCTTCATTCAGACTGACAATGCCAATCTGCTCACCATCGACGCCTGTTAAGCGAACTTCTGTGGCGCGAATCTCTTTGTTGATGCGATTAGGACGCGCCGGTTGAACTCGTTTTCCGCCTTTAATACTTTATTCCTCCAGTTGATGAAGACTACGGCTGCGAATTTCTGCTAGCAGCTGGTCTACGACCACGTTGACGTCCAAGCTTCCTAAGTCTTTACCGCGGCGGGTACGAACGGCAATCTTGCCTGATTCGACCTCTTTATCGCCACAGACCAACATATATGGAACCCGACGCAACGTATGTTCACGAATTTTAAAGCCAATCTTCTCATTTCTCAAG